>JANLVB010000222.1:0-14400 GCA_031363785.1 Betaproteobacteria bacterium
TGTCGAAGCTAAAAAATAATTGACGACGGTTGAAAAGCGAATAACAAGCCCATGTTCTACAGAGAAAACGGCCAATTCAAGACCAGCTACAGGTCAGACCAGCAGATCTTCCCGACCGCGCAGGACCGCTGGGGTGTGCTGGCATTGCTTGCTTTTGCAGTGGTCGGCGTCCCGTTGTTGGCGGACGATTACCTGCTCGGGGCCATCCTTCTGCCGTTCCTGATCCTTTCCCTGGCGGCCCTGGGAGTGAACATCCTGGTGGGTTATTGCGGCCAGATATCCCTGGGCTCTGGTGCTTTCATGGCGGTGGGCGCCTACGCTGCCTACAACACCTATGTGCGGATCGATGGCATGCCGCTGATACTCGCCCTGCTCGCGGGGGGTTTTTTTGCCACGCTGGTGGGAATCGTGTTTGGCATTCCCAGCCTGCGCGTGAAGGGTCTCTACCTTGCGGTGGCGACATTGGCGGCACAGTTCTTCTGTGACTGGGCCTTCCTTCGCGTGAGCTGGTTCACCAACAACAGCTCGTCTGGCTCGGTGGCGGTCTCCAACCTGAATGTGCTGGGCTGGAGCATCAACAACCCGACTGGCAAGTACCTTTTTTGCCTGGGTTTTCTGCTGGTGTTCGCGCTCATGGCCAAGAATCTGGTGCGTGGCGCCATCGGACGCGAATGGATGGCGATCCGCGACATGGACGTGGCGGCCGCCGTGATCGGTATCCGGCCGATGTATGCCAAGTTGACGGCGTTTGCCGTCAGCTCGTTCATCGTCGGGGTTGCGGGTGGCTTGTGGGGGTTTGTTTACCTCGGCTCCTGGGAGCCTGCGGCGTTTTCCGTCGATCGCTCTTTCCAGCTGCTGTTCATGGTCATCATTGGTGGATTGGGTTCCATCATGGGCAGTTTTTTTGGCGCTGCCTTCATCGTTGTTTTGCCGATTTTCCTCAACCGCTTCCTGCCCGCGTTGGGTGACCTGGTGGGAGTGACCATCTCCACGGCCGGGGTATCACATACTGAAACCATGATCTTTGGCGCGCTGATAGTCTGGTTTCTCATCGTCGAACCGCATGGGCTGGCCAGGCTGTGGAGCATTGGCAAGCAAAAGATGCGTCTGTGGCCTTTCCCGCATTGAGGATGAGTGTTTTGTTCACCGTGTTTTCGTTCGTCAACCGCAGGCACGAAGGTGCCGTTTTTTCCCAGGAGACTCTCATGAAGATTCGCAGCATTGTTCTGGCTGGCTTGTTGGCCACTGTCGGGGCGGGGGCATTTGCCCAGGCCAAGGAGCAGTTTTTTCCGGTGCTGACCGGTCGTACCGGCCCGGTGGCGCCGAATGCCACTCCCTGGGCCAATGGGCACAACGACTACATGAAGCTGGTCAATGTGCGCGGTGGCATCAACGGCATCAAGACGCTGATCGAAGAGTGCGAGACGGCGTATGACACCGCTCGCGGTGTGGAGTGTTACGAACGACTCAAGGGCAAACATGGGGGTGCCACGGTGTTCCAGCCGCTGTCCACCGGCATCACGTTCGCGTTGACCGAGAAGGTGCCGGCTGACAAGATTCCCCTGATCACCTCAGGTTATGGCCGCAGCGACTCTGCCGACGGCGGCGTCTTCAAATGGAACTTTCCATTGATCGGTCACTACTGGGTGGCCGGCGACGCATTGCTCAAGCACATCGGCGACAAGGCCGGCGGCATGGACAAGCTCAAAGGCAAGAAGATCGGCGTTGGTTACCACGACAGTGCCTTCGGCAAGGAGTTGTTGCCGATCCTGCAGGAACGTGCCGCCCAGTACGGCTTCACATTGCAGATGCTGCCGATTGCAGCTCCTGGCGTCGAGCAAAAGGCGACCTGGTTGCAAGTGCGCCAGCAGCAGCCCGACTATGTGATCCTGCAGACTTGGGGTGTCATGACACCCACCGCGCTGAAAGAGGCGCAAGCGGTGGGTTATCCGCGTGAAAAAATGTTCGGCACCTGGTGGTCTGGCGCCGAGCCGGATCTGAAGGACCTGGGTCAGGGTGCCAAGGGTTACAGCGCCGTCATGATGCAGCATGGCGCTGAGCCGCAGTCTGCGGTGGTCAAGGAGATTCTCGAGAAGGTGCATGCCAAGAGCCAGGGAACCGGGCCGAAGGACGAGGTTGGAAGTGTGCTTTACATGCGCGGCGTGGTGGGTGCGATGCTGGCGGTGGAGGGTGTGCGTTCCGCCCAGGAGCGCTTTGGCAAGGGCAAGGTCATGTCGGGCGAGCAGGCGCGTTGGGGCTATGAGAACCTGAACCTGACGCAGGCCAAGCTCGACGCGTTGGGCTTCAAGGGCGTGATGCGCCCGGTTTCCACCAGTTGCGTCGACCACATGGGCTCCACGGCGGCCCGGGTCCATACCTGGGATGGAGCCAAGTTCACCTGGAGCTCGGACTGGATCGAGGCCGACGAGCAGGTCATCAAGCCGCTGGTGAAGGCCTCTGCCGACAAGTATGCCGCCGAGAAGAAGCTCACGCGTCGCAGCGGCCAGGACTGCCAATCCTGATCGTTGTACGTTCCCACCTCACCCGCGCGCACCGCGCGCGGGTGGGGCGTGCGGCTCCCGCGAGCCGCCAATGACAAGGCCGGCGTGCCCGGTCTTGTCATTGGTTTACCTGACACATCTATGAGCACTGCAACCACCGTTCTCAACGTCAATGGCATCGAGGTCATCTACAACCACGTGATCCTGGTGCTCAAGGGCGTATCGCTCAATGTTCCCGAAGGCAAGATCGCTGCCGTGCTGGGCGGCAATGGAGCGGGAAAAACCACGACCTTGCGCGCGATTTCCAATCTGCTGCAAGGTGAGCGCGGCGCCGTCACCAAGGGCTCCATCGAATTGCGCGGCGAACGGATCGAAAACCTCACCCCGGCCGACCTGGTGAACCGCGGTGTGGTGCAGGTGATGGAAGGTCGCCATTGTTTTGCGCATCTGACGATCGAGGAAAACCTGCTGGTCGGCGGTTATACGCGCCGTGACAAGGCCGAGATCGCTCGCAACCTGGAAAAGGTCTACAGCTACTTTCCACGCCTGAAGTTGCGGCGCAGCTCACAGGCCGCCTACACCTCGGGCGGCGAGCAGCAGATGTGTGCCATCGGCCGGGCGCTGATGACCAACCCGAGCGTGATGTTGCTCGACGAGCCGTCCATGGGCCTGGCGCCGCAGATCGTGGAGGAGGTGTTCGAGATCGTGAAGGACCTCAACCAGAAGGAAAAGGTCACCTTCCTGCTGGCCGAGCAAAACACCAATATGGCGCTGCGTTATGCCGACTATGGCTACATCATGGAGTCTGGCCGGGTGGTGATGGACGGTCTGGCAGCCAACCTGGCCAACAACGAAGACGTGAAAGAGTTTTACCTCGGCATGGGCGGTGGCGAGCGCAAGTCGTTCAAGGACGGCAAGAGCTACAAGCGGCGCAAGCGCTGGCTGGCCTGAGAGATCAACAACCCGACCGGAAACTATGACAGCGTATTACGACGCCCTGGAAACCCGCAGCATCGCTGAGCGCGAAGCGGCCCTGTTTTCCCGCCTGCCAGCGCAGGTGGCCCATGCCCAAGCGGCCAGTCTGGCGTTTGCGGAACTGCTCAAGGGTGTGGACGCAGCGGCGGTATGTGACCGCGCCGCGCTGGCACGTTTGCCGGTGACGCGCAAGTCGGACCTGCATGAGCGGCAGAAAACCGCGCGCGCTGCGGGCGGTGATGTGTTTGGCGGCTTTTCGACCGTGCGCTACGGCGCAGCCATGCCACGCCTGTTTGCCAGCCCGGGGCCGATCTACGAGCCGGAAGGGTCGGCCAGGGACTACTGGCGCATGGCGCGTGCGATTTTTGCCGCCGGATTTCGTCCGGGCGAGCTGATCCATAACTGCTTCAGCTACCACTTTGTGCCGGCCGGTTCGATGATGGAAACTGGCGCACATGCGCTTGGTTGCACGGTGTTTGCCGGTGGCACCGGCCAGACCGAGCAGCAGGTGCAGGCCATGGCCGAATTGCAACCAGCCGGTTACATCGGCACCCCCAGTTTCTTGAAGATCATCCTGGAAAAGGCGGCCGAGATGGGTGTGGCCCTGCCCAGCGTACGCAAGGCCATGTTTGGCGGCGAGGCCTACCCACCCAGCCTGCGCGACTGGTTCACGGCGCGCGGCATCGATGGTTATCAATGCTTTGCCACCGCAGATCTTGGGCTGATCGCTTACGAGACCGCGGCGCGCGAGGGTTTGCTGATCGACGAAGCTGTGCTGGTCGAAATTGTCCGACCGGGCACCGGGGAGCCGGTTGCTGACGGAGAAGTCGGCGAGCTGGTGGTGACCACGCTGAACCCGACCTACCCGTTGATCCGTTTTGGCACGGGCGACCTGAGTGCCGTGTTGCCGGGCACCTGCCCGACCGGGCGTACCAATACCCGCATCAAGGGCTGGTTGGGGCGCGCCGACCAGACGACCAAGATTCGCGGCATGTTTGTGCATCCTGCCCAGGTCAACGACATCACCAAGCGGTTCCCCGAAGTCGTGAAAGCGCGCCTGGTGGTGACCGGTGAGATGGCCAATGACGCCATGACGCTGCGGGTGGAGACGGCCTGCGGCAGCCCGGATGGCCTGGCAGGCAAGATTGGCGCCGCCATTCGCGAGGTGACCAAGCTGCGCGGTGAGGTCGAGCTGTTGTTGCCCGGTACCCTGCCCAACGACGGCAAGGTGATTGAGGACGCACGCAGCTACAAGTGATTTTTTGCGCAGGATCAACCTGGGTCTGCACCGGAGCCAAGTCCCTACGTAGTTTCCGATATTGCAGACGGGGCTTTCGTCGCTAGACTTGCGCGGCTGAATTTCAAAAGGAGCATTCTATGAAACGTATTTTCGCCGCAGCAGCGGCCGCCACCGTGCTGTTTGCCAACGCCCAGGGCTTTCCTGGCAGCAAGCCCATCTCGATCGTGGTGCCGTTCGCAGCAGGTGGCCCCACCGACCTGACGGCACGCCAATTGGGCGAGGCCATGCGCCGGGCCATGCCAGGCGCCAATTTCGTGGTGGACAACACCGCCGGTGCTGGCGGCACGATAGGCGCCACCAAGGTGGCGCGGGCTGCGCCGGATGGCCACACCATTTTGTTGCACCACATCGGCATGGCGTCGGCACCGACCCTGTACAAGAAGCTGCAGTTCAAGCCGCTGGAGGACTTCGAGTACCTTGGCATGGTCAGCGAAGTGCCGATGACGCTGATTGGCAAGCCGCAACTGCCGGCCAACACCTACCGTGATTTCGAGAACTACATCCGGGCCAATGCCGGCAAACTCAATATCGCGCACGCCGGCTTGGGTTCGGCTTCCCATCTGTGCAGCCTGATGTGGCAGTCGGCCGTCAAGGCCAGTGACGCCATGACTACCATTCCGTTCGGTGGCACGGCACCGGCGATGAACGCGCTGCTGGGCGGGCAGGTCGACCTGATGTGTGACCAAACCACCAACACCGTCCAACAGATCGAGACCGGGCGCGTCAAGGCCTTTGCTGTCACAACCGCCAAGCCGTTGTCGAAGCACAAGCTGCTGAAAGACTACCCGAGCCTGCAGGAGATGGGGCTCAAGGGCTTCGACCTGACGGTGTGGCACGGCATGTACGCGCCCAAGGGCACGCCGCCGGCAGTCGTCAAGCAACTGAACGATGCGCTCAAGCTGGCGCTGAAAGACCCTGACTTCGTGAAGAAGCAGGAGGCCCTGGGTTCCATCGTGGTGGCGGACAACCGCGTCGAGCCAGCCAACCACAAGACCTTTGTGGCGGCGGAAATCAACAAGCTCAAGCCGGTGATCGAGGCTGCCAAGCAGTTCGCCGACTAACAGCCTGGTCGGGCGCCCTGGGCGGGCATGATTGAATGACTTTCAGGCTCTCAGACGCCCCAGACGATTTCCTTGCCCGCCTTGTGACAACGCCGGAGCATGTCGATGAAGGGCACGGCGCGTTGGCGCAGCGACACCGCGTCAGCCCGCGGCGCTGGCTGCCCAGCGGCCCGGGCGGCTTGCAGCGCCGCATCTTCCTGCGTCATCGCCGCCTCCAGTTTGGCAATCGCGCTTGCCATGTGTTCGGGTAGCAGGATGCCCTTGGGCGAGTTGTCCTTGCCAATGATCTCCAGCACCCGCTCGGCATTGGCCTGCAGCATGATCAGGTTGGCGGCGGCTTTGGATTTGAAGGTGTAGAGCATGGCTGGCGCGGGTTGGTGGGGGCCATGGTGGCCCGGTTGAACGGGTAGGGCGATTGTGCGCCAGGCCGCATATCGAAGGGTCGGCCATCTCCTGGGCGCGATGACAACATCTGAGGCAGCGCGATCCAGCCGGGTGACAACACAGGATTGACAGCTTTTAGTTTAGGCGTAAACTATTTCTTCATGAACATCTTGTGTATCGGTGGCGGCCCGGCCGGGTTGTATTTCGGCCTGTTGATGAAGCTGCAGGACCCGGCGCACTGTATCGTGGTGGTCGAGCGCAACAAGCCCTTCGACACCTTCGGCTGGGGCGTCGTTTTGTCCGACCAGACACTGGACAATCTGCACCAGGCCGATCCGGTGACCGGTGCCCTGATCGCCGACGCGCTGAACCACTGGGACGACATCGAGGTGTTCTTCAAGGGCCGCAGCGTGCGTTCGGGTGGCCACGGTTTTTGCGGCATCGGGCGCAAACACCTGCTCAACATCCTGCAGCAGCGCTGCCTGGCGCTGGGGGTGGAGCTCGTGTTCGAGACCGACGTCGGCGACGATCAGGCATTGGCATCGCAGTACCACGCCGATCTCGTGATTGCCAGTGATGGCCTGAACAGCCGCATCCGCACACGTTATGCCGACAGCTACCAGCCGGATATCGACACCCGGTTGTGCCGTTTTGTCTGGCTCGGCACGCATCGGACGTTCGACGCTTTCACCTTTGCCTTCGAGCAGACCGAACATGGCTGGTTTGCGGCGCATGCCTACAAATACGACGCGCACACCTCGACCTTCATTGTCGAAACGCCGCACGAGGTTTGGCAGGCGCACGGCCTGGAGGACATGAGCCAGGAGGAAGGCATCGCCTTCTGCCAGCGCCTGTTCGCCAGCTACCTGGATGGCCATACGCTTATCAGCAACGCCAAACATTTGCGCGGCTCCGCCAGCTGGATCCGCTTTCCGCGAGTCATGTGCAAGACATGGGTGCACAGCGAGGATATCGGTGGCAGGCGGGTGCCGTTCGTGTTGATGGGCGACGCGGCGCACACCGCGCACTTCTCCATCGGCAGCGGCACCAAGCTGGCACTGGAAGATGCGATTGACCTTGCCAACACCTTTGCCGCTGCATCAGCGGCGCCGGGTACGGCGAGCGACATGCCGGCCATCCTGAACCAGTACGTCGGCCGGCGCAGCGTCGAGGTGTTGAAGATCCAGAATGCGGCGCGCAATTCCACCGAGTGGTTCGAGAACGTCGAGCGCTACACCGGGATGGAGATCGAGCAATTTGCCTATTCCCTGTTGACGCGCTCACAACGCATCAGCCATGAGAACCTGCGCCTGCGGGATCCGGCGTGGCTGAAGGGCTTTGAAGCCTGGATGGCTACGGCGTTGCCGGCGCCCGCCGGATCGGTGGCGTCCCAAGCTGGCGCGGCGGGCGCAAGTGCGCGGCCGCAAGTGGCGCCGCCCATGCTGTTGCCGTTGCAGGTGCGCGCCTTGCGCCTGAAGAACCGCATTGTGGTGTCGCCCATGGCGACCTACAGCGCTGTAGACGGTGTGCTGCAGGACTTCCATCTCGTGCATCTGGGCGCCAGGGCATTGGGCGGTGCAGCCCTGGTGATGGTCGAGATGACCGGCCCGGACGCGGCGGGCCGCATCACCCCGGGTTGCCCCGGGCTGTGGAACGATGCGCAACAAGCGGCGTTTCAACGTGTCACCGATTTTGTGCACGGCAACGGCAGCGCCGCGATTGGCCTGCAGCTTGGCCACAGTGGCCCCAAGGGTTCGACCCAGGTCGGCTGGGAGCAGGCCGATGAGCCACTGCCTGAGAACGGGCCACATGCCAACTGGCCACTGCTGGCTGCCAGTGCCGTGCCGTACGGCACGCAGAACCACACACCATCTGCCATGACGCGGGATGACATGGACCGTGTGCGTGATGCCTTTGTCGCCGCCACCCGGCGCGCCGCCGCTGTCGGATTCGACTGGCTGGAATTGCATTGTGCGCATGGTTATCTGCTGTCGAGTTTCATCACGCCGCTGACCAATATGCGCAGCGACACCTACGGTGGCCCGGCGCTGGAAAACCGTTGTCGTTATCCGCTCGAGGTATTTGCCGCCATGCGTGCCGTCTGGCCGACCGGGCGCCCGATGAGTGTGCGTATTTCGGCGCATGATTGGGCACCAGGTGGCAACACCGGCGACGACGCGGTGCAGATCGCCCGGCTGTTCAAGGCTGCGGGTTGTGATGTGATCGACGTCTCGTCCGGCCAGACCACCCGTGCCGCCGCGCCGGTGTACGGCCGCATGTACCAGACGCCATTTGCCGACCGCATTCGCAACGAGGCCGGTATCCAGACCATGGCGGTCGGCGCCATCACGCAGGCCGACCAGGTGAACAGCATCATTGCCGCCGGCCGCGCCGATCTGTGCGCGATTGCGCGCCCGCACCTGGCTGATCCGGCCTGGACACTGCACGAAGCGGCCGCCCTGCAGTCACGCGCGGTGGACTGGCCACGCCAGTACCTGAGCGGGCGTGACCAGTTGTACCGCGAAATTGCCAAGCAGCAAGAGCTTGCCGCAGCCGCAACCAATGCGGCAGTGGTGCTGCCGGCTGGCGCCGAGGACGGCTTGTAGCCATGGACCAGGAAGCCCGCCTCGATGGTGTGCCGGCGGCAGAGCACCCGCAGGCCTTGCGGCTCTGGCTGCGCCTGTTGACCTGTACCCAATTGGTGGAGAAACGTGTTCGCGGCGGCCTGCGCGCCAGTTTCGACACCACCTTGCCACGTTTTGATTTGATGGCCCAGCTGGAGCGTTCGTGCGACGGCTTGAAGATGAATGAGTTGTCACGCCGCATGATGGTCACTGGCGGCAATGTGACGGGCATCACCGACCAGCTGGTGGCCGAAGATCTGGTCGAGCGGGTCGCCGTGGACGGAGACCGCCGTGCCTACCGGGTACGGCTGACCGCCAAGGGGCGCCGGGTGTTTGGCGACATGGCACTGGCGCATGAAGCCTGGGTGGTGGACGCCTTTTCCAACCTGTCCAGGAGCGAGACCGATACCCTGCATCGTTTGCTGGGAAAAGTGAAACAACACACCCAAGCCGTAACCAAGGAAGCGCCATGAAGAATTTTGTTGGTCAGAACAACCCGATGCGCTCCCGTTTTGACGCCACGGCAGCGTACCGGGCACAACACTTCTCCTGGCAATGTGAGGCTGGTGTCGGCACCATCACGCTAAACCGCCCCGAGCGCAAGAACCCGCTGACCTTTGACTCCTATGCCGAGCTCGGCGCGCTGTTCGAATCGCTGCGCCGCAGTACCGATGTGAAAGCGCTGGTGGTGACCGGCGCCGGTGGCAATTTCTGCTCGGGTGGCGACGTGCACGAGATCATCGGGCCGCTGACCAAAATGAGCATGCCCGAGCTGCTCGAATTCACGCGCATGACCGGTGACCTGGTCAAGACCATGCGCAACTGCCCGCAGCCGGTGGTGGGTGCCATCGACGGTATCTGTGCCGGTGCCGGGGCCATGATGGCGCTGGCCTGTGACATCCGTTTCGGCACACCAGCCAGTCGCACCGCCTTCCTGTTCACGCGGGTCGGGCTGGCCGGCGCCGACATGGGCGCCTGTGCCTTGTTGCCGCGGGTCATCGGGCAAGGCCGCGCCAGCGAACTGCTGTTCACCGGCCGCGCCATGACGGCGCAGGAGGGCCTGGCCTGGGGCTTTTTCAACGCCCTGCATGACAGTGCCGATGTGCTGGCGCGTGCGCAGGCCTTTGCCGCCGAGCTGGCAGCGGGCCCGACCTTCGCCCACAGCATGACCAAGACCATGCTGCAGCAGGAGTGGGCCATGACCATCGAGCAGGCGGTGGAGGCGGAAGCGCAGGCGCAGGCGATCTGTATGCAGACGCAGGATTTCCGGCGTGCCTTCGATGCCTTCGCGGCGAAGCAAAAACCGGTCTTTGGTGGTGATTGAGCACATGCCCGGCAACAACGGCCTGATGCAGCAGACTGCCGCCATGTCCGCACCCATCGCCCAATTCGAGCTGCCATTTTTTGAGCCGCAGCATCGGGAGCTGGCTGCCGACCTGGCACGTTGGGTGCCACAACAGGCAGTGGACGAAGCCGATGATCGTGCCGCCTGCCGCCAATGGGTGCGTTTGCTGGGTCAGGCTGGCTGGTTGCGTTACTGCGTACCGGCAGCCTTTGGTGGTGCCCTGCCAGCACTCGATTCACGGGCTCTGGTGATCCTGCGCGAAACACTGGCGTTCCATTCGCCACTGGCTGATTTTTCCTTTGCCATGCAGGGCCTGGGCAGTGGCCCGATCACGCTGGCCGGCAGCGCCGAACAACAGGCCCGTTACCTGGGGCGCGTGGCGCGTGGTGAGTTGATAGCGGCCTTTGCGCTGAGCGAACCCGAGGCCGGCTCGGATGTCGGCGCCATGGCCAGCAGCGCCGAATTCGACGCCGGCACGGTGCTGCTCAACGGCTGCAAGACCTGGATCAGCAACGGTGGCATTGCCGACTTCTATTGCACCTTCGCCAAGACCGACCCGTTGGCCGGCACCCGTGGCATCACGGCATTCATTGTCGACGCCGACACGCCCGGCCTGGACTGCTCACAACACATCGCGGTGATGGCGCCGCATCCGCTGGCCACCCTGCAGTTCAGGCAATGCCGACTGCCGGCGAGCGCGCAGCTCGGCGCGCTGCATGGCGGCTTCAAGCTGGCCATGCAGACGCTGGACATCTTCCGCGCCTCGGTGGCAGGGGCGGCACTGGGCATGGCGCGGCGTGCCTTGTTCGAAGCGGTGTCGCATGCGCGGCAGCGGCGCATGTTCGGCCAGCGCCTGGCCGACTTTCAGCTCACCCAGGCGAAACTGGGCGACATGGCGGCGCTGGTGGACGCCGCCGCCCTGTTGACCTACCGCGCAGCCTGGTTGCGCGATTGTGTGGGCACCGCCAGCCCGGTCCAGGCCCTGGCGTATTCGGCGCAGGCTGCCATGGCCAAGATGACCGCCACCGAGAACGCCCAGCGGGTAGTTGACATGGCATTGCAAATGCATGGCGGGCGCGGTGTGCAGGTTGGCGCCAAGATCGAGAGCCTGTACCGCGATGTACGCGCATTGCGCATCTACGAAGGCGCCACCGAAGTGCAGCAACTCATCATCGGCAAATCTGTCCTGAAAGGCTGACCATGGCTTTGTCTGCCCAAACCGACCGCTTTGTGCACGACCGGCTGCCGCCTGCTGCCGCCATGCCACAGTTGCTGTTCGATGGCCCGCACCTGCAATTTCCGCCGCAGCTCAATCTGGTGACCGAACTGCTGGACCGGGCGCTGTAGCAGGGCCACGGTACGCGGCCCATGCTGCGTTCTCCATCAACGACGCTGACCTATGCGCAAGCTGCGGCGCGGGTGGACGCCATCGCCCACGTGTTGGTGCGCGACCTGCGTCTGCTGCCCGGCAACCGCGTGTTGCTGCGCGGCGGCAACTCGATCACCATGGCGCTGGCCTGGCTGGCGGTGGTGAAAGCCGGCCTGGTGGCGGTGGCGACCATGCCTTTGCTGCGAGCACGGGAGTTGTGCGACATCATCGACAAGGCGCAACCCGCGATTGCGCTGTGTGATGCGCGGCTGCTGGACGAAATGCAGCTTGTACAGGCGCAGTCGGGCGCCGTGTTGCGGGTAGTGGCATTCAACCAGCCCGATGCGCCGAATTCAGCGGATTCAGCGGATTCACTGGAGGCCATGGCTGCGCGTCACACCGGCCCGTTTTCCGCCTGCCAGACCGCCGCCACCGATATTGCCCTGCTGGCCTTCACCTCCGGCACCACCGGCAAACCGAAAGCGGTTATCCATAACCACCGCGATGTACTGGCAGCCTGCGAAACCTGGCCGCGCCATGTGTTGTGCGCACGCCCCGATGACATCGTGATGGGTTCCCCGCCGCTGGCATTCACCTTTGGCCTGGGTGGCATGCTGGTGTTTCCGATGTGGGCGCGGGCTTCGGTGTATTTCCCCGACATCGCCTATACGCCCGAGGCCATGGCGCGCCTGATGGTCGAGTCGGGCGCCACCATCTGCTACACCGCGCCCACGTTCTACCGGCAGATGGCGCCGTTCATCAAGGCACTACGCGCCGAGCGCGGCAACCCGCCCCTGCGTATTTGCGTCAGTGCCGGCGAGGCCTTGCCAGATGCCACGCGGCAGTTGTGGAAAGAAGCCAGTGGCATCGAGATGCTCGACGGCATCGGGGCCACCGAGATGTTCCACATCTTTGTGTCATCGCCGCCGCAGGCAGTGCGGCGTGGCGCGATCGGCCAGGTGGTGCCGGGGTATGAGGCGCGGGTAGTGGACGACAACGGCGTCGAGGTGCCGCGCGGCACGGTGGGCAAGCTCGCTGTGCGCGGGCCGACCGGCTGCAAATACATGGACGACGCGCGGCAGGCCAATTACGTTCGCGACGGCTGGAATCTGCCCGGGGACGCCTTCATCCAGGACGCCGATGGCTACTTTTTCTACCAGGCCCGCGCCGACGACATGATCATTACCTCGGGCTACAACGTCGGTGCCCCGGAAGTCGAAGACGCCTTGTTGCGCCATGCCGCGGTGGCCGAGTGTGCGGTGATCGGCAAGCCCGACCCGGAGCGCGGCATGATCGTGAAGGCGTTTTGTGTGCTGAAGGGCGGCACCGCGGTCGATGCAGGCTTGGTCAGGCAATTGCAGGACCATGTCAAAGCCTCCATTGCGCCCTACAAGTATCCGCGCGAGATCGAGTTCGTGGCCAGTCTGCCGCGCACCGAGACCGGCAAACTGCAGCGTTTCAAACTTAAACTGGCATGAAGTTCCTCCAACCGCCCGGCTGGGCACCCGCCAAGGGTTATGCGAACGGTGTTGCAGCGCACGGCACGCAGATTTTTGTCGGCGGCCAGATCGGCTGGAATACGCAGCAGCAATTCGAGACTGACGATTTCATCGCCCAGACGGCCCAGACCTTGCGCAATATCGTGGCGGTGCTGGCCGAGGCCGGCGCCGGCCCGCAGCACATGGTGCGCATGACCTGGTACATCCTCGACCGGGTGGAATACCACGCGCGGCTAAAAGAGCTGGGGCAGGTCTACCGTGAGGTGATGGGGCGCAACTTCCCGGCCATGACCTGCGTGCAGGTGGCGGCATTGATGGAAACACGCGCCAAGGTGGAGATTGAGGTGACGGCGGTGCTGCCGGAGTGATGGTTTTGAAGCCCAATGAGTAATGCATTCGTTGTTGAGGATCTTGGCGAGTTGCTTGCGCTTCAGCGTGTATTTCGAGAAGCCAAGTTCTGTACCGAGCCGGACGATGTCGAAGTCTCGGATAGCCCAATTGTCGCGAAGCTGTTTGAGCGACTGATTGCGACTTTAGTTGCGCAGGCGGTCGAACGTGATGGCGAAGGTGCCAGACAGAGGTGGTCGCAGTGGCTTGCGATTGATGAGTCTCGCGACGAGTGGGATGCAGCAGTCCGACGGGCAAGGGCAGATCCTCGCTGGGCCACATTCTTGACTGATGAACGAATCGAGTATGTAAGGCTGTTGCTCAGCCCCTTTACCTTGTCGACAGAGGTCGTCGATAGGTTCGTGTTGGCCGTGAATCAATCAAACGACTAGCCGCGGTTCCTTGCGGCAAAGGGAGTAGGCGACCTGACCCGTGCCGAAGTTCGCCAAATTCAGCACGCGGTAACTGTCGATTTCCTCAAAGCGCTCAAGACTCATCTCAAGCAGCCTTTGCTGCTGATCTGGGACGGGGCCAGGACGCATCACAGTCATTTCGTGCGCGACTACCTCGACAGTCTGGATGGGCATATTCAAATTGCCTTTTTGCCACCCTACGCCCCCGACCTAAATCCGGTGGAGTATTTGTGGGCATGGCTCAAGCGCCACGCGATGGCCAACTACTGCCCCGACAACCTGAGCGAGTTGCAAACGACCGCACGCAACAATCTCAAGAGTGCGCAAAAGCGCCCCACGATCATCGCCGCTTGCTGGGCGCAGGCAAATTTGTGGTGATGTCATGATTTACGAAAATATCAATAAGAGGCCTAACGAATAGCGTTTATCTGCCGCGCGACCAAGCTGGAAGAAACCAAGAGCACCTCCTGCGGCAGATAAACCCTGTTGGACTGAACCGCCCCACGCGGATGGTTGGTGGTGGCGAAAAGGGGTTTGTAAGC
>JANLVB010000249.1:0-2310 GCA_031363785.1 Betaproteobacteria bacterium
CGACTGGCCGGATATCTCCTCGATCTCCTTGTACAGGTTGATAGAGTACTGCTGCAGCTTGGCCACGTTGGGGTCGCCGTTGATCGTATGCATGCCGCCAGCCGCGTGCCAAGTGGATCCGGACGTCAGTTCGAGCCGCTCGAGCAGTACGATGTCGTTCCAGCCCTTCTTGGCCAGGTGGTAAAGCACGCTGGTTCCGACGACGCCGCCGCCGATGACTACTACGCGATAACTGGATTTCATGCTGGTGCCCCAAGAGTTTCAATCGAGTGTGAATGTGGTTCTGCAGCCTCGACAAGCCGCGCCGGTTGGTGGTGGTGCCCGCTCCGCTTACAGCCCGACCTGGTATCCGTATTCGGCCGCGCCATGGCACAAGGCGTCGAACACGAACTCCGCATAACCCCGGAACACCAGCAGCTCGAACGTTGGCAGGTCGTCGGTGCGCGCCAGGTGCATGCCGATATGGCCGAAGCGGGTGTTGGTCGCGCTGCCAGTGGGAAACGTGGACAGGTCCAGATCCAGACCGCAGTGCTTGGCCAGCGCGCGCGCGGCCGCCGTGCCACGCAACTGCAGCGCGCAGCGCGCGTGACTCAGGTCGACCACGGTTGCGTCGGTGCCAAGCCGCGCGCGCAGCGTTGGCGCATCCGGCAGCACCAGCGCGTGGCCGACCAACAGCCAAACGCCGGGGCCGACACAGCGCAGGCTCTTGGCGGCGTCGCCACTGAAGCGGTTGTTGGCTGGAACCGGCAACTCCAGCGCCGCAGCCAGCGCACTTCCCGCCTGAGTGGCAAGTGGCGCAAATGCCGATACCTGCAGCACGGTCAACGCACGGCGTTCGGACACTATCAGCCGGGTCAGGTCGGAACCTGGTACATGGGACTGCGCTGTGAGCGCCATCGCAGGGTGCGCGGCCAGCGCAGAGCGGCGTTCCATCACGATCAGCCTTTCAATCTTGTGTTGTCGGCGTCCACGAACACCGGGGATACCACCCGGACCCGGGTCGACTCGTTCGACAGCGGCGAAGCGGCGACCAGTTCCTCGCCGTGGCGCGCCGCCCCATTTTCGAGAAACGCGAGCGCGACAGCGTGGCGGAGAAACGCACTGGGTGTGGCAGAACTGACGAATCCCTGCTTGGGTGTCACTGCCCCGGGCCGCGCCGGCGCATCGACTCCGATCAGCTGGCTGCCGGCACGGATCGCGTGCCTGGTGTCTGCCGGAACCAGCCCGACCAATGCCGGCCGCTGCGATTCGACCAGGGAACTGCGCAGCGCCAGCACGGCGCCGATGAAACCACCATTTTTGCGCACCAGCCGGCCCAGCCCGAGATCGGCCGCGGTGACCCGGCCGTCGAGTTCGGCGCCGGCCACATGGCCTTTTTCAATCCGCAGCACCCCCATGGCCTCGGTGCCATACGGGGTGATGCCGAACGGCTCGCCACAGGCCAGCAAACGCGTCCACAGGCTCTCGCCGTAGTCGGCGCCGATCGCGATCTCATAGGCGCGTTCACCGGAAAAACTCATGCGGAAGATGTGCAGTTGGGCGCCTTCGAGCGTCGTCTGCAGGATGCCCAGATGGGGCAGTGCGGTGTCCGACACGTCGCACTGCGGCAACAGCCGGGCGAGCAGGTCGCGCGAGTTCGGGCCGGCCAGCGCGAACTGGGCAAACTGCTCGGTCACCGACACTACGTGGCACTTCAGATCGGGCCAGGCGACCTGCAGCAGCCATTCAAAATAGCTCAGCACCTTGCCGGCGTTGACCGTCGTTGTCGTCACCAGAAAATGCTGGTCGGACAGACGCGCGACCGTGCCATCGTCCATCACGATTCCGTCCTCGCGCAGCATCAGTCCATAACGCAGGCGGCCGACCGCCAGATTGGCGAAATTGTTGCAGTAGACGCGTTGCAGAAACTCCAGTGCGTGTGGGCCCTGCACGTCGATCTTGCCGAGCGTTCCGACGTCGACCAGACCGACCTCGTTGCGCACGGCCAGACTCTCGCGCCGCCACGCGTCGTCAAAACTCTCGCCCTTGCGCTGGTACGCCTTGGGGCGCATCCAGTGGCCGACCGGGGTCATCGTCGCGCCGCGCTCCAGATGCCATGCGTGCAGCGCCGTGCGCCGCACCGGGGTCTGGTGTTTGCCGATTTCGGCGCCTGCGAAAACTCCCAGGGCTACCGGTGTGTAAGGCGGACGGAAGGTGGTCGTGCCGACCGCCGGAATCGGCTCGCCGCGCAACCCGGCCATGATGGCCAGGCCGTTGACGTTGGAAGTCTTGCCCTGGTCGGTTCCCATGCCCAGCGTGGTGTAGCGCTTG
>JANLVB010000277.1:0-7111 GCA_031363785.1 Betaproteobacteria bacterium
GGAGTCGCCACCACCAGCACCACCGACGCCAGTGATACCGCAAACAGCACCACGTCGGAGATGCCGGCGCCAGTGTCGAGCAGCACGACGTCGTAATGGGGCACCAGGCCACTGATGATGCGCAGAAATTCGTCGCGCACCTCCGGTGTCTGGCGCGATTATTCGACCATGCAAGAGCCGGCCAGCAGCACGGAGAAGCCACCCGGCGCACGGATGATCGCCTCCTCCAGCTTGGCCTTGCCGGTGAACACGTCGTGCAAGGTGATTTTGGGGTACAGGTTGAGCACCACATCCAGATTGGCGAGGCCCAGATCCGCATCCAGCACCAGCACGCGCTGACCACGCTTGGCCAATGCCGCCGCCAGGTTGGCCGACACAAACGTCTTGCCCACGCCGCCCTTGCCGCTGGTCACGGCAATCACCTTGCCGATCGGCTTGAGCGGCACGTCGGCTTGGGCGGATTCACCCAGCTGCTCTGCGTTCACGTCACCCATGCTTCACCCCGGCACTGTTGTCGCCGTCGGTCCCGACGGGACGACGTTCAATCCAGGCCGGGTCGCCCTGAGACAAATGACCAAACAAAAGATTCTTCTCCTCGGCGCTGACCGCGATCACCTGCTGGTGGTCGATACAGACGCGGTTGCGCCCTTCGGCCTTGGCGCGGTACAACAAATTGTCTGCGCGGTCGATCCACAACAAGGCGGTCGAACGCACCCATTCGGGCGCGTAGGCGCCACCGATACTGATGGTAGCGCGCACACTGGCGACCGGGGAGACCTTGATCGTCAGCGACTCCACGGTCTGGCGAATCCGCTCCGCCACCGCCTGTCCCACCGAGACCAGGCAGTTGGGCAGCACCACGGCGAACTCCTCGCCACCATAACGCGCAATCGAATCCATGGGACGAATACAGCCAGCCAGACACTTCGCCACCGCCTGCAATACCATATCACCGGCGACATGGCCATGGGTGTCGTTGATGGTCTTGAAATGGTCGATGTCGAGCATCATCAAGAGTGCCGGCTCGCCGGAACGCGCCACACCGTCAATTTCGCGCTCCAGCACGGCCCGGAAGTGCCGCCGGTTTGCCAGTCCCGTGAGCGGGTCCTTCAACGACAGTTCACACAGGCCGTCGATCACACCCTGCACATAGGCGGTCGGTGACGTCGCCATGTTTGGCAATAACACTGTGCCGCCATGCTCCAGCAGCGCACGCGCATCACCCAGCCGCAGGTCGGCAATCTCCACAGAGGGCACGGCAACTGAAGATGTCACGGGGCTGGATGCAATCACTTGATCAAAGTTTAACAGCATGGTTTTGCCACCTGGTCGCGCCGTTTTCGCGCTCAGGATGCTGTTGCAGCAGGCTGGCCCAATACGTCCGGCCGTCGCGCCAGAATGTCAGTGGCCCGCAACTCACAGGCCGCCGCAATTTGCAGCACCGCCAGATCGGCTTGCGGGCGGCCTATCAGTTGCATGCCCATCGGCAGCCCGGACCGGTCAAATCCGGCTGGCACACTGATGCCCGGCAGGCCCGCCAGCGTGGCATAGATCACGACCTCCATCCAGCGGTGGTAGGTGTCCATCTGTCGCGCGCCGATCGACCTCGGCCAGTCCCACGTGGCATCAAACGGCCAGACCTGCGCACTCGGCAGTGCCAAATAGTCGTAGTGTTCAAAGAGCTGCGAGATCTGGGCAAAAAACTTGCTGCGCGCGACCGACGCATCGTAAACATCCCGGGCCGACAGCAACTCACCTTGCTCGGCTTCCCATTGAGCGGCCGGCTTGAGCAGTGCGCGTTTGCCCGGGTCATGCCAATAGTCACGCAGCGTGGCTGCGACCAGCCAGCGCCGCCAGGTCAGCCAGGTTTGCCAGACTTGCTCGGGTGAAAATCCGGGCTTGGCCGGTGACACCTGGCAGCCGTCGTTGGCCAATCGGGCCAGCGCGCTCTCACAGGTTGTCAGTATTGCGTCCTCCATCGCCAAATACCCGTCGAGATCCCCAAGCCAGCCGATGCGCACCTGCTGTAGCTGGATCGACAGATCCAGGCCACCGGGCGGCCAACTGCCACCTTGCGACAGGGGCGCACGGTCATCCCGTCCGGCCTGCACAGAAAGCAGGCGGGCCACATCCTCGACACTGCGGCCCATCGGGCCCTCCGTTCCAAGCTGGCTCACCCAGACATCGGGCTTTGGCCAGGCGGGCACCCTGCCGAGGCTGGGACGCAAGCCAAACAGGTTGTTGAACGCAGCCGGGTTGCGCAACGAACCCATCATGTCGCTGCCGTCGGCGACCGGCAACATGCGCAATGCCAGCGCAACCGCTGCACCGCCACTTGAGCCGCCGGCGCTGCGGGTCGCGTCATAAGCGTTGCGGGTGACGCCGAAAACGGGGTTGTAGGTATGTGACCCAAGACCGAACTCGGGTGTGTTGGACTTGCCGATCAGGATACCGCCGGCCGCCTTCATGCGCTGCACCATCAGGTCATCCACAGTGGGCAGGTTGTCGGCCAGCAGCGGCGAGCCCTTCGTGGTGCGCACTCCCGCAGTAGCGCACATATCCTTGATGGCCATGGGGAAGCCATGCATCCAGCCCCGGCTATGGCCGGCGTCGATCTCGCGGTCTTATTGCTCGGCCTGGGCCAGCAGCAGTTGTGTGTCAACCCGGCTGACAATGGCGTTGAACACCGGGTTCAATGCGTCGATCTGCGCCATTGTCGCGACCATCAGTTCGCGGCAGGAAATCTCTCGCGCATGAATGCGCTGACTCAGCTCCGTCGCACTGAGATCCAACACCGGCGGCGTCAGGCGCGCCATGTGGTCAATGCCGCCCACACACCGTGCAATCGCCGCGCCGAGGCAGGCTGACCTCGGTCCACTCCATGGCACGGCCGTCCAGCATCAGCAGGCGCCCGGCCAGTGACTTGCCCACGCCTGCGAGCAGCTTGAGCGCTTCAGCCGCCTGCATGGTGCCAATGATGCCAACCAGCGGCGCAAATACGCCCATGGTGGCACAGCGTGTCTCCTCGAAATCGGCATCTACCGGGAACACGCAGGCATAACACGGCGACTTGCCATCACGGCTGTCATAGACGCTGATCTGGCCGTCAAACCGGATTGCGGCGCCGGATACCAAGGGCTTGCGGTGGGCGACGCATGCAGCATTGACGGCCTGGCGGGTGGCAAAGTTGTCGCTGCAATCCAGTACCACATCGGCCAGCGGCACCAATTGCTCCAGCAGTGTGGCGTCGGCCCGCTGCTGCAGTGTGATTACCCGGCTGTCGGGGTTGATTGCAGCCATGGCAGTGCCGGCTGACAATACCTTTGGCTGGCCGACGCGTTCGGTCGTGTGCGCGATCTGGCGCTGCAGGTTGGTCAGGTCAACCGTGTCGTGGTCGACGATGGTGATCGTGCCCACGCCGGCCGACGCCAGATACAGTGCGACCGGTGAGCCGAGACCCCCGGCCCCGACCACCAGCACATGCGCCGCGCAAATCCGCTCCTGGCCTTCGATTCCGACCTCATCAAGCAGGATATGACGCGAGTACCGCAGCAGTTGCTCATCGGTCATGTGCGTGCCCGGAAGCGGGATCAGAGGTTGAGAAGATTTCGTCGCGAGCGGGCCAAGGTGGTGCCGAGAAGCGAAGCCGTACAAGTGTACGGCGAGCACCGCAGGTGCCAGATTGGCTCGCGCAGCAGAAAGACTCCCAGCCTCTCAGGCCGCAATCAATTTTCCTTTGGCGCGTCCTTGCGTTCGACCAGTGTCTTGCTCACCAGGACGGGCCGCCCCTTGAGCTTGTTGATGGCCTGTGCCAAGGGAAAGTCCTTGTCGCCGCCAAACTCCGGCATACGACGCTCGGCCACCGGCTTCTTGGCCTCTTCCTCCAGTCTCTTGCGCGCTTCTTCCCGTGCCTTTTCCCGCCCGGCATCCTTCTTCTCTTCACCCTGTCCGCTGTTGAGGTGTTTTTCCAGATCGGCCTCGCGGGTACGCAGCGCCGCGAACAGGTTGCCTTCCTCGGTCTCATCGACCATGACGTCGGGAATGATGCCTTTGGCCTGTATCGAGCGGCCGCTTGGTGTGAAATATCGTGCGGTGGTGATCTTCAGGCCGGTATCCGGGCCGAGCGGGCGAACGGTTTGCACCGATCCCTTGCCAAAGGTCTGGTTGCCCATGATGGTGGCTCGCTTGTGGTCCTGCAGGGCCCCGGCCACGATTTCACTGGCCGATGCCGAGCCTTCATTCACCAGTACCACCAAGGGCAGGCTTTTCAGTGCTGCAGGAAGTCGCTTGAGCGGGTCTGCGCTGCCACGGCGCTGGTAAAACTCGGGCGAAGCCTTATAGGTGAACTTGCTGTCCGCGAGCTGGCCGTTGGTTGACACCACGTTCACGTTTTCCGGCAAAAACGCCGCCGACACCGCCACCGCTGCGTCGAGCAGCCCGCCTGGATCGTTGCGAAGGTCCAGCACCAGGCCCTTGAGATTGGGTTCCTGCTTGTATATTTCTTCGAGCTTGCGCACGAAGTCTTCCACCGTGCGCTCCTGAAACTGACTCAAGCGCAGCCAGGCGTAACCCGGCTCCATCACCTTGCCCCGTACCGACACAGTACGAATTTCCTCGCGTGTGATGGTGACCGGAAAGGTCCGGTTCTCGTCTTTGCGGAAAATGGTCAGTGTGACCTTGGTATTGGGCTCGCCGCGCATGCGCTTGACGGCTTCGTTCAACGTCAGGCCCTTGACCGCCGTGTCGTCGACACGGGTGATCAGGTCATTGGTTTTGAGGCCGGCACGAAATGCAGGCGACCCTTCGATCGGCGTCACAACCTTGACCAATCCGTCTTCCTGGGTGATCTCGATGCCTACGCCGACGAAACGTCCGCTGGTTCCTTCGCGAAACTCCTTGAATGATTTCTTGTCGAAATACTGCGAGTGCGGGTCCAGGCTGTTCACCATGCCCGAGATGGCATCGGTGATGAGCTTTTTCTCGTCGACTGGCTCCACATAGTCGGTCTTGACCATGTTGAACACGGCGGCAAGCTGCTGCATTTCGTCCAGTGGCAGTGGCCCGAAGGTTCCGCGGGCGACTGTTTGCAGTGACACCGTGGTCAACGCTCCGGCAACAATTCCAACCGACACCCACCCGATAATTTTCAGTTTCTGGCCCATGGTTCTTCCTTAGCAGTGCTGGTCAATATACACCTTGGAGCGCTTCGCAGTGCGCTGGTTCCGCGAGCCCTGTCCCATTGTGCGGAATATGGTCCGGTGTGGGGCGGTAACCGTCATTTCCTGCCCTGCGCTGCGGCCGCAGCCGCGTCACCCAGGTAATAGTGCTGCAGGGGCCGCAATAACGCGTCGAGTTCGTACACCAGCGGGATGCCATTGGGGATATTGACGCCAACGATGTCCGGGTCCGAAATGCCGTCGAGGTATTTCACCAGTGCCCGGATCGAGTTTCCATGCGCTGCCACCACCACCCGCCGGCCAGCGCGCATTGCCGGCACGATGCTATCGCTCCAAAATGGCAACACCCGCTCCACCGTGTCTTTCAGGCATTCTGAGAGAGGAATCTGGGACGCCGGTAGTCCGATGTACCGGATGTCGCTTCTCTCACACCGCGCATCAGTCGGGTCGAGCGCCGGTGGCGGGGTGTCGTAGCTGCGCCGCCACAGCAGATCCTGGGCGTCGCCATATTGTTTGGCCATATCCGACTTGTTCAGACCCTGCAGCGCCCCATAGTGCCGCTCGTTCAGGCGCCAGCTATGCACGACCGGCAACCAGGTGCGGTCCATTTCGTCCAGGCAATGCCACAAGGTGCGGGTGGCCCGCTTCAGCACGCTGGTGTAGGCCAGGTCGAAATCCAGCCCCGCGTCCGCTATCAGGCGACCTGCGGTTTTGGCCTGTGTGATGCCGGTGGAAGTCAGGTCCACATCGGTCCAGCCGGTGAAGCGGTTTTCCAGGTTCCAGAGCGATTCGCCGTGCCGGATCAATACAAGCTTGTGCATGGTGTACAGGGTGTGGTCAGGTGCTGGGCTGGGCCCAATATGGCCGCCCGCGTGAAATGGTGGTCACATCATTCTAAAATGCTGTGCTTCCCGCCAGGGTGCGGCAGGCTCAACCCACAAGGATCGTTGTGAATTTTATTGTCGACAACTGGATGTTATTGCTGGTAGCCCTGTCCTCGGGCGGGATGTTGTTGTGGCCGGCGCTGCAGGGCGCAACCCAGGGTGGGCTGACTCCGGCAGCCGCAGTGCAGTTGATCAACCGCGAGAAAGCGGTCGTCGTGGACGTAGCAGAGACCGAGGAGTTTTCGGCTGGTCATGTCGGCGGAGCAAAGAACATCCCGTTGAACCAACTCGAAGAGAAACTGCCGGCCATGGTCAAGAACAAGGCCCTGCCCCTGATCCTGGTCTGCCCGAATGGCGCGCGCGCGGGGCGTGCGCTGGGGATCGTCAAGAAACTGGGGTATGACCAGGCGCAAGCGCTGGGTGGCGGCCTTGCGGCCTGGAAAACAGCCAATCTGCCACTTGAAAAGGCCTGAGATTACCGATGCAGACCGTCAAGATGTACAGCACCGCCGGGTGCCCGTTTTGTGTACACGCCAAACAGCTGCTGCGCTCCCGTGGCGTGACGGAGATAAACGAGGTGCGTATCGACCTCGACAGTGCGCAGCGCGCGGTCATGATGGAGACCACGCAGCGCCGCACGGTGCCGCAGATTTTCATCGGGCAGACCCATGTGGGCGGCTGTGATGACCTGGTCGAACTCGACCGCCGTGGCGCATTGCTTGCGCTGCTGCAGGGGCCTGTGTCGTCCACCCCCGTCTGAGATAATCCAGCGTTTTGTGCGCCGGGCTGGCAAGGCCCGGCTTGCCTCCAGGCACCTGGTGCCGCAATTCCAACCTGAAAGTGTTCCATGGCCGACGACAACAACCCCGTGTTCCAGATCCAGCGCGTTTATCTCAAGGAGTCGTCCCTGGAGCAGCCGAATTCACCCGCCATCCTGCTGGAAAAAGAGCAACCCACAGTTGACATCCAGCTTGGTGTGGAAGCCAACGCAGCGGCAGACGGTGTGTTTGAGGTCTGCGTGACGGCCACGGTGCAGACCAAGATCAAGGA
>JANLVB010000282.1:0-1813 GCA_031363785.1 Betaproteobacteria bacterium
CGCGGCCTCGAACACCACGTCAGACGAAATGGCGCCGTCTTCGGGGCCGAAGGTGATGGCGATGCGCGCACCTTCGGCGTCCACGCCCTCGGCATGCAGCAGGTCGCTGTCGGCACTGCGGCGGATGCCGCCAAGCACCAACTCGCGGTTGCCCGGCAGGCGCAGCGTCTTGCTCTGGCGCAGCACCTGCGTCATGCGTTCGATGTGCGTGGCCGGGTCGCCATAGCCGGCGGTGGGTTCGGCCACTTGCAGCGGCAGCCCGCCATTGGCGGCGTCGGCGTCGCCAATGGCCTCGTCCAGCGACCGCGCGGCCGGCGGCGTGGGGGTTGCCGGGCTGGCTGCGGCAGCGTCCAGCACTTGCGGCGGTGCGATGGTGGCTTCCACCATGAAGGGCCCGGCCACGCGCACCACACCGGTGTTCACCTCGGGCCGATCCACCAGCACCTCGGTGGCCGGCGATTCGTCGTTGGCGATGGACTTCAGCGTGATGTGCGGCACCAGCCCGCCCACTTCTTCACCCTTGCGGTTCTGCCGGCGCTTGTAGACGAAGCCACCCTGCGGGCCGAACTGCGGGTCTTTGAGTTCGTAGTAAGGGAAGGTGGCGGTCAGCAGGCGCTGGCGAGCCAGGGCCAGCGGCACGCGCGACGTGTCGCAGGTGATCCAGCGGCGGCCCCATTGTTCGGCGACGTAGGCGGTGGTGCCGCTGCCGCAGGTGGGGTCCAGCACCAGGTCGCCGGGGTCGGTGCACATGAGCATGCAGCGTTCGATGACGTTTGTTGGTGTCTGTACCGCGTAAACCTTTGAGTCCGTGCGACTCTGAATTCCAGACAAATCGTCCCAGACATTGGCGAGTCGATAGAAAGGGAAGTCGTCGAAGAAGCGCACATATGCCAAACGCTTCGCACCCTCTCTAGCAATGCGGTTTGCGGCAATCAGTCGAGCAAAACCTTGTTCACTAGGCTTCCAGTAGCCGGGAGCGGGGTTGTAGGGCTTTCCGTCAAACTGAACGACATATCGGCCGCCTGGTCGTTGTGACGTGATGGTGTCGAAGCGGAAATAGCGGCTGCCATCAGGAATATCCATGCCGTCCTGCCGCAGTGCTGAAACCGTCGTCGAAGTTCCATCGGTTAATAGCAGCGAGCGGTACTTGCTTCCGCCAGCACCTCCTACTTCCTTGGCAGTGTAGAGGGCGCGAAATCGGGCCTGCTCCGCGTCCTTTGCATACCAAAGTACGTAGTCACAGATGCCCGCAATCGTATTTGTTTTTTCGCTTGTTGTAGTGGTGAACGCTATTTGCGCGACGTGATTGGCTGTCCCGAAGACTTCATCGAGCAAGTGGCGGACGTGATGGACGTTCGCGTCCGAAATCTGCACAAACACACTGCCACTCTCATGCAGCAATTCTCTCGCCACCAGAAGCCGGTCGCGCAGGTAAGTCAGATACGAATGCAGCCCCAATTCCCACGTATCGCGGTAAGCCTTCACCATTTCGGGCTCACGCGTCATGTCCTCATCGCCGCCGTGTTTCACGTCGCGCTTGCGCACAAACGGCTGGAAGTTCGACCCGAATTTCACGCCATAGGGCGGGTCCATGTAGACCATTTGCACCTGCCCGCCCAGGCCCTCGAATTGCAGCATCGAATTCATGATCTGCAGGCTGTCGCCCAGCACCATGCGGTTCTGCCACGGGCCCTTGTGTTCGTAGGCGTCGAGCTTGTCGGTCACGTCCAGGCCACCGTCGCCGAACAGGTCGAGGTTGGTGCCCTTGGCCTTGCGGTGCTTGATGCCGTCCAGGATGGCCTTGGTGGAATGC
>JANLVB010000309.1:0-2424 GCA_031363785.1 Betaproteobacteria bacterium
CAAGGGAAACAGATCGCTGCATTGCAATCGCAGGAAGCAGAGTTGCAATCCCGACTCAAGCTGAGCAGCCGCAACTCCAGCAAACCACCATCAAGCGACGGCTTGAACAAGCCCGCGCCGAAGTCGTTGCGTGTTGCAGGCCGGAGCGTGGACGAGGTGCTGAAGAATTTCCCCACAGCTGCCCAAGTGTAAGCCGCTGCCGGTCCACAGGCCTGCGACTTCCAATGGAATGCATGGACACACTACTGGGCGGCCGAATGGACATGGGGCTCAAACTGTCGCCCCGGATTCCAACCTGTCGGCGTGTCCACTACTCCAGCTTGACGCCAGCGTCCTTCACCACCTTGCCCCATCGCTCCATTTCCAGCAGCATGTAATCCCCCAGCGCTTCGGGGGTGGAGAGTGACACATCCACTCCAGCATCGAACATGGCCTTGCGGGTTTCCGCAGTGGCCATGATGCTGGCGATCTCGGCGTTCAGGCGCAGCACGATGTCGCGCGGCGTGCCAGCCGGTGCCAGCAGCGCCAGCCAGACCGAGGCTTGGTAGCCGGGCACGCCAGCCTCCTGCAGTGTGGGTACATCGGGCAGTTGGGGAATACGTTTGGCCGTGGTCACGGCCAAGGCCCGCAAGCGACCGGCTGGCACCTGGGCCAGCGCATTCGGTACGCCAGCAAAGCTGCTTTCCACTACACCTGCCACAAGATCGGATGCAGCGCCACTGCTGCCACGGTAGGGCACATGAATCAGCCGGGTGCCGGTCATTGCGGCGAACATGCCACCCATCAGGTGCTGCGCGCTGCCGTTGCCACTGGACGCATAGTGAATGGTGTCGGGAGCTGCCTTGGCCAGCGCAATGAACTCCTGCACGTTGCGCGCCGGCAACTTGGGGTTGACCAGCAACACATAGGCTGAATCGACCAGCTTGGACACCGGCACGAAGGCTTTGATCGGGTCATACGGCATGGCTTTGTAGATCCACGGGCTGATGACATGGGTAGACGACACCATCACAAGTGTGTAACCGTCGGGTGCGGATTTGGCCACGAAGTCAGTGCCAATGGTGGATCCGGCGCCGGCCTTGTTCTCGATCACAAACTGCTGCCCCATCACCACCGACAGCCGTTGCCCCAAGATACGCGCCACCACGTCGGTGAAACCGCCGGGGGCGAATGGCACGATCAGGCGCACCGGTTTGTTGGGATAGGCCTGGGCCAACACAACCGCAGAGGCAGCCAGAAGAAAAATCGCCGCGAGGCATTTGCGAATAGTGGTTTTCATGCACTTGCTCCGGTGTACACAGGATCGGGCATGGTGTAGAAGCTGTGCAATATCTGGTACACCATCATGTAATTCTTTTGCTGAAAGCTGGCGTGCGAGATGCCCGCCATAACGCTGAATTGCTTGTTCATGTTTGGCAACAGGCGGTAGTAGTTGATCAGGTCATCGAATCCGGCGATGCCGTCATATTCGCCGCGCAGGATGATGGTGGGCGCCAGCAGTTTTTGCGGGTCCAGCAGCGGCAGCCTGGAGCACATGTCCACATAGGTGCCAGTGGGCATCGAGTCGTCCAGTGTAAGGATGCCATCGGCAAACGCCTCCACCGTGGCGTGATCGGCGGTGCCTGGGTGGTCGCGCTGGAAGATGCTGTGCACAAATGCGCGGTCTATCGGCCGGCGGTTGCGGGCCAGGAATTCAGGCAACTTCTTGCGCCGTTGTTCCAGCGTATGGCTGCCGTCGCCGGTCCACACGAAGGCGTCCAGCGCAATCCTTGCCACGCGATCCGGGTGGCGCTCGGCAAATAGCGCCGCCTTCAGCGCACCCGACGAGATGCCATACATCAGCAGCGACTTGGTGCCGCTGCGGCGCAGCACGTATTCGCTGCCAGCGGCCAAGTCGTCCGCGCCGTTGCTGATATCGAAATTGATGTCGCGCTGCTTGTCCGAGCGGCCATACCCCTCGTTGTCCATGGTCCAGGTGTCGAATCCCCGGGCAGAAAACCAGTCCATGGCCGATGACCAGGGCCGCCCCATGACGGTCAGGTCAAAGGTTGGCTGTGACGCCATGGAGGAGCCGTGCACGAAGAAAATCGTGCCGGCATGGGGCACATGGGGCGAGGCCTTCTTCTCCCACAGGAACAGCTTGATGTCGCCCTTGTGGGTCCAATGTTCCACACCGCCGGTCCACGTCACATCTGCCACTTATTGTCTCCCCCGAAATTGTGTCGGTCGAGCCCCATGGTACGACTGTTCATGGGTAACCGTTACCGTGCCGCTGGCAAGAACAGACCCTGCAAGTCATTCAGAAAGTCGAACCCGCGCGTGGTCGGCCAGACCCGGGCCAGATCACGCTCCAGCAAGCCTTTGCCAATCGCCTGCTCCAGCGCCTTTTCGATCGCGGTCACGGGCAGCCCGGTGCGTTCGACA
>JANLVB010000317.1:0-1912 GCA_031363785.1 Betaproteobacteria bacterium
AGTCGAACCTTGGTGAGATTGCAATTCAGGAGGTGATGAGCGGCTTTGCGTTGGACAAGCCGCCAAAGTCGGGCGTCTTCCTGTTTGAGGACCACAAAATAGCCCGCGCAAGGTTTGTCATGCCCGACAACTGTCGCAAAGTCAGCACCAGGGCATTCCTCCTGTTCCTGGAGCAAAAAGCCTGGATCACTTCAGCGGCGGACGTCGAGCGCAAAGCCATTCAGGCGGGGCGTGCGTTTTCGACCCTGCGTTTTGCGGGCTAGCTTCACGATGACTGACGAAGAACTGATTGCCAACCGTGCCGGGCTGCCGACCTCGGTCCGCGACGCCTTCGTGCGCGATGGGGCCACGGTACTGCGTGGTGTGTTGACACCATCCGAGGTGCAACTGCTGGCTGATGGCATCGAATACAACCTGGCCCATCCTGGCCCGCTGTGCCTGGTGGCCAGCCAGCCGGATGACCCGGGCCGCTTTGTGGAAGACTTTTGCACCTGGCAGGACAACCCGGCGTACCGCGAGATCATGACCGGCTCTGCCTTGCCGCATGTGGCTGCGCAGCTGATGCAAAGCCAGACCGTGCGGCTGTACCACGACCATCTGCTGGTCAAGGAGACAGGCACACGCCAGGTGACCCCAAGGCACCAGGACCAGCCCTACTACAACGTGGCCGGGCGCCAGAACGTCAGTTTCTGGATACCGGTGGATCCGGTGCCTCTTGCCAGCACACTGCGGTTTGTGGCTGGTTCTCATGCCGGCACCTGGTACATGCCGCGTACTTTCAGTGACCAGCAGGCAAAGTTGTTCCCGGATGGCGCGCTGGCCGAGTTGCCCGATATCGAGGCCGATCCGCTGCGTTACAGGCAACTCGCCTGGGCACTGGAGCCTGGCGATGCGGTCGCTTTCCAGATGCTGACGCTGCATGCCAGCAGCGGCGTCGGGCCGGGCACGCGACGGCGGGTGTTTTCAGCTCGTTATCTGGGTGACGACATGCGCCATGTGGTGCGGGCCTGGCGCACTTCACCGCCATTTCCAGCACTTGCAGCGCGGCTTGCGGACGGCGCCGTGATGGATGACCCCTTATTTCCAGTGCTCTGGCCAAAGGTCGAAGTCTTATAATAGTATACTGAAACGACAACAATCACCGAAGACAGACAGTGAAAATCACGGCCATTGAGACCATAACGATCGGTGCCGGATGGAAGAACTGGCTCATCGTCACGGTGCACACCGACGATGGCCTGCACGGCATCGGCGAAGGCACCCTGAACGGATTTATCCGTACCACCGAGGCAGCCGTGCATGAACTTCGGCACCTTGCAATCGGCCAGGACCCGAGGCAGGTGAATCGTTTGTCCAAGTGCTTGATGGACAGTGTCTCGCTGGATGGCGGGCATATCCACCGCACGGCAGTGGCTGCCATCGAGGTCGCGTGTTGGGACATCCTGGGCAAGTCGCTTGGCGTGCCGGTGTACCAATTGCTTGGCGGCAAAGTACGCGATTCGGTGCTCGGTTACGCCAACGGCTGGTACCGCACCGAGCGTACGCCAGAGCATTTCGTGGCCGCCGCCGAGACGGTGGTGGCAATGGGGTTTACGGCACTCAAGCTCGACCCGTTCGGCACGGCACAGGGGTTCATCGACAACGATGGCCTGCGTCTGGCGTATGACATCCTGAGCGCCTTGCGTGGGCGCTTCGGCCCCGGTCTGCGCATTCTGATCGACGTCCACGCGCGATTTACCGAGGCCGAGTCGCTGCGGGTGGCGCGGCACCTCGCGCCGTTGGACCTGTACTGGTGGGAAGAGCCCACCACGCGCGAACGCGAGCAACCCGCCAATGCAGTGGCGCTGCAATGTCCGATCCGCGTCGCCACCGGCGAGATGTACGACACCGTCGGCCAGTTCTACACCCTCGC
>JANLVB010000375.1:0-8326 GCA_031363785.1 Betaproteobacteria bacterium
CGCCGCACCCAGTCCGACGCTTCACCCAACTCGTGGCTGCCCTGCATCAAAAGCAGGCCCAGACCTGCTGTGCCAGCAGCACCATGAAGTCGGGCTGCAGGTACATGGCAAACACTGCCGCCAACGCCGCCGCCGCCACAGCAAAAGCCAGCCAGCGCGGCAATGCCGTTGTTTTCATGCGTGTGCCGGTGCGGCGCTGCCGCGCCGGATTGCCGACTCGTTCACTGGCAGGTTGACCAGCGCGGCAAATACGCCGAGCGCAATGGCAATCAGCCAGATGATGTTGTAGTTGCCAGTGCGGTCATACAGCAGACCTCCCAGCCAGACACCCAGAAACGAGCCGACCTGGTGCGCCAGGAAGACGAAGCCGCCCAGCATGGACAGGTGCGCGACGCCGAATATCTGGGCCACCGCTGCGCTGGTGACCGGCACGGTGGATAACCACAACAAGCCCATGACACTGGCAAACAGGTAGACGCTCCATGGCGTCAGAGGCGCCAGCAAGAAGGCGGCAATGGCCAGCGCACGGGCAAGGTAGATGAAGGACAACACGTTCTTCTTCCTGAGCTTTTGCGCCGCCACGCCGGCGGCGTAGGTGCCCACCACGTTGAACAGCCCGATCAGGGCCAGCGCATAACTTGCCACATGGGGCGCCAAGCCCTGGTCTTTGAGGTAACTGGGCATGTGCACACCAATAAACGCGAGCTGGAATCCACATACAAAGTAGCCCGCCATCAGCAACTGGAAACTCGGGTACTTGAGCGCCTCGCGCAACGCCTGTGCGATGGTCTGCTCGCGCTGCACCGCCGCACCGCCAGCGAAGCCGGGCTCGCGCAGGCCCCACGCGATCGGCACTATCAGCAGTGTGGCGCATCCCAGAATGACCAATGCCAGCTGCCAGCCCAACTGCGCGATCAGAAAGCCCTCGACTGGCACCATCAGAAACTGGCCAAACGACCCGGCCGCAGCGGTCATGCCCATCGCCCAACTGCGCCGCTCCGGTGCGATGTTGCGGCCGATCACGCCGTACACGACGGCGAAGGTAGTGCCCGCCTGCGCCATGCCGATCAACACGCCGGCACTGGCTCCAAACAACATCGGCGTGTTTGCATGCGCCATGCCGAACAAGCCCAGCGCATACAGCAAGGCGCCGACGATGATGACCCGGAACGCGCCAAACTTGTCCGCCACCATGCCGGCGAAGATGCCTGACACCCCCCAGGAGATATTCTGGATCGCGATGGCAAAGGAAAACGCTTCCCGGCTCCAGTCGCGGGCCTGCGTGACGGGCTGCAGCCACAAGCCGAAGCCGTGCCGTATACCCATGGACAGCGTGACAATGGCGGCTCCACACAGCAACACCTGTGTGAGACTCAGCGTACGTGAGGTCTGGCGCATGACTGCTATTGTCTGCGCGTTCGATGCTGTATGAAAACACAGATGTTTTGACGTACCGGTCTACAATAGCTCCCATGCCCGCAAAACCTCCCGCCGAATATTCGGAAGCCTCGATCCGCGTGCTGAAAGGCCTGGAGCCGGTCAAACAGCGCCCGGGCATGTATACCCGCACCGACAACCCGCTGCACGTGATCCAGGAAGTGCTGGACAACGCGGCGGACGAGGCACTGGCTGGCCACGGCAAGAAGATCAAGGTGGTGCTGCATACCGACGGCTCGGTGACGGTCGAGGATGATGGCCGTGGCATCCCGTTTGGCCTGCACCCGCAGGAGAACGCACCGGTGATCGAACTGGTGTTCACCCGCTTGCACGCGGGCGGCAAGTTTGACAAGGGCCGCGGCGGCGCCTACAGCTTTTCCGGCGGTTTGCATGGTGTGGGGGTGAGCGTCACGAACGCGCTGGCAAAGCGGCTGGAAGCCGTGTCGTACCGCGAGGGCATGGTGGCGCGTATCGTGTTCGAGGCCGGCGACGTGGTCGAGCCGCTGCTGTTGCGCGCGGCCGGCGACGGTGAGCGCCGGTCCGGTACGGCAGTGCGGGTCTGGCCGGATGCCAAATATTTTGAGACCGGCATTTTGCCGATGGCCGACATGGTGCACCTGTTGCGCAGCAAGGCGGTGCTGATGCCGGGCGTCACGGTGTCGTTGCTCCATGAGAAGACGCGAGACACCCAGACCTGGCTTTACAAGGGTGGTCTGCGCGACTACCTGACCCAAACGCTCAACGCCGACCCGGTGATCCCGCTGTTCGAGGAGCAGGGTTTTGCCGACGCCGGGCACGACAGCTTGGCCGAAGGCGAGGGCGCGTCATGGTGCGTCGCCTTCACTGAAGACGGCACCACGGCACGCGAGAGTTATGTCAACCTGATACCCACCAGTGCCGGTGGCACACACGAGAGCGGCCTGCGTGACGGGCTGTTTACCGCCGTCAAGAGTTTTGTCGAACTGCATTCCTTGTTGCCCAAGGGCGTCAAGCTGTTGCCCGAAGACGTGTTTGCGCGCGCCAGTTATGTGCTCAGCGCCAAGGTGCTGGACCCGCAGTTCCAGGGCCAGATCAAGGAACGCCTGAATTCACGTGACGCAGTGCGCCTGGTGTCGGGGTTCGTGCGCCCGGCGCTCGAGTTGTGGCTGAACCAGCATGTGGACTACGGCAAGAAGCTGGCGGAGCTCGCCATCCGCGCTGCACAGACGCGGCAAAAGGCCGGCCAGAAGGTCGAAAAGCGCAAGGGCTCCGGCGTTGCGGTGTTGCCAGGCAAACTCACCGACTGTGAAAGCCGCGACATTGCGCACAACGAGGTGTTTCTGGTCGAGGGTGATTCGGCTGGTGGCAGCGCCAAAATGGGGCGCGACAAAGAGTCACAGGCCATCCTGCCGCTGCGAGGCAAGGTGCTCAACACCTGGGAGGTCGAGCGCGACCGGCTGTTTGCCAACACCGAAATCCACGACATCGCGGTGGCTATCGGGGTCGACCCGCATGGCCCCAACGACACACCTGACCTGTCCGGGCTGCGTTATGGCAAGGTCTGTATCCTGAGTGATGCCGATGTCGATGGTTCACATATCCAGGTGCTGCTGTTGACGCTGTTTTTCCGCCACTTCCCCAAGCTGATAGAAACCGGTCATGTCTACGTCGCCCGTCCGCCGCTGTTTCGGGTTGATGCGCCGGCGCGGGGCAAGAAACCGGCCTCCAAGGCTTATGCGCTGGACGACGGCGAATTACATGCCATCCTCGACAAGCTGCGCAAGGAAGGCGTGCGCGAGGGTGCCTGGAGCATCAGCCGCTTCAAGGGCCTGGGCGAGATGAATGCCGAGCAGTTGTGGGACACCACCCTGAACCCGGATACACGGCGTTTGCTGCCAGTGCACCTGGGCGCAGTGGATTTTGCCCAGACCGAAAACCTGATCACCCGATTGATGGGCAAGGGCGAAGCGGCGGCGCGGCGCGAGTTGATGGAGTTGCATGGCGACTCGGTCGAGGTGGACGTCTGATGGCCTGGCTGCACCCGCTTCTGTTGCGCCTGTTGCGCCGCCACGCGCGTGCCGTGCTGGTGGCCATGCTGTCGGTGGCCATCAGTGTGCCGGTGCTGGCCGACGTCTGGGGTTATGTCGACGAAAAAGGCGTGGCCCATTTCGCCTCCGAGCGGGTGAACGAACGGTACGAGCTGTTTTTCAAGAGCGCGGAAACCTTCGACACCTCACGTGATCCGCCACCCGCGGCCGAACCGGCGGCGCCCGCAAGCCCGCGATTCGAACCGATTGCGCCGAGCAAGCTGATGGCCTTTTTCGAGATCTCGCCGACTTTCAAGCTGGTGCGCGAGCACATGCGCGACGCGTCCACCGACCACAACATCGACTTCGAGCTGCTGCAGGCGCTGATAGCCGCCGAGTCGGGTTTCAACACCACGGCGGTGTCGCCCAAGGGCGCCATCGGCCTGATGCAGATCATGCCGGCCACGGCGCGGCGTTATGGCGTGGACGGTGACCGCAAGATGGCGATCGAGAAGAAGCTCACTGACCCGAAACTCAACATCAAGACCGGTAGCCGTTACCTGCGGGATCTGATCAACATGTTTCCGGGTCAATTGGAGCTCGCCATCGCCGCCTACAACGCCGGCGAAGGCGCGGTGCAGCGTGCCGGCAACCAGATACCAAACTACAAGGAAACCCAGGCCTACGTCAAAACCGTGCTGCAACTCTATGCGGTGCTCAAACCTCCGGTACCGGTGGTTGAAACCCGGCCCACACACCCGCTCTCCAGGGTGCGCCCCACCATCAGCGGCGGCGCGCTGAATCGCGGCAACCTGCCACCCGCCATTGCGCCTGCGACCAATCCCAAGACTGACACCGACAATTGATGCCACCGAGTGACCAACCGACCCTGGATTTTTCTCCTGGCGACCCGGGCAACGGCGACGACGCCCTCAACCTTGCCACCTACGCACAACGCGCCTACCTCGAATATGCGCTGAGCGTGGTAAAGGGCCGTGCCCTGCCCGACGTGTGTGACGGCCAGAAGCCGGTGCAGCGGCGCATTCTCTATTCAATGGCGCGCATGGGCCTGGGTTTTGGCGGGCCCAACAACAACACTGGTGCCCGTCCCGTCAAGTCGGCGCGGGTGGTGGGCGATGTCCTCGGCCGTTTCCATCCGCATGGTGACCAGGCCGCTTATGAGGCACTGGTGCGCATGGCGCAGGACTTCTCGCAGCGTTATCCGCTGATCGACGGCCAGGGCAACTTCGGCAGCCGGGACGGTGATGGGGCGGCGGCAATGCGTTATACCGAGGCACGGCTGGCGCGCATCACGACCCTGCTGCTCGACGAGATCGACGAAGGCACGGTGGCTTTCAATCCCAACTACGACGGCTCCACCGAAGAGCCGGCCCAGTTACCGGCGCGGCTGCCCTTTGTGTTGCTCAACGGCGCCAGCGGCATCGCGGTCGGCATGGCAACCGAGGTGCCGAGCCACAACCTGCGCGAAATTGCCCTGGCCTGTGTGGCCTTGCTGCGCACCCCGGCCCTGGGCGACGAGGAACTGCAGGCCCTGGTGCCGGGGCCGGACTATCCGGGTGGCGGCCAGATCATCAGCCCGCCAGCCGATATCGCAGAAGCCTACCGTAGCGGCCGCGGCTCGCTCAAGGTGCGCGCACGCTGGAAGATCGAGGAGCTGGCGCGCGGCCAGTGGCAACTGGTGGTCACCGAGTTGCCGCCCGGTGTCAGTACCCAGCGGGTGCTGGAGGAGATCGAGGAGATCACCAACCCCAAGGTGCGTGCCGGCAAGAAGGCTTTGTCGCAGGAGCAGACGCAACTCAAGGCGAGTGTGCTGGCGGTGCTCGATGCGGTGCGCGACGAATCCTCCAAGGACGCCGCCGTGCGGCTGGTATTCGAGCCCAAGACCAGCCGCATTGAGCAGACGGAATTGATCACCGCCTTGCTGGCACACACCAGCCTGGAGACCTCGTCGCCGATCAACCTGACCATGATCGGGCTGGACGGCCGGCCGACGCAGAAGTCACTGCGCCAGATGCTGGGTGAATGGATCAGTTTTCGCCAGACCACGATCGAGCGCCGGTCCCGGCACCGCCTGCAAAAGGTGGAAGACCGCATCCATATCCTGCAAGGTCGCCAGCTGGTGCTGCTCAACATCGACGAGGTGATCGCCATCATTCGCCAGGCCGAGGAGCCCAAGCAGGCCCTGATCGCGCGCTTTGCGCTGACCGAGCGGCAGGCCGAGGACATTCTTGATATCCGGCTGCGCCAGCTGGCCAGGCTGGAGGCGATCAAGATCGAGCAGGAGCTGAAAAACCTGGGTGACGAGCAAAAGAAGCTGCAGGAAATCCTGGGCAGCCCGTCGGCACTGCGCCGACTGATGGTGCGCGAAATCGAGGCCGACGCCAAGACCTATGGCGACCAGCGCCGCACCCTGATCCAGAGCGAGAAACGCGCCGTGGTCGAGGTGCGCGTGGTGGACGAACCGGTCACCGTGGTGGTGAGTGACAAGGGCTGGGTGCGCGTGCGTACCGGCCACGGGCACGACGCGGCGGGTTTTGCCTTCAAGTCGGGTGACGGGTTGCATGGCACCTTCGAATGCCGCTCGGTCGATAGCCTGCTGGTGTTTGGCAACCGGGGCCGGGTCTATTCAGTGCCGGTGGCCCAGTTGCCGGGCGCGCGCGGTGACGGGCAACCGGTCACCACGCTGCTGGAGCTCGAGCCTGGCACCAGCCTGCTGTATTACTTCGCCGGGCCGGCTGCGGCCAGCCTGTTGCTGAGCAGTTCGGGCGGTTATGGCTTCATTGCCAGTGTGGACAACATGGTCTCGCGACTGAAAGCCGGCAAGGCCTTCGTGGCCTGTAATGACAGCGAAACCCTGAACCGCCCCTCGCTGGTGGCCGCTGGCGCTGGCGTATCGGCGCTGCCACCTGCAACCCATGTCGCCTGCGCCTCGACCGGCGGGCGCATACTGACATTTGCCATCGACGAACTCAAGACCATGGCCAACGGCGGGCGCGGCCTGCTGCTGATCGACCTCGAGGCGAAGGACGACTTGGCCGGTGCTGCCGCCTACACCCGCAGTGTGCGCATTGATGGCATCGGGCGGGGTGGCAAGCCGCGCGACGAGACGCTGGAGATTCGCAGCCTGAACAACGCCCGCGGCGTGCGCGGCCGCAAGGGCAAGGCGGCCGACCTGGGGTTCAAGCCGACCGGGATTGTGCGGGTGGAGTAATTTGACGGATCAAAGGAGCGCGATGTGCTCAGCGTTTGGCAATCGTACTGGCACGATTTGCAATGCGCTCAATGGCGACTCGCGGCGTGACAATCGGAACACCGTTGAACTCCTTGAGAACGAGCAAATCGTTGTCGCCTGTGACAACAAGATCGGCGCGCGCGGTGATCGCGCATGCCAGCACAGCGTCGTCATCCACATCGCGTGACACAGGGCGCGATAACTGGCGTGCCGCCACCAGGGTGGCGAGTCGTCGATAGTTATGCAACATTTGGTTGGCGTCCAGTCCGGTGGCAAGTACGGCCTTGGCCAACCTGCTCTTGCCCAGAGTGGCAGCCAACTCCCTCAGCAAGGCCGTGCTGGTGAATAAAGCAATCTCATTTTCGCCTGCCAGTTCGACCAGTTGCCCCGGGGTGCCGCGCCACAGAAATGCTGACACCAGCACATTTGTATCGATCACCCAGCGTGGTTTTTGCATCGCGCTCAGGTACTCCTGTTGTCACTCCGTTTTTATTCGGGTTGAATTGACCTCCGCCTGAAGCTCCCGCATCGACATCGGTTTGCTACCCGCCTTGCTAGCCCGAGCTGCTCCTGCAAGCAACGCTTGGGCAGCATGCCGTCGCATAGCGTCTCTGAGCATTTCGCGCAGCGCTTTGGGCGTAAGCAGCCCGGCAGCCTGCGCATCGCGCGCCATGCGATCCGGCAAATCCAGTGTGACTTCCAGGGTTGTCATATCTGTCCTTTCTGGGTATCCGGGATTTTTGCCAATGGTGGCAAATTGTTGTTGATCGCGCCGCGCGAAACTTCAACTTTTTGGAAGAGGCAATCGAAATCATAACAATCGCGTCATGCTGACCAGAGTTTTTCTGACTCAGAACTACTTGGGCCGCAAAGCGTCAACTGCCAGATCATGTCGCGCAACGCCCCGCAACTGGTAGTTGACGAACCATTGACAGCGCACCCCATCCGCCTCGGCTATTTCCTTTCAGTGCCCGATTGAGTTTTTGGCCGGCACTGTGACGGAAATCAAGCGTTGACATCAGGGCGATTACCCTTGCTGACAGAATGTGTCCATCGCCGTCAACCAGGCCACCACCATGCAGCAAAAATTCGAATCCACGCGCCAGAGCTTCCACAGCCGCAGCGGTGAAAGCGCCGTTTTGTATTCACTGCCGGCGCTGGCAAAAAAATACCCCAACGTCAGCCGGCTGCCGGTCTCGCTGCGTATCGTGCTGGAGTCGGTGCTGTGCAACTGCGACGGGCGGCGCGTGACGGCAGCCCATGTGGCGCAGCTTGCCAATTGGCAGGCCGAAGCGCCGAAGCCTCAAAGTGGCCGCCGCCGTCTTGCCACGCCCGCCGCCACCAACCCCACCAGCACCAGTGCCAGCGACTCAGGCTCCGGCACCGCGGCGACCACATCGCCAGGGCGCACAGCCAGCGCATACAACGCACCGCTCTGATCGACGAAGTTCTGGAAGCCGACGTAGGTATGGAAGGACCACGCGTGGCTCGAATTCGGCGCGTACTCCAGACCGGACCAGTAGTCGTTGGCCTGCATGTTCTGGAAGTCGCCGGTGTTAACCAATCCCCAGTTGACGCCATTTGTGCCACCACGAAATGCCCCGGTAGTATCGAACGCACTCAGATTGCC
>JANLVB010000378.1:0-8430 GCA_031363785.1 Betaproteobacteria bacterium
CCCAGCGCCCCAGCGCCAGCAGGTGCGGGCCGATTACGCCCGGGGCCATACGTGCGACGATGAAATTCACCGCCCACAGGGCAGGAACCATCCACACCAGCGCCTGCGCGATGCGCAGATGCCTCTGCGTGACCTCAGACATGCAAGGCGCCGGCGCTCGCCGAGCTTTGTGCCAGGCTGTGCGCAAGCTCCATCACCGCATGGGGCGCTTGCCCGGCCAATCGGTGGTCACTCCAGACCTGACGCCAGTGCCGGGCACCGGGCAGGCCATGGCGCAAGCCCAGCATGTGGCGCGCCACCGACTTCCAGGGTGTGCCGGAATCGCGTTGCTCACGCGCCATATAGTCACACATCAACACTTCAACCCGCTCCCGGTCCAGGGGCTGGGGCCCACGCCCCATGAATTCCGCGTCCCAGCCTGCCATCCACCACGGGTTGTGGTAGGCCTCGCGCCCGAGCATGACTCCGTCCACCACAGCCAACTGGGTGTGCAACTGCGCACTGTTGGTAAGGCCGCCGTTCAGCACCAGCGTCAAATGCGGAAAGTCGGCCTTCAGTCGCTGCACGAAGTCGTAACGCAGCGGCGGCAACTCGCGGTTCTGCTTCGGCGACAGGCCCTTGAGCCAGGCATTGCGGGCATGGACGATAAATACCCGGCAGCCCGCCAGGCTGAGTGTGCCGACAAAATCGCGCACGAATTCGTAACTCTCACCGCGGTCGATGCCGATGCGGTGTTTGACCGTCACCGGTATCGATACGGCATCGAGCATGGCCCGGACACAGTCCGCCACCAGATTGGGTTCGGCCATCAGACAGGCACCAAAAGCGCCACGCTGCACGCGCTCGGAGGGGCAGCCGCAATTCAGGTTGATCTCGTCATAACCCCATTGCTCCCCAAGCCGTGCGCATTGCGCCAGTTCGGCCGGCTCACTGCCGCCGAGCTGCAGCGCCACCGGATGCTCCTCGCCACTGAATCGCAAATGCCGCGGTATGTCGCCATGTAACAAGGCGCCAGTGGTGACCATCTCGGTATACAGGCGGCTGGATGAACATAACAAACGGTGGAAATAACGACAGTGCCGATCCGTCCAGTCCATCATCGGCGCTACGCACAGGCGGTGCGGCGCAGCCGACAATGCGGGCTGGTCGGGTCCATCCGGCGGCGTTTTGGCCGGGCTCATTGGGGCAACAGCCGCTGCACCAATGGATGGATGATCTTGCGTTGTGTGCCAATGGCAAAAAAGCGCTCTTCGACACCATCACAAGCTCCGATCTTTTCCACCTGGTAATGGGCTGTCAACTCGTCGTGGATCAGTTCCGCCGCCGGGAATACACCCATGCCGTTGGCTCCAAAGGTCTTGAGCATGGCGCTGTCCTCGAACTCGCCCACCACCTGCGGGCGGACCGCATGGCGTTCAAACCACAGGTCCAGACGCGCCCGCACCGCCACATCATGGGTTGGCAGGAGCACCGGCACCCGGGCCAGTGAGGCCGGGAAATCGCGCCGTGCCGCGGCCACCAGGGCTGGCGGCGCGTACCAGGTTACGTCCGACGCGCCCAAGGCATGGCTGTACAGCTTCAGGTTGGGGTTGGCTGGTGCCGGCCGGTCGGCCAGCACCACATCAAGCCGGTGCAGTGCGAGTTCGGCCAACAGGTCTTCGAACTCATCCACCTGGCATATCAGGCGCAAATTGGGCTCACGCACCACTGGCTGCATCAGGCTCCACACCACCAGCTTGGGCAGGCCATCGGAGATGCCGACCGCCAAGCGCACGCTTTTGGCATTCACCACATCGGCCACTGCCGCAGGAAGCTGCTCACCGAGCTGGAATATCAGGTCGGCCTGGCGCATCGCTGCCACGCCAGCTTCGGTCAGCACCAGTCCGCGCCCGGCTGGCTTGAGAAGCGCATGGCCGAGCGAGCGCTCAAGCTCGCGCACCTGGGCACTGACCGTCTGTACGGCCATGCCCAGCCGTGTCGCACCGCGTGAAATGCCGCCTTCCTTGGCGACGACCCAGAAGTAGTACAGGTGGCGATAACTGAAGCTCAGGCTCATGGCAGGATTTTGCGAAACCAAGGTCGCCTATTGTCTGATTTTTTGGGAACGCAGGCCAACCTGGGCTGTGCGACACTGGCAGCTGCACCATGCCCTGATGAGCCTGGAGCCGACCACCGACCCCTGAAAGACTGATGCACAACCTGCTCGACCCGGCGATTCTTTTTTTTGTATTCGGGCTGTTTGCCGGCTTGTGCCGTTCGAATCTGGAGATACCGGCGCCGATCACGCGTTTCCTCTCCCTGTATCTGCTGATGGCACTCGGGCTCAAGGGCGGCTTTGCGCTGGCCGAGTCCGGCCTGTCCGCCGAGGTGCTGACCAGCCTCGGTTGTGCCCTGTTTCTGGCCGCTGCAGTTCCCGCCATCGCCTACCTGCTGTTGCGGCGCTGGCTCAATGGCTTCGACGCCGCGGCCGTGGCCGCAACCTACGGATCGGTGAGCGCGGTGACCTTCATCACAGCGGTTCAGTTCCTGGACCAGCGCGGGATCGAATTCGGTGGCCACATGGCCGCCGCCATGGCGCTGATGGAGTCACCCGCCATCATCATGGCGGTGGTGCTGGCCAACCGGGTACGGCGCAGCACTCCGGCAAACCCGCTCGCCGCGGCTGGCACAGGCGCCGCGCCCCTGGGCAAGATCCTGCACGAGTCACTGACCGATGGCGCGCAGATGCTGCTGCTGGGTGCCATGCTGGTTGGCATATTCACGGGCGAAGGTGGCCAGGCGTCGATGCAGCCCTTTGCGGTCGATCTGTTCAAGGGCATGCTGGCTTTTTTCCTGCTCGACATGGGCTTGGCGGCGGCACGCAATGTGGGCTCCCTGCGCGGCAAATCGATCGGCCTGCTGGCCTATGCGGTGCTGGCGCCGCTGTGCCATGCTGCGCTTGCCCTGGGCCTGGCCTGGACCTTCGGTCTGTCCGCCGGGGATGGCACCCTGCTGATGGTGCTGGCGGCCAGTGCTTCCTACATCGCCGTGCCAGCCGTGGTACGGCACGCCATACCCGAAGCCAACCCCTCGCTGTTCATCGGCATGTCGCTTGGCCTGACCTTCCCGTTCAACATCCTGCTGGGTATTCCCCTTTACTCGTCCATCGCCAACCGCGTGCTCGCGGGCGTGTGATGGCTGCAGCCTAAAATCAGGTTGCAACCACAACGTCACACGATGTCCCCTTTTTGCGTATTGAGCGCCGAGTTCGCCCACGAAACAAACACCTTCAGCATCCTGCCCACCAGACTGGCGCAATTTGAGGCGCAGGACTATTTTGTCGGCGCCGCGTCGGCCATCACAGCGCGCGGCCACTCGAACACCGAGCTGGCCGGCTTTCACGACGCCAGTCTCGCGCACGGCTGGCGGCTGCTGCATGTGCTTAGCGCCGTGGCACAACCGGCCGGTCGCCTGACGCGCGGCACCTTTGAGCACATCACTGGCGCCATTGTGGATGCGGCCAAACGCCATGCCGGCGAGCTGCACGGCGTATTGCTCGGCCTGCACGGCGCCATGGTGAGTGAAGATTTCGACGACTGCGAAGGCGAATTGCTTTGCCGTCTGCGTGCCGTTCTTGGGTCCGGCGTGCCGATTGCCATCACACTCGATCTGCACGCCAACGTCAGCGCCGCCATGTGTGAACACGCCAACATCATCGTGTCGTACCGCACCTATCCGCATGTGGACATGCGGCGCACTGCACTGCAGGCTGCCGACCTTTTGCAGCGCACGATGCAAGGCGAGATCAGACCGGCGACGCTGCGTGCCCACCTGCCGATGCTCGACGAGGCCAATGGGGGCCGTACCGATGTCGGCCCGATGCTGGAGCGCGCCACCCGCGCCCGCGCCTATGAAAGCGAACCGGATGTGTTTGCGGTCAGCATCAACGCCGGCTTTGCGCGCGCCGATATCGCCGAGATCGGGCCCACGGTGCTGGTGACGGCGCAAGGCGACATGACCCGCCATGCGCGCTTCGCACAGGAACTGGCAGACGACATCTGGGCAAAACGCCATGGTCTGATCAACCACTTTCTGAGCGTCGAGGAGGCCGCAGCCGAATGTGTTGCCCACCCTGCCGGCACGGGGCCTATCGTTGTAGCCGATTACGCCGACAACCCGGGCGGCGGTGCCTACGGCGACGCCACCAACCTGCTGCGCGCATTGCTGGATGCCGGTGTGCGGCGTGCCTGCTTCGGGCCCATCGTCGACCCGCAGTCGGTGCAGCAACTGCAAGACACGCCGCTCGGTGCGCAGGTACAACTGCAACTGGGCGGCAAGACCGACCCCCGGCTCGGTGGCGGACCGCTGGAAGTCAGCGGCAGCCTGGAACTCAAGAGTGATGGAAACTATTTTGCCGAAGGGCCGATGACGGGTGGCCTGCAGCGCAGCTGGGGCCCGACGGTGGTGCTTCGGGTGCAGGACATCGACATCCTGGTGGTGTCCAAACCGGCACAAATCCTTGATCTGGCCCAGTTCACGGCTTTTGGCATCCAGCCGCAATACAAGGCAGTGGTGGCGCTCAAGTCCATGCAACACTTTCGCGCTGCGTTCGAGCCCATCGCCAGCCGGGTCATCGTCTGTGACAGCGGCGCCCTGTGCACCCCGCAACACACCAAGTTGCCCTACCACCGGGTGCCGCGGCCGATCTTTCCACTTGACCAGGACATTGATCTCGACGCCTGGCGGTACGGGCTGGCAACACCCCCCGCAACGATGGCAGAAGCAACCGCAGCAGCAACCCCAGACACGCCGACGACGGCCGACAGGTCAACCCGCCGCGCCGGGCGTGACAGCGCCATGGACGTACTTGAGCAACTCGCCGCCTGGTACCCCGGATTGTTCGGCGCGCGTTTTCTCCCGCTCAAGCGCGGCATTTTCCAGGACCTGATGCAGACCCACAGCGAAACACTGGAGCGCGACAGCCTGAAAATCGCATTGGCAACCCATACCCGCTCTACCCGCTATCTGGTGGCCGTGGCGGCCGGGGAAATGCGCCATGACCTGCACGGCCAAGCGGTGGAGGAGATGGCGCCAGAACATGTACTGCAGGCCCTGCTCGAGGTGTTTCGCCGCCGCCAGGCCCGAACCCAGGAAGATCTGAAGCCCAAACTGCGCTCGCGTATCGAGCAGGTTTACGAGCGCTCCGGCCTGTCGGCTGAGGCGTTCTTGCAACTGGTGCGAGGCCGTGACGGGGCCACCACCCTGGTGCTTGAGCAGGCACTGGCTCAGGTGCGCGGGCGCGACGCGAAGGACGAAGCTTTATTGCGCGCCTTCGACGCCAGTGGGCAAGCGCTGGCGGAATTCAGCGACATGTACGGCATGGACCCGTCTTTGGTGTCCCGCTCTCTGGAACGCGCCCGTTTGCGCGGCACCAGCACCACGCCTGCCTGAGCCGCGCTGCGCGCCGATCAACCACCCATGGCGGTCATGAGAATGCCTGGCAGTTTGAGCAGGCTTGGACGGTACTCAATGTCGGTCAGTTTCGGACCCAGCAGGTGCGCCTTGCGGTGTGTGACGAACCAGGGCGGTTTGGGGAAGGCGCGAAATGGCCCGCGCACCACGGTACGCTCCGGCTTGTCGAACATGAAGGCGTTGTGCACCACGCCACGCCCGCTTTGCACATCTTCCAGCGTGTGGCCCGGGAATGCACCCCAGGTCGCCGTACCCAGCAAGAAGCTGTAGGCAGCCCAGACATTGACGCCAATGGCACCGTACTTCAGGTCGAGCAGGAACTGGTCAAAATCCGCACCCAGGGCCTTCAGCGTTCTGGGGTGGATGATGATGTTGGCACTCAGCGTGCCACGCAGTTCGGTATTCGCGTAGGCGATGGCGTCATGCAGAAATTGCCGCGGCTCGGCGCCCGGCAAGGCAACCCGTGCCAGGGCGGCACCAAACACTTCATGGTCCAGGAAATGGCGGTCGGCCGGCTTCGCATCCAGCGGCAGGAACACCCGGTCACACAACGCCCCCTGGGCGGTCAGCCGTTCTGCCTGCGGGTAACGCTGCAAGACACCGGCCACGCGCTGGCTGGCGCCCGGGTAATAGGGCGCACGTTGTGGCGCCTGCGCCATCACCTGTTTCACCAGTTGCTCGAAGCGCGCGGCCAGAGCCCAGTCGGCGCTTTGCAATACCACCTGGCTGGCAGCGCAATTGAAGCCGCAGTTCTGCAGCTTCTGGGTCACCAGCGATTCGGCCTGAAACTGCAGGTCGGCCTCGCTCCACGGCCCCGGCACCACGATGGTGGGTGTAATGGCCCCCAGTTCGGAATGGATCGACCGTGTGTTGAGCGGCGCGTGCGCAGCTTTGCGCCGTCGCGCCTCATCGCCAGTACCCCAGACGATGGCATCGTGCACCGCCTCGGAGCCGGTGATATGGATGGTTTCCACCAGCGGGTGGTTGCTCAGATACACCCCGACATCAGCCGCCCCCTTGCAGAGGTGCACGATGCCCAGATTGATCGCCGGCTGCAGCATGGCAGAGAAAAACGGCAGCAGATAGTCGTTCACCGGATTGAGCTTGACGATGCACACCTCGTGCTCCACCAGCAGCTTGTACAACACGTCCAGCGGCGCAATCGCGGCTACGTTGCCCGCCCCCAGCACCAGTGACACCTTGCCGCTGCGGCTGGCGTCGGCGTCGGCATAAGTCCCCGCCGTATGCGACGCCAGATTGGTACCATTCACACCGGGCTGCATCCACACCTCGGCACTGACGCCTCCTGCCAGCAGGTTCTCGGTCAGGTTGTGCGGAAACACCTTCACCGCCAGTTGCCCGCCAGGCAGGATGCGCTGAGGCAAGGTCCGAACGTAGGCTTTGCCGGGCTGGGCACCGAGTGTTTCGATGTACAGGTTGAGCGCCGACTGGCAGGCATAGGGGCCGGCCAGCCATTCCTCACCCACCAGTGGAGAATTGGCCGGGATGCCTTTTTTCTCCGCTGCGGTCAGTGCCCAGGCGCGTGCCTGCGGCATCATTGTTTCTTTCATCTGGCGCAACATGGCGATACGCGCCGCCAAACCGGTGCGTGCCCAGACATGTTTTTGCGCGTTGAGATGGTGCAGCGCGTCGTCGAGGGCGTCGGCAGACGGCGGACGCGGGATATCGTTCAGATTGCTCATGAGGGCGCCCGTGTCAGCTGGAGATGTAGTTTTGCAATTGGGCAATGGTCAGCTCATGATCGGCGATGATGTCGTCCATGATGTCGCGGATCGAGATCATGCCCAGGACCTGGTCGCCGTCAACGACCGGCAGATGGCGTATCTTTTTCTGGCTCATCAGGGCCATGCAGGCGCGCGTGCCGGTGCTCGGCGCAACTGTGATCACATCGCGGGTCATGATGTCGGCCACCAGGGTGTCACGGGAGTTTCTGCCCATCAGTGCCACCTTGCGCGTGTAATCGCGCTCCGACAACACTCCGACCAGGCGCTCACCCTCCATCACCACGATCGCGCCTACGCCGTATTCGGCAAGCAACTTCAGGCCATCGAATACCGAAAGGTTGGGGGCAATTCGAAACGTGCTGGTATCCCGCTTCTTCAGCAATTCAGCGACAGGCTTCATGAATTCTCCCGAATGGATGCCGAGGCAGGACTGGCCAGTGTAGCCAAAGCCGGTGCCGCTGAACAGGACAAAGCGCAAGGACAAAGCGCAAGTGGCACGGCGCCAAGGTGCCGTCGTTCCCAGGCTGGCCTCTTTTTCGCCCATGCGGCATGGGGACTCTCGCACACAACCCGCACGGGCCCAGGCAAGCCCGGCGCTACCATCGGGCAATGGTTCACCCACATTGGCCAGAACAGCACCAGTGACCGGTTGACCGGCCAGAGCATCATGATGGATGGCGCCAACGCCCTGGCCACCGGTGGCAACTTCTACCAGTTGCGCAACTGAGCGATTCGGACTGGCAAGTCGCACGGGAACGCATCGACACGCAGAACCAGAAAGACAAGGCAAAGCGATGACTGACAGCAAACCCAGCGTACTGGCCTTTGATGTGTTTGGCACGGTGGTGGACTGGCACGGCAGCGTCATGCGCGAGGTCCACCAGGTGCTGCCCGATGTCGATGCCGACCAATTCGCCCTGAGCTGGCGTGCCGGTTACCAGCCGGCCATGCGCCGCGTCATGTCGGGGGAACTGGGCTGGACCCTGATCGATGATCTGCACCGCATGATTCTGGACGATGTACTACGCGACTTGACCGTGACGCACTTGAGCGAGGGGCAAAAGCGCGAGCTGAACCGGGCCTGGCATCGCCTCGACCCCTGGCCTGACGTGGTGGCCGGCCTGACGCGGCTGAAAACGCGGCATACCATCTGCACCCTGTCCAACGGCAATATCGGCTTGCTCAGCAACATGGCGAAACGCGCCCACCTGCCATGGGACTGCATCCTGTCGGC
>JANLVB010000401.1:0-2768 GCA_031363785.1 Betaproteobacteria bacterium
GCTCCGGCAGAGGACTATCCGGTGGCTGCCTGGGACAAGGTGATGAACCTCAATATCCGCGGTTACTTCATCCTGTGCCAGCAGGTGGCCAAGCGTTGCATGATCGCGCAAGGCGGTGGGCGCATCATCAACCTGGCGTCCATCTGCGGTCTTGGCGGCAACCCGCCCGACATGCAGATGATTGCCTACAACACGTCCAAGGGCGCGGTGGTCAATTTCACCCGGGCGCTGGCGGCGGAGTGGGGCAAACACAACATCACGGTGAATGCCATTTGCCCCGGCTTCTTCCCCAGCAAAATGACTGCCAATACGCTCAAGACCTTTGGTGAAGAGACACTCGCATCCCATGCGCCCTTGCTGCGCCTGGGCGACGACGAAGACCTCAAGGGCATCACCCTGCTGTATGCATCGGACGCCGGCAAACACATCACCGGCCAATGGTTGGCAGTGGATGGCGGTGTGTCGATCGTCACCGGTGGCTGAGCCCGGCCCGCCCCTGGACTGGGGCGTTGAAGTACCCTTCATCACTCACCTCGGCTTTGTGCTGCGCAAGTACGACTCGGGTTTGTCCGAGATCAGTTTCGAAGCCCGGCCCGAACATCTCAATTCACTCGGCGTCACACATGGCGGTGCCTGCATGACACTGCTCGATGTCGCGATGGCACGTGCAGCGCGCAGCAACGACCATGGCACCAGCGTGGTGACGGTGGAGATGAAAACCACCTTCATGCGTCCGGCCAAAGGGCCGTTGACAGCGCGTGGGCGGCTGCTGCACCATACCCAGGCCATGGCCTTCACCGAGGCCAGTGTGTTTGATGACAACCAACGCCTGTGCGCGCAGGCCACCGGTACCTTCCGCTACGTGCGCCGTGCATCCACGGCGACTGCACCGCAGGTGCCGGTGGGCCCGGCCGGCCTGGATTGACTCACCCGTCAGCCACAACAACACCATTTGACAGGACCGACCATGCCAACCAATCGACAAATACTGCTGGACAACCGTCCGCTGGGCGAAGCCAGCGCGTCCAACTTCAAACTCGTCAGCAGCGACACGGCGGCATTGGGCGAAGGCCAGGTGCTGGTGCGCCACCACTACCTGAGCCTGGACCCCTACATGCGTGGCCGCATGAACGACGGGAAAAGTTATGCGATGCCGCAGGCGCTGGGCCAGGTCATGGGCGGCGGTACGGTGGGCGAAGTCGTCGAGTCACGCTCGCCACGTTTTGCGGCAGGTGACAAGGTGGTTGGCATGGGCGGCTGGCAGGAATACAGCGTGGTAGATGGCCAGCAGGGCGGTGTGCTGCGCAAGGTCGATACCAGCCAGGTGCCACTGAGCCACTACCTCGGCGCAGTCGGCATGCCGGGGGTGACCGCGTGGTACGGCCTGGAAAAGATCTGTGCACCCAAAGTGGGGGAGACCATGGTTGTGAGTGCGGCCACCGGCGCGGTCGGCAGCGCGTTCGGGGCATTGTCAAAAACACGCGGCTGCCATACGGTGGGTATTGCCGGCGGACCGGACAAATGCCACTACGCCACCAGCGAGCTGGGGTTTGACGCCTGCATCGACTACAAGCAACATACCGATGCCGCCTCGCTTTCCCGGGCCATCAAGGCGGCTTGCCCGAAAGGCATCGACGGTTATTTTGAGAACGTCGGCGGCATGGTGCTGGACGCCGTACTGCCGCGCATGAACGCATTTGGCCGCATCGCGGTGTGCGGAATGATCGCGGGCTACGACGGTGCGCCACAGCCCATGGCAGCGCCACAGCTGATCCTGATAAGCCGCCTGACGGTGCGGGGTTTCATCGTGGGTGAACACATGGAAGTCTGGCCGCAGGCGCTGGCCGAACTGGGTGCACTGGTCGGCTCGGGCAGGTTCCGCCCGCGCGAGTCGGTCGCCGAAGGTCTCGCCGCGGCGCCGCAGGCCTTCCTCGGCCTGCTCAAGGGGCGCAACTTCGGCAAGCAGGTGGTCAAGCTGATTTGACGATGGGGCAGGGCAGTGTCAACAGGGGCGAGGCTGTTGCCGTGATGCAGTGGGACTGCATGCGTCTGGCAGACATGCCGGCCGCCATGGTTTATGCCATGGCCCAGTTGCGCAGCGAGGTCTTCGTGGTCGAGCAGGTCTGCGTATTCCTGGATCTGGATGGCAGCGACGATCAGGCCCTGCACGTGCTTGGCAGACGCGGTGACCAATTGCTGGCCTACGCTCGTTGCTTCGGGCCTGGTGTGAAATTCGTCGAAGCCAGCATTGGCCGCATTGCCACGCGCCTGTCGGCCCGCAGCACAGGTCTGGGCCATGCGCTGGTGAAGCGGGCGAAGGAGGCTGTCGCTGAGCAGTGGGGCACGCAGCCAGTGCGCATCGGTGCGCAGGCTCGCCTGAGGGCGTTTTACGAGCAGCATGGATTCGTGGACATGCATCGACCCTACATGGAAGACGGCATAGACCATCTGGAGATGGTGTGGGACCCGCTGAAGAACCAGCCTACTGGATAAAACATGAAATATGACTTCAAAAACAAGACCGCGGTATTGACCGGCGCCGGCTCCGGCTTTGGCCTGGAATGCGCCCGCATTGGAGCGCGCCTGGGCATGAACCTGGTATTGGTCGATGTTCAGCAGGACGCCCTGGACCGGGCCGAAAAGGAAATGCGCGAGGCCGGTGCCCAGGTGCTGGCGCAACGGGTCAATGTCTCCAGTGCGGCCGCCATGCAAGCGCTGGGCACGGCTGTGCAGGCCCGTTTTGGCGCGCCGCATCTGGTGTTCAACAA
>JANLVB010000414.1:0-12729 GCA_031363785.1 Betaproteobacteria bacterium
GACGTGCGCGCCGAAGCGATCCGCATGATGTCGGCGGAGCCCGACGTCGCCGGCTTCGTGTGGCTGGTTGGCGCCGGCCCTGAATTTTTTCAACAGGCTGCCGCAGGCTTCGTGGTAGCCGCCAATCAGAAACACCACAAAGAGTTTGGCGTAAAGCCAATGGTTGCCCGCGCCTTTGCCGATGCCGTAACCCAACCAGAGCCAGCCGCCAAAAATGACCGCCAGCAAGGCCAGCGGCCCCATGAAGCGGTAAAGCTTGTTGGCCATCAACAGCAGCCGCTCGCGCTCCGCCGTGGAGCCTTCAGGCACCTGCGCCAAGTTGACAAAGATGCGCGGCAAATAAAACAAACCGGCAAACCAGCTCGCCACAAATACGATGTGCAGTGATTTGACCCATAACATGCGGGCAGTTTAGGCCATGCCTGGACTCGCTCAGGCATTGGCGACGCCAACATTGATCGGGCAAAAAAACCCCAGCACGGTGGCTGGGGGCTAAGCCTCTATTGCTGTCACACATCAAGGCCCCGCTCAGGGAGGAAAAGCGGGGGGCGGCGAACCGCCCGACTGCAATCTAGCAAATAAGTACCTGCCGTTCAAGCTATTTGTTACAAAATTGTCGCGGTGAAGACAAACGCGGGTAAACCCGTGGTTTCGGTGCTGCCGCATCCGCAGGCCGCGGAAAATTACCTCAATCGGCTGAGCAATCATGGACAATTTCCAGCATGACCCAGTTTGCCGCTTACCCCATGGGACGTCCGCGCCGGTTGCGGCGCGACAACTTCACCCGCAACCTGGTGCGTGAAAACACCCTCGGGCCGCACGATCTGATCTACCCGGTGTTTGTGGTCGATGGCGCGCAACAGCGCCAGAGCATCGCATCCATGCCGGGGGTCGAGCGACTGAGCCTGGACCTGCTGCTGCCGGTCGCCGCGCAATGTGTGGAACTGGGCATTCCGGTGATGGCCCTCTTTCCCGTGGTCGACCCGGCACTCAAGTCGTACGATGGCGCAGAAGCGCTCAATCCGGCCGGCCTGATACCCCGTGTGGTGCGCGCACTCAAACGCGAATTCCCCGAACTGGGGATCATGACCGATGTCGCGCTGGACCCGTTCACCAGCCATGGACAGGACGGCTTGCCGAGCCAGGACCCGGCAGAGGGCGGATATATCCTGAACGACGAAACGGTCGCAGTACTGGTGGAGCAGGCACTCACACAGGCTCGCGCCGGGGTGGACATTGTGGCCCCGAGCGACATGATGGACGGGCGTGTCGGGGCCATCCGGGCGGCCCTGGAGGCGCACGGCTTCATCCATACACGCATCATGGCCTACAGCGCCAAGTACGCCAGCGCCTTTTACGGGCCGTTTCGCGACGCCGTGGGTTCCGCGACGAATCTGGGCAAGAGCAACAAGAAGGTGTACCAGATGGACCCGGGCAACAGCGACGAGGCGCTGCGCGAAGTGGCGCTGGATATCGCTGAAGGGGCGGACATGGTCATGGTCAAGCCGGGTATGCCGTATCTGGATGTGGTGCGTCGGGTCAAGGACAAATTCGGTGTGCCGACATTCGCCTACCAGGTGAGTGGCGAATACGCCATGCTAAAGGCTGCGGCCCACAATGGCTGGCTAGACCATGACGCCGTGATGATGGAGAGCCTGCTGGCGTTCAAGCGCGCCGGGGCCGACGGGGTGTTGACCTACTTCGCGCTGCAGGCCGCGCAACTGCTGCGCTCCCGCTGAACACAGGACACCCAGATCTTGCAATCGACACCGGCGGCGGGACAATACTCCATGCGCATTTTCCGCATCGATGCTGGCGGCATCACCGAGCAGGACAGCTTGCCGAACGCGTCGGCTGAGCAGGGATTCTTCTGGATTGCGTGCGCGCGCGGCGAACTGCAATTGCGGCTGGCCGACGTGCAGCGAGCGCTGCAGTGTGTCACCGGCAACCAGTTGGTTGACCTGCATGTGAGCGACCTGCTCAACACCCAGCTGCCGTCACGCTACGACTACACCAGCCAGTACGACCTGCTGTTTTTCCGCCGACTGGCCACTGCGACGGCGCCATCAGCGGGTGATGCGCCAGGCAAGCGCCGCACCGGACCCCCCGTACTGCGGCGTATCGATACCGCCGCGGTCGGTTGCGCCGTGTTCGACAATTTGCTGCTGACGGTGCATCCGGAAGACTGCGCCGTCGGTGACGCCTTCGCCGCCCGGTTACAGCTGGCGGCTAGTGACGCCGCACACGGGGCACTCGCGCGCTGGCCGGCAGGCCCGGCGGACCTCATGTTGCGCCTTGTCAACCAGATGGTCGACGCGTATCTGGACTTGCGCCGCGAACTCAGCCGCCAGCTCGACCATTGGCAGGCCGAGCTGCTTTCACCGCGGACACGCTTCAACAACTGGGCAGCCCTGCTGGACGCGCGGCTGTCCCTGCACGCACTCGACGAGGTCTGCGAGGACCAGCGCACTGCCGTGCTGGACTGGATCGCCGCGGTGGAAACCTGGCCCACCGCGGACAGCGTCGCCGCACAGCGCGAGCGCGACCTGCTCAAGGTGCGCGGGCGCGATGTGCTGGAGCACATCGAGCGGGTGGTACGGCACATCCGGCGCCTGGAACAGAACACCGAAACGACAGTGCAGATGCACTTCAATGCCCAGAGCAATCGCACCAGTGAAATCATGCGCACGCTGACCGCGCTCACAGCGGTTTTTCTCCCGTTGAACCTGATTACCGGGTTTTTCGGCATGAACTTCGAATATCTTCCGCTGATCCACCGCGAGGCTGGGCTGTGGTGGGCCGTCGGCATCATGACCGTAGTGGCCATCGTCTTCTTCGTTGTGCTGCGGCGCAAGCGTTATCTGGCACGCAGCGCACGCTGAGCCCCTGTTCCCACGCGCTGCGACTGCGGCCGCCTCAGACCCAGGGCTCTGGCAGTTGTTCGGCGGCAAATACCATCCCGACGGCCGGACGCGCCAGCATGCGCCGCAAATAGGGCCCCAGATGGGCCCTTTCGCGTGCCGGCCGGGTGGAAAAACCACGGCTCCAGCGGCACAACATCAGGCAATACGGGTCGACCACCGAATAGTCTTCACCCAGCAGCCAAGGTCCTCCCTGCGCCGCCAGCTGTGCATCGAGCTGGTCCAGCATCCATCCGATCTTGCCTTGGGCGCAGGCCTGCAACCCGGCGGCCCCGGCTGCGTCGCCCTCGGCGACCCAACGCTGCGGATAAAAATACAGCATCAGTGCCGGTTGCAGCGTGTTGGTCAACCACATCAGCCACTTGTAGCAATGTGCGCGCGCCTGGCTGCCAAGCGGCGGGGCCAGACCGGCCGACGGTACGCAATCCGCCAGGTGCAGGCAAATCGCTGCCGCTTCGTACAGCACCAAGTCCGCATCGACATACACCGGAATCTGCCCGTTCGGGTTGAGTGCCAGGTAGTGCGCCGACCGGTGCGCGTCCTGCGTGCGGTCTATCAGAACCAGGTCGAACGGCCGGCCGATCTCGCGCAGCACGATGTGCGGCGCCATGCTTGCATTGCCAGGATAGTAGTGCAGTTGGGGCATGGTTCGTACTCCTGCGATCAGCTGCGCGCCAGCCGGCGCGCGAGAAACTCCAGTCGATCCTGGCCCCAGAACATCTCGCCGTCAACACAATAGGTCGGCGCGCCAAACACCCCCACTGCAATGGCGGCGGTCGTGTTGTCGTCGTATTCTTGCTGCACGGCGCCACTGCCCGCGTCCAGCACCAGCTGCGCCGGCAAGCCCTGCTCCTGCAGCAGCTGCTGCAGCACCAGTGGATCGGCAATATTGCGCTCCTGCGCCCACACCGCCGCCAGCACCGCGCCCGCCAGCCGCAAGGCACTGCCCGCACCGAACGCCTGCCGGGCAGCAATGATCAAACGCGCAGCGTCATCACCGGCAACCGGGAAATGCCTGGGCTGCAGATTCAGCGGAGTCGCAAGATGGTCGGCAAAACGGCGCAGCTCCAGCAACCGGTACGCCTGGCGTTGTGGTGCGCGTTTGCCCAAGGGCAGACCGCCAGATACCGGGAACACGCGACCCAGGTCCACCGGCAGCACCCGAACATCGGCAGCTGCGGCCTGTGCCATGGCAACCAGGCGCGCATGCCCCAGGTAGGTCCACGGGCTTTGCGGCGCGAGATAGTAGTCAACGGTTCTGCTCACTGAAAAACCTCCCCGGGGCTGCTGCTGGTGTATCGTCGGATGTCCAGCCATTATCCTTGTCCGATCCAATGCATCCTGTTGTCCTGATTACTGGTGGCTCGCGCGGTATCGGCGCCGCCACTGCACTGCTGGCAGCACAGCACGGATTCCGTGTCGCCGTGAACTTCCACCACAATGTCGGGGCCGCCGACGACGTAGTGCACACGATCCGCAGTTCTGGTGGCATGGCGATGGCGGTGCAAGCCGATGTGGCAGACGAGTCGCAGGTAGCCGCCATGTTCGAGCTGGTTGATGCACAACTGGGCACACTGACGGCTCTGGTGAACAACGCCGGCATCGTCGACCGGGGTGCGCGGGTGGATGCGATGGACACGCAACGCCTGCGCCGCATGTTCGACACCAATGTGCTGGGCAGCTTCTTTTGCGCCCGGCAGGCAATCCGCCGCATGAGCACGCGGTATGGCGGCAAGGGCGGAGCAATTGTCAACGTCTCCAGCGTGGCAGCCCGGCTGGGTGGTTCAGGGCAATATGTCGACTATGCCGCCAGCAAGGGCGCCATCGATACCTTCACGGTGGGGCTGGCGCGCGAACTCGCCACAGAGGGCATTCGTGTCAATGCGGTCCGCCCGGGCATCATAGAGACTGACATCCACGCCTCTGGCGGCGAGCCTGAGCGGGCGCGCACCATGGCGCCACAGGTACCCATGCAACGCGCCGGCAGTGCGGTCGAGGTGGCACAGGCCATCATCTGGCTGCTCGGGGACAATGCCAGCTACACCACTGGCACCGTACTCGACGTGGCCGGTGGCCGGTAACCGAATTCTCCGCGACCCCGATGGACTACAAGCCCCTGGTCACCTTGCTGGCGATCGTCAACCCGCTGGCGATCGTGCCCTTTTTCATTCACTACACCCAGGGGTTTTCGCGCGAGCAGCGCAGGCGCACGATCTTCGTCGCCTCCTTCAGCTGCTTTGTGGTGATTGCCGCCAGCGCCTTGATGGGATTGCAGATCCTGGAGTTTTTTGGCATCACGCTGGCCAGCTTCCAGGTGGGTGGCGGCATGTTGCTTTTGACCTCCGCCTTGAGCATGCTCAACGCCCAGCCCGCCGAGGCAAGGTCGAATGCCGAAGAGATCGGTGACACAACGCGGCGGGCGGAAATCGGCGCAAGTATTGCGGTCGTCCCGTTGACGATTCCCTTGTTGACCGGTCCGGCCACCATGTCAACTGTGGTGATATACGCCGAACGCGCCAAAAATTTTCCGCAACTGGCCGCTCTGGTGGGTTATGGCCTGGTAATCGCCTTGGCCACCGCCCTGTGTTTTTCACTGGCGCAGCCAATTGCCCGCGTGTTGGGCAAGACCGGGATCAATGTCATGACGCGCCTGATGGGGCTCATCCTGGCCGCGCTGGCAGTCGAGGTGATGTCGGACGGTCTGGTCAAGTTGTTCCCGATACTCGCTGGGCGCTGACAACATCCCGGGCATCGCACAGACCGGATCGGCCCCCTGCAGATCACAACTCTGGCACCGCTCAACCCGGTTGTGCCTGCGTCTCGTGCTTACGCAGCAGCTTGACCAACTGGTTACTGGTATTGCGCAGGCGCTGTGCCAGCAACTGTGTGAGCTTTACCAGCAGCTTGGCGCCGATGGCCGGATGCTCCTGGATCAGTCGCGCAATCACTTCGCGGGTCAGGACACCGGCATGCACATCTTCGATCGCCAGACAGCTCGCATAACGTGGCGCGGCGTCCAGCATGGACATCTCGCCAATCGCAGCACCCTCCTTGATCACTGCCAGGCGCGACACTTCCCCGGCATCGGAGGTTTTGATCACATCCACCGTGCCCCCGAGCAGCAGTAGCATCCAGTCACCGACATCACCCTCCCGGATCAAGGCCTGGCCAGCACGCGCCCGCACCAGCGGCATCAAACTTCCCAGCGCGTCGGCTTCGTCTGCGGACAGGTCCTCGATCAGCGCCGCCGTCTGGCGCCACTGCAGCGCGTAGCGCGACAAGCCGCTGCACACCCCATCCACCTGCAAGCCAACGCGTTCAAAGTGTCCCTTCAAAGCCGCTGGCAATACCGGCACAGCAACTAGCGAAACTGTGTCAGCCATAACTCGATCTCCTCGGACACCGCCTGCGACGCCTCAGACAGGGCACGCACGCCACCCATTGCGTCAGGCGTCGTCGCATTGCGCCGCGCAACAAATATGCGCTGACCCAACAGACGGTCCGCGCCGGCCACACTCTGGATCAGGGTGGCGCGCAGCCGCAGCAGCCCGACACTGCGCTGCGGCTCGTCGAACACCTGGCTGAACTCCTCCAGTTCCACGCGCAGCAGCAGTGCGGGCGCAGTGCCGGCCAGATTGCCATCGCCTGCACCAACGACGCTACGGCGTTGTCCCAGAGTGTCACGCAAACGCTGGCGCAGCAGCTGCGCCGGCGCCATGCTCCAACGCGCCTGCGCATAAGGCAATAACTGGTGCGGGTTGGCGAAGGACAGCCGGTACAACACTGCCGTGCTGTCCAGTGCGCCGACGGCGTCGACTTCTGCCAGCGTCACCGCCGGCAGTGACGCTGCGGCAGCGGCGACCTGCTGCGGCCCGGAGCCGAAGTCATACACCGACGCACGCACCGGCTTTTCCAGCACCGAGCAGCCCGTCAAGCCAGTGCCCGCCACAAGCAGCAACAACACTGTGCTGGCGGCGCGCCACGATCGCAAAATTGCATAACCTGGCGATGCCCGTCGCGCGCTTGACTTCATGGAGAACCTTTCGGAAGAACAAAGCCGGGTTCACCCGGACCCGGGACCACCGGGCCGGTGCCAAACAGCAGGGACTGCGGGTTGTCGCTGATGGTGCCCACAGCACGGGAGAGCTGACGCGCTGTACGCGCCGCATCTTCACTGGTGCGGTTGAGCCGCGGCAATGTCGCTGCACTAAAAGCCTGACCGGCCGCAGTAACCGCCCCCGCCGTCTCGGCGAGCCGGTCAACCACCCCGCCCTGGGCGTTCAGGCGTTCCGCAACCCGGGTAATCTCCGCCGCCGTCTTCGTGAACTCGAGTGCCGTCTGCTCCACACTGGCCGAGGTGGCGCTCAGGGACTTGAGTGTGCCGCCGGCTTCCTGCACAAACTGCGGGATGCTGACGCGCTGCGGACCGAGTTGCGCGTTCAGGATGTTCTCCATGGTCCCGGACAATTGCACGATGCGTTGTGACAGTTGCTGCACTGTCGCCGCGCTGTCACCGATACCAGCGATGGTGCCCATCAGCTGTTTCTGGTTTTCCGGCGCCAGCAACTGGTTCACGCGCTGGCTGGTTTGCTCAATCTGCGTCAGGATCGCAACCCCCTGGTCGGACAACTTGGACAACAAGCTCGGACGCATGGGAATACGCGCCGGGGCGTCGGGCGGTGACGGCAGCGCCGAAGTGGCCTGCCCGCCGTCGTCGAGCTGTATGAATGCCAGCCCCGTGACACCCTGAAAGCCGAGTGTTGCGTAGGTCGAGCCGGTGATGGGGGCCGAATCGTCGACAGCGATGCGTACCAGGATATTGCCAAGCTTGGCCGGGTCAAACCCGATGTCCGTCACCTTGCCAACAGCCACTCCGCGGTAACGCACCACTGCCTGCGACTGCAGGCCGGTGACCGCCTCCGGGCTGGATATCTCATACACCCGACGCACGCCGGTATCGCGCGTCAACCAGGCCGCCAGCGCGACCAGCAATGCCGACACCAGCAACACGAACAGACCGGCAGCAAATGCATGCGCCTTGTTTTCCATTTTCCAGCCTCGCTTCCCTACCAAGAACTTGTTCTAAACCGCAAACGGGTATTCCCGCAAAAGCTCCATCGCGCGTTGCCCGCGCTCACCCAGGAAGAAATCATGGATGAACGGATGGGGAAAGGCAATCACATCCTTCGGTGCCCCATGCACGATCATGTGCTTGTCGGCCAGCACCGCCACCCGCGTACTCAATTCGAACAGGGTGTCCAAGTCGTGGGTTACCATCACCACCGTCAGGCCCAGTTCCCGGTGCAGCGACCGGATCAGGCCGCAAAATGCGTCGGCGCTGTCCGGGTCCAGGCCTGCTGTCGGCTCGTCCAGCAGCAACAGCGGCGGATCCATGATCAGCGCACGCGCCAGCGCCACGCGCTTGATCATGCCACCGGAGAGGTCGGCCGGCATCTTGTGCGCGTGCACGGTGTCGAGCCCAACCATCTGCAACTTCACCAGCGCCGCATCACGTACCAGGTCGTCCGGCAGGATGCGCAGCTCACGCAGCGGAAATGCGATGTTGTCGAGCACACTGAAGGCGGAGAACAGGGCGCCGTGCTGGAACAACATGCCGACGCGGCTCGCCGCGCCACGGTCTGACAGTTGCTCCGCCGGTCGGCCCAGCACCGTGACGCTGCCGCGCGCCGGCACCTCCAGCCCGAGGATGGTGCGCAACATCACGGTCTTGCCGCTGCCCGAGCCCCCCACCAGGGACACCAGTTCGCCGCGCTCGATCGTCAGGTCCAGGTCCTTGTGGACCACGATCTCGCGGCCCGCCACCTGGAACATCGACCACAGCTTTCGGATCTCGACCACATTGGGCAGCTGCGTCATATGCCGACGTCCTTGAACACCACGGCAAACAGGGCATCGGCCAGCAACACCGCAGTGATCGAGGTCACAACGGAGGCGGTGGTGCCCTCACCCAGACTCTCGGTATTGGGCTTGATGCGCAAGCCGAAGTGGCAAGCCACCAGCGCAATCATCACGCCAAACACAATCGACTTGGAGACCGCCAGAGCCAGGTTGGAAACCTGTACCGCTGCAGGCAATGCCGACAGAAAGTAACCCGGGCTGATGCCCATGACCAGGTCCGCTGCCAGGATGCCGCCGAACAGTGCCGCCGCCGTGGTCCACACGCTGACCAACGGCATGGCGATGGCCATCGCCAGCGCACGCGGCATGACCAGGCGAAACCCCCGCGAAATACCCATGACGCGCATGGCGTCGAGTTCTTCAGTCACCCGCATCACGCCGATCTGCGCCGTGATCGCCGAGCCAGAGCGACCGGCCAGCAGTATCGCGGCCAGCACCGGCCCCAGTTCACGGATCAGAGCGATGCCCAGCACGTCGACAATAAAGGCGTCGGCGCCGAACTTGCGCAGCTGTTGCGCCATCAGATAGGCCAGCACCACGCCAATCAGAAAACCCACCAGTGCCGTGATCGGCAGGGCGGTCGCGCCAATGCGGTACAGGTGGCCCGAGACATCGCGCCATGGCCCATCGCGCGGGGCGCGTGCCAGACGCACACAGTCGAGCAGCAGCTGACCGACCAGGCGAATCAAATCGCGTCCGTGGTCTGCCAGCTGGTAGACCAGTTCACCGAGACCAAGGAAACGATTCCACAAACTGCGCCGCAACGGTTGCGGCGGGCCGACCGAGTAGCGCGCGACACGGTCCAGCATGGCGCGCTGCGCCGGCGACGCCAGCACCTCGCCCGGCCAACGCCGCCCCCAGGTATTCCACAATAGCTGCGCGCCGGTGTGGTCCAGCCGGGCCAGCGCACGCAGATCCCACTGGCTGTTGTCGCCGCATCGGGATGCCTGCGCCGCCAGACTCGCACGCATGCCGTCCCAGACCTGCGGCTGCGCCATCGCCGCCGCCGACCAACTGCCGGCGAGCACCACCCGCCAGCGCTCTGGCCCACCATGGCTGGAGATTTGGGGGGCTGGCTCCTCCACGAGTTGCGATCTGGCTTGCATGTCTCCAATCGTAACTGCATGCCCGCAATGACCCCGGGGGCTTCAAGAATGGCGCGGCGCAGCATGACCTGCACGGGTAAATCCCGATTCCGCCGCCCCGATACCGCGCATAAAGTCAAACCACTCGGGGACCGGCAGCTGTTCTGTCCCGCTGAGGGCCCTGGAGACAAACCGGACAAACCGGCGGCGCGAACCGCTGTCGGCATGACACAAAAGCAAAGGCGCTGGTGACCCCGGCGCCTTTTTGCTTTTCACGGCGCAACGGGCCAAGCCGCCGCCAGCCGCGGCTTGCCGATGGGCGCACCGGCCTGGCCCTTTTTTACCGCCGCCATGTCCTCGTCGTTCGGCATTTGCCCCAGCAGCCAGTAGTCGAAAACCCGTCGCGCAATCGGCGCTGCATGCGCCGCGCCAAAGCCGGCGTTTTCCACAATCACCGCGAGCGCGATCTTCGGGTCATCGGCCGGGGCAAAGGCAATATACAGGGCATGGTCGCGCTGGTGCTCCTCCATGCGTGTGGCGTTGTACTTCTCCTTGGCGCCGATGCCTACCGCCTGCGCCGTACCGGTCTTGCCACCAGAGCGGTAGGGGGCACCGGCAAAGACCCGGGCCGAGGTGCCATCCAGCGTGACCGCCACCATGGCGTTGCGCACCACATCGACATGTTCCGGTTTGAAACCCAGATCCACGGCGGGCTGCAGCGGCAGAACACTTCTGGCGCGGGTCACCGAATCCTGGGTGGCGATAACCAACTGGGGTTTGCGGCGTACGCCACCGTTGGCCAGCACCGCCGTGGCCTGCGCCAGTTGCAACATCGTGAAGGTGTTGTAACCCTGCCCGATTCCGAGCGAGATGGTTTCGCCGGCGTACCACTTCTTCTGCTCCGGCCGCTTGTAGTAGTTGCGCTTCCATTCCTGGCTCGGCAACACACCGCGCGACTCGCCCAGAATGTCGATACCGGTAATCTGCCCGAATCCCAGCGGCTTCATGAAATCGTGCATGGCGTCGACGCCGAGCTCGTTGGCCAGTGAATAGAAGTAGACGTTGCTGGACTTCGAGATGGCCGCCGCCATGTCGACCGGGCCCAGGCCGTGGTCACCGTGGCTGCGAAACTCATGGCCACCGAACATCCATGACCCGTTGTCGTTGATCACCGTGGCAGCGGAGCGTTTTCCGGTATGTAATGCGGCCATCGCCATGAAGGGTTTGTAGGTCGAGCCGGGCGGATAGGTGCCACGCAAGGCACGGTTCAGCAGCGGCTTGTCGAGCGACTCGTTGAGCTGTTGCCAGCTTTCGGTGTCGATGCCGTCGACAAACAGGTTCGGGTCAAAGGTTGGCTTGCTGACAAAGGCCAGCACTTCACCACTCTTGGGGTCGATGGCGACCAGGGCACCGCGGCGCTCGCCATACATGTCCTCCACCAGTTTTTGCAACTTGATGTCGATGGACAGCGTCACCGTGTTGCCGGGGGTGGACGGATTGCTCGCCAGCTTGCGCACCGCCCGCCCGCCCGCCGAGGTTTCCACCGAATCGACCCCGGTGATGCCGTGCAGCTGCGCCTCGTAACTCTGCTCCACACCCAGTTTCCCGATGTATTCGGTGCCGCGGTAGTTGGCTTGCTCGTCGGACTCGTCCAGGCGGTCCTTTTCGGCCCGGTTGATACGGCCAATGTAGCCGATCACGTGGCTTGCCAGCTCACCATACGGGTAACTGCGAAACAGCCGCGCCTTGATCTCCACACCAGGGAAGCGAAAACGCTGCGCAGCAAAACGCGCCACCTCTTCCTCGCTCAGCTTGGTGCGGATGGGCAGGGATTCGAAACTCTTGGATTCCTCCATCAATTTCTTGAAGCGCTTGCGGTCCCGTGCCGTGATCTCCAATACCTGCGACAACCCGGCCAGGGTCTGCTCCAGTGCCGGCACCTTGGAGGGCGTGATTTCCAGGGTGTAGGCGGAATAGTTGGAAGCCAGCACGATGCCGTTGCGATCAAGGATCAGGCCACGGTTTGGCACCACCGGAACGACAGCCGTCCGGTTGCTTTCTGCCTGTGCCGCCAGATCGTCGTGACGCACCACCTGCAGCACCACCAGGCGACTCGCCAGCAGGACAAAGCAGGACACCACCAGCAGACCCAGAACAAACACGCGCAGGCGAAAACGCGCCAGATCCGCCTCAATATTGCGCAACTCGGTCATAACGGCCGGTTCGCGTCCGGGTCGGGCGCCCGGCGTTGCGGCAGCAAAAGCAGCACGCTGACAAGCGGCCACAACGCGGCTTCGATGAGCGGCGCAAAAAACATGCTCCAGCCGGGAAAACTGCCACCACCCAGCAACTGCGTGGCCAGCTGCAACAGATGGGCGATCATGAACAGGGGAAACACCTGGGTTGCCTGCGACGGCACACTGAACCACAACAAGCGCCGGTGGATGGAAATGGCCAGAAAACTCATGCACGAATAGGCCAGCGCATGGGCGCCGAGCAGGCCTGCCTGGTGCACGTCCATGCCCAGACCGAAAACAAATGCCGCGCCTATGCCCACGCGCAGCGGCTGGTGCACGCTCCAGAACACCAGCACCAGGGCCAGCAGGTCTGGTGTCCAGGCGGCGCGTCCCCACAGACCCATGTTCTGCAGCAGGTTCAGCATCAGCGCCAGCAGCAGACTGCCCCAGATGAATAGCGGATTTGCCGCCAACAACAGTTGCTGCCCCTGGCGCATGATCATGGTCTGCCGGCCTTAATTTGCGCAAGGATTTGCGTGGCGCAGCCACGCTCGGCTCAACCGCCGG
>JANLVB010000440.1:0-14323 GCA_031363785.1 Betaproteobacteria bacterium
AGTTTGGCGGCCTGCGACGGGCTGCGCCTGACCAGTACCGGATTCGCCATCAGGTCGCGCCCGGACTGCTCCGCCACACCACTTGCGCCCAGCAGCACCGGGGCTCTGGCCGCCACCGCATCAGCCTGCGGCGACACGGGCATATGCCGCTCAATGCGAATCTCGAGGATCTCCGGGCGGTAACGCTTGCCATCACAATCCGGGCAGCGCAAATAGACGTCGCTGAGAAACTGCATCTCCACATGCTCGAAGCCGGAGCCGCCACAGGTGGCGCAGCGCCCGTCACCGCTGTTGAAGCTGAACTTGGCCGCCGTGTAGCCGCGTTGGCGCGCCACCATGGTGTTGGCAAAAATCTCGCGAATTGTGTCCCAGGCACCGACATAACTGACCGGATTCGAGCGCGCCGTCTTGCCAATCGGCGACTGGTCGACAAATACGACATCGGCCAGTTGCTCGGCACCGAGCAGCCGATCAAACTGGCCGGGTGATTCGGTGGCGCGACCGAAATGCCGCATCAGCGCCGGCGCCAGCACATCCTGAACCAGGGTCGACTTGCCGGAGCCGCTGACACCGGTGACGCAGACCAGGCGCTGCAACGGGATCTCCACCGATACGTTCTTCAGATTGTGTTCACGCGCACCCTCAAGCACCAGCCGTGGCGTATTGGCTTCCACCGGGCGCCGAAAACCCATGCCCACCTGTTTTCGCCCACCCAGGTAGGCGCCGGTCAGCGTGTCGGCGTGGCGCAGGTCTTGCGTCGTGCCGTCAAAAACAATCTGGCCGCCCCGCTCCCCCGGCCCTGGTCCCATGTCGAGTATGCGGTCGGCTGCCAGCATGACCGCCGGGTCATGCTCCACCACCACCAGCGTATTGCCGGCATTGCGCAGGCGCAGCATGGCCAGGGTGATGCGGTGGATGTCGCGCGGGTGCAGGCCGATGCTGGGTTCGTCCAGCACAAAGAGCGTGTTCACCAGCGAAGTGCCCAAAGCCGTGGTCAGGTTGATGCGCTGCACCTCGCCGCCCGACAGGGTTCGGCTCTGGCGGTCCAGGCTCAGGTAGCCGATGCCCACATCGCACAAATAACGCAGGCGGGTGGTGATTTCCTCAAACAGCAGCTTGAGCGCCTTGTGCCCGGCGTTGTCGTGGTGGGCCGCGCCTGCGGCGGCTTCGGTTGGCAACACGGTACGGCTGTGGTCGAAGAAGCGGCGCAAGCCGTCGATCGGCAACAACATCAGGTCGTGCAGACACAGACCCGGCAACTCTTCCAGCTGGCCACGGCTCCAGCCCACACCGGCTGGCAGGAAGCGCTTGGACGGCAGCATCGCGGCATCGGCGTCGGCCCTGCTGCCAATGCGCCACAACAGGCTTTCGGTTTTCAGGCGCGCGCCGTCGCAACTCGGGCAGCGGGTGTAGCTGCGGTATTTGGACAACAGGACGCGGATGTGCATCTTGTAGGCCTTGGTTTCCAGGTATTCGAAGAAGCGCTTGACGCCAAACCAGTGCTGGTTCCACTTGCCGTTCCAGTTCGGCGAGCCGTTGATCACCCAATACTGGTGCTCGGGTTTGAGCTTGTTCCAGGGCGTGTCGCGCGGAATGCCGGCGTCCTCGGCATGGCGCATCAGGTCGTCCTGGCATTCCTGCCAGGCCGGGGTCTGCATCGGCTTGATGGCACCGGCGCGCAAGGTCAGCTTGTCATTCGGAATGACCAAGCCGTAGTCAACACCGATCACACGACCAAAACCACGACAGGTTTCGCACGCACCGACGGCGGAGTTGAAAGAAAACGCCGAGGCGATTGGTTCGCTGTAGCGCAGGTCACTGTCCGGGCAATGCAATCCCGTGGAGAACTTCCATATGCGCGGCCCGGCACCGGCCTCTTCGGGCAAGGCGTAGACGTTGATGCGCCCGGAACCACGGCGCAGCGCCGTCTCGATGGCTTCCACTGCGCGCGCCTTGTCGGCGCCAGCGATGCGAAACCGGTCAGCCACCACATCGAGCAACTTGACCTTGCGTGCCAGGCCAGCAGCCGCGACCTTGCCCTTCTTCTTGCCAGGCTTGGGGGGGTGGGACGCACTGTCGGCTGCGATTTCCAATTCACGCTCTGCCTGCACCCGGGTGAAACCACTGAGCGACAACCACTGGGCTACTTCGTCCGGGCTGGTGCCAGCCGGCAACTCGACCGGAAAGGTGACGACCAGGCGCGGGTCGGCATGTTGCCCGGCCAGCTGCTGCAATTGCAGGTAGATCGACTCCGGCGTATCGTGGCGCACCGGCTGCGCCGTCTGGCGGTCGAACAATTGCCCGGCGCGTGCGAACAACAATTTCAGGTGGTCGTTGAGCTCGGTCATGGTGCCCACGGTCGAGCGCGATGAACGCACCGGGTTGGTCTGGTCGATGGCAATTGCCGGCGGCACACCGTCCACCCGGTCCACCGCCGGTTTGTCCATGCGGTCCAGAAACTGCCGGGCGTAGGCCGAAAACGTCTCCACATAACGCCGCTGGCCTTCGGCGAACAGGGTGTCGAACACCAGGCTGGACTTGCCGGACCCGCTGGGACCGGTCACCACCGTCAGCTCGCCGGTGCGGATATCGAGATCGAGGTTCTTGAGATTGTGTTGGCGCGCTCCGCGGATGCGGATGGTTCCCTGGGGCATTGGGGGCTGCTTTCTGAATGGGGCCCAACATTCTAGACAGCGCGCCGTGCTGACCGGCGAATGAAGGACATCCCGAACTGGGTGTACGCTGCAGGCTTGACCATTTGTGTTGGAGAAGCACCATGCGTTACCGATTGCTGGGCCGCACCGGCCTGTACGTTTCTGAACTCTGCCTGGGCACCATGACCTTCGGCGGCTCAGCCGGCATCTGGAAAGCCATTGGCGGCATGGACCAGGCGGCGGCCACCGCCATGGTGAAACAGGCCTTCGATGCCGGCGTGAATTTCATCGATACCGCCAATGTCTATGCCACCGGTGAGTCGGAGACCATGACCGGCCATGCCATCAAGACTCTGGGGCTGGCGCGGGACGAAATCGTGCTGGCGACCAAGGCCTTCGGGGCCATGGATGACAACGCCGTCAACCGCCGTGGGCAATCGCGCTACCACCTGATGCACGCACTGGACGCCAGTCTCCAGCGCCTGCAGGTCGACCATATCGACCTGTACCAGATGCACGGTTACGATCCACTCACGCCACTGGAAGAAGTGTTGTCGACCTTGAATGACATGGTGCGCAGCGGCAAAGTGCGCAGCATCGGCCTGTGCAACATGGCGGCCTGGCAGGTGATGAAGGCGCTGGCCATCTCCGAGCGCCGCGGCTGGGCGCGTTTCGAGAGTGTGCAGGCCTACTACACCATCGCCGGGCGGGACCTGGAGCGCGAGATGGTGCCGCTGCTGGCGGACCAGCAGGTCGGCCTGATGGTCTGGAGCCCGCTGGCAGGTGGCCTGCTGAGCGGTAAATTCAGTGCCGACGGCAAGGGGCCGGACGGAGCGCGGCGCGCCAATTTCGATTTTCCGGTGGTTGACAAACCACGCGCCTTCGCCTGTGTGGACGCGATGCGCCCCATCGCCGAGCGCCATGGTGCTACGGTCCCACAGGTCGCGCTGGCGTGGTTATTGGCCCGGCCGCAAGTGACTACGGTGATCGTCGGTGCCAAGACGGCGGCACAACTGGCAGACAACTTGGGCGCGGAGAAGCTGCAACTGTCCGCTGAAGACCTGGTGAAACTCAACGAAGTGAGCACTCTCCCCCCGGAATACCCAGGCTGGATGCTGGAACGTCAGGGCGGTATGCGCGCCAAGGCGGCGCAGCGGGACTGACCTGCTACCACGCTTGCGGGTCGCAACGCGACCAACTGGATGTGCCCAGTGCAGTCGTCATGACGGCAGCTTGCGCGAATCAAACGGGCGACTAGTCAACCGTGCGCCGCGCGGCAACCCAGGTCTGGAACTCCGGGTCTTCGAAGCGGTAGGCCCCATGGTCCACCCGCGCCATCAGCTGCAGCCGCGCGCCGGTGAGCCGCCGAATCGAGGTGCGCGGGGTACTGGCAGTCACGTCGGCTGAATTCAGCAATTCCCGCAACTGCCTGAGCGCTGGTGCACTGTAAAGATCCTGCACGCCGCGTGCTGCCAGCAGCAGCACGGCCCGGTCGGCCCGGCCCAATTCCTTCCAGATACGCGCATATCCGGTGTCGTCGTGCACGCGTGCGAGGGTGACCTGCAACGCCTGCTCTGGGCCCTGTTGCTGGTACATCAGGTACGTTTGCGGATCGGCGTGTTCAGGTGATCCCAGAACTTGGCCATGCCCTTGCGCTGCACCGCCTGCACAATCGCTGTGGCCAGCGCCTGACCCGGATGCTCGTTGTCGTCCCACAGATTGGTGTACGCTGCCTGGTAGCCGGCGCGCAGCGCAGCGGGCAGCAGGTCGTGCTTGAGAAACTCGCTCTTGCCCATGCGCCGGCGTGCGAACAGGCCGCGCGCCGACGTCAATCCGAGGTCAAAACCCTGCAGATAGGCTTGGGCCAGGTCTGGCCGCGGGACATGCCAAGGATCGGTGGGGACACCCATCTGACAAATTCTGACCGGTTTTTGTCAATTGACGACTGGGGGTCGGAAGGAGTCGGTCCGGGGTGTAGTCGTCTTGGCCGAGCCAAGACTTTCGCCGACTCGCAGTCGCTGAGGCATGCTCATAGTCCCGCGAGGTTTCTCATGCGCTCGATGATGATCGGCACACGTCGCTGGCTTGACTCGTCCGTATTCAAGTGTCCGGGCAACCGCTCCATGAACGTGTAGTCCGCCAGCAAATCATCGAACTCTTCGCGTATGAACTCCCGCACCAACTGCGGTCCATTCTCCACTTCTTGAATGAGTTCGAACCTGCCATCAACCAGGTTCACGATGTCTTCGATATCGTGATGCAGGTAGTCTCCATTGCCTCGGTCGTGAAAGGATTCGAGTTTTGTTGCCACGAATAGCGGAGCCGGCACAAGCCTTATCGCTGACCCTCTGGGAAGCTGCACGCGTTGTGCGTGTTGGACGGCCAGCGGATACCAGCGGTTTGTTGATCCGAAGCCAACCTCCGTGGTCGGCATGACATCGATGATGAGAGCGCCCTTGCACCAGCGACAAATGATGTCACCCTGGTCTCGAAATCCACGGCTTTCAAGTTTCTCCCGCAGCTCGTAGTAGCTTGCAAGGGACGCAACTTCCGCAACCAGGTCGACGTCCCGTGTCGCCCGGATTGGTGGGCGCGCACCGTCCGTAATCAGCAACCCAACTGCACATCCTCCAACCAAAACAAGCTCGTTGCAGAGCGAGCCCAGGGCCTCGGCTACCAGCTCTACCGCGACAACGTTCGGATCTTGCATGTTCATCTCAATCGCTCCGCAAGCATCTGTTTAGCCAGATCTCGTTCGCGCGCCGCTCCGCCCCGAATCGCGTCGATCAACGTGAGCACCGCGTAGAGCGCTGAATCCATGCGGCACGCAGCGGGTACAGACGGGTACAGCGGGTAGAAACTCGTACCGCGGGTTTGGCCTTCGGGATCAGGCCAAACCGGAACCAGGCCATCAACGTGCTCGAATTGCGGTTTCAACGCCGGGCCTGCATATCCGGTCGGCATGCCACGCGTCAATGCCCCCGTAAACGCTGGGAATGCGTACTGGACACCATGGACAACGAACTCCTGCAGCGCCGAGCGAATGGCAACCAGGCCCATGTCTGAACGGCTGACAAGTCGCGACATTTCAGCGCGCTGCACCGCTGCATGCGCCTCTGACGCCGACACGAATAGCTCGCGCGCGAGGTCTGCATAGGTGAAATAGCGATTGGGGTTCGAGGCAACCTTGAGCGAGACGAGCAGGTCCTGCGGCTTGAGCGTAGGCTGCCTACTTTTAGACGGTTTCATAGCAAGTGTTCTTTATTCGGGAATAGCGAATTCTATATTTAATACTCAAAATAAGCAATTTATACAAGAATTCTTCATTCGCGAATCACGAATACGTACATAAATTTCGTAAATATAGAGGTTGTTTGAGTCGAAATCCATGCGTGTTGCCTCAACTATCCTGAAATACAAACTCGCACCAGTATAAACTGGAGTTTATAATTGCTTAAACTTAGATAAATCCGTTATTCTGGGAAATTTATGTAGAATGTATTCTCTTACTCTACGAATCAGGTCACCCAATGGCTGCAATACCACGCAAGAAGAGCCCCCGCGCACCATCGATCCCGCTGGACGAAGCGCTTGACCGCGCATTGAAAGCGTATGACAAAGAACGGCTTCACGCTACACCGACCGACGTAGTCGCACAGAACATCGGCTACAAGGGGGCCAACAATGGCGCAGCTCTCTCCGCCATCGCCTCGTTGCGCTATTACGGGCTTCTCGAACGTCCGAAGGAAGGCTTCCTGGCGGTATCCAAAGATGTTGAGTCCTTTCGCTTTGCGCCGAGCGAAGACCTTCGAAAGTCTTTGCTGATGCAATTCGTCAGGAATCCACCCATATTTGCCGAGCTCCTCGACAACTACGCGTCGGGCCTTCCATCGGACGCGAATCTAAAGCACGAACTCATCATTCAAAGAGGTTTCGCCCCCGCCACAGCGGAAACTGCGCTCTTGGCATTCAGGCGATCGGTGGATTTTGCTGGCTACTTTGATACGCCAACCGTTGTCAGCGACGCTGGTGAGGATGCGGATGAGGAGAAGTCTCCGTCACCAATTGAAGCCGACGAAACAGTTCGTCAGCCAACGCAAATCAACGCCCAAGTGAGCGCGACAAACAGTACCCATCCTGTCCGTGACGAGGATTGCATTGATCGCATTCCTGTACGATTAACCGGCGGAAGGCGCGCCTGGCTCTTGATACCAACGCCCTTATTTTCTGCTGACAAGGTTCGACTGAAAGCACAAATCGATCTCCTGCTCACCGAAGACGAATACGACGAGTAACGGCCTTGATCGCTCGTTCTGCGATGGTGATGGCGTCGATGCCGACACTTTCCCAAACAAGCGGCTGTGGCCGGCTATGTCCGGCGGATGTCCGGCGGCGGGCGCAGGGTATCAAACTCTTGCGTCAGACAGTGCGTTCCAGCGCAGGGAACGCGACCGCCAATGCTCGCCGATGTTCTGCACAAAATCAGGGTGAACCAATTTGGCTCTGGCAATTAGCCAGTCCTCGTCTTCACGACGGAGATAGATGCCCTCGCTGCCTGAATCGCGATACGCGCTCGGGGTCGTCGCGATCATCCGCTTGAGTGAATTCAGGCGGTAACGCCCCACGCCTGCCTGATGGACAACATGCAAGCCATGCCGTGCGGCAAGAGCATTGCGTCGAACCGTGCTCCAAAAGCGCTTCTGGCTGCGGTCATACACATCGAACACCAGAAAATAGTCCGGCAAGCTCCCGTACTCCAGGCTATGCACGGCGGCCACCCATTCGCCGAACAACACCAGCGACTCGCCCAGGGCATCGATCAGGGCTTCCTCGTGGAGCGCAAGCCACCCATTCAAGCGGGCAAACTGCCCGGAAAAAGGTCGCTGGAGGTACTGCCCCCGGTTTTGTGCGCGGATCGCACCGGCGGCATCCACGGAAAACCCCAGATTGGCACCGTCGACTTTTTCTTCGAGCACGACGGGGTGCGCCAGAAACGCATCGGCCTCCGATACAGACAACACCTTGTCGTCACGCGTCGTACCTTGCCCCAACCAGGCCAGATGCGGGGTGTGCGGAAAGCGGAAAAACTCGCTCATGGGCCGAACTTTTTCGAGTGAAACCTCTGGATATCGGTGGGGCAAAGAAACGTCACACCGATGCCGTGTCGTTGAAGTGCGGGCGCCCAACCACACCACTTGGAATCGGTCGCCTGGGCGATGGATGGCTTATCAGGGTGCGCCCCAGACACTGCAACAAATTTCCGATCCGCAGCATCGAAATTTGCCAAATCCAGATCATCAGGAAAGGACGCAAAGCCGCGTTCATCATGCTCGACCAAGGTCACCTGATCCACCCACTTTGCATCGCCTCGATTATTGAGTGCCCACTTGACAAATGCATCGCCTGGCCGGTTACCTTTCTTGGGCTGGGTCCTGTTTTGATACTCACGCAGGATGCGAAATCCATCGTCAAGCGCCAGTTTTCCGGAACGCATGACGCTTTGCAAGGCGAGGGCGCAAGTCTTGACACATTCAGGGGACACACCCTCATGCTGGCCATTGGCGACCAAGACCACATTGGTGTCGACCACCACAACACTCACCTGCGTTGTTCCTGTTGCTGACGGTTCATGGCAGCGACAGTCCGGGCTGTCAGATCGGCCATTTCATCACCGAAAAAGTTCTCCGGCCAATTCTCGATATCGCCGTACAAATTGACCTCAAGTGGCTCCAGCTCAGTGGCGCTACCCGTCCGCTTGCAAAAATAGATCGCGACGTCTTTCGGTGTGATTTCGCCCTCGGCAATCCGCCGCTGCAGGCGATTCAGGAAATGCTCCGAGTGGCTTTCAACGATTAGCTGGACGTTGCGCGCATTGCCGTTTTCCCGCGAACGGATTGCCGAGATAAACACGTCAGCCAGTTCCGCCTGGACCTGCGGATGCAGATGAATTTCGGGTTGCTCCATCCAGACGGTGGAGTTTGGCGGGCAATAAAAGGCTTGAACCAGCACGGGCAGCACCTGGGAAACGCCGAAGCCCACATCGGTGATCTTTACCTCCGGTGCCTTGGCATGGGTTTTTACGAGCACTTCGTATTCCTTCCTGCCCTCGGCCACCGGCTTCACGACAAAGCTGTGGATGACGCCCAAATCCTTCAGCCAGTTGGCGACAAATTCCGCAAACGACTGCTTGGACATCCTCGGCCCGCGATTGAGCATCCGACCCTCGTTCTGAGCGGCAAGAATGGCTGCGATAGCGTTCTCGCCCATCTGGCCGACACTCTCTGGCGTATCGCCGGACCACTGGTAGGTTCGTTGCGGGTGCTTGCGCAACGGGCCAAGGTAACTCAAGCTGCCAAGCATGGTTTCCGTGGCTAACGCAAAGTCCGTCAGGAAGCCCGCATTCTCAAAGCGCGCCATGCTGATATCCGAAACCCGATAGAACTTCTCCGGATCTTCGAGTGGCCATGGGCGCCCAACCGCCTTCACAAACTTATAGCGTTTAGATTCGAGTGAGAATTTGCGATTCTCACCGCGTGCGAGATTTGCATCCAGCACGTCTCCACCGTCATTGGCAAGCCGGTAGCGCAGGGATTGAACCTCGGGTTGCCCGGACTTGCCTGCCGCGAGAGCGACATCCAGCCCCAGGCGGTCGCCAACGTAGCGCAGGGTGGGCTGAAGAGGGTCACGCACTTCCAGGGGCTTTGGCAAGGTCCAACCCAAGGCAAACTCGAGTGCGTTGGCCATGTCATGCCCGTGCATGCAATCGGCAAAAGTACCCAGATCGATCAAGGTGCTGGCATCGCCCAGATGCAGTGCGCGCTTGCGGTCGGTAGACAGGGCGGTTTGCTTGAGCGCCAGCAGCAAGTGGCCAAGGCTGCTCTTGCCCGCGCTGTTGGCACCAAAAATCACAGTGAGCGGTGCAAGGCGGATTGAGCCGGTATCTTTCCATGCCTTGAAGTTCTTCAGATGTAGTTTGGTCAGCATGGGATGGCCTCAAATTTCTTGGCTTGCGGGCCTTGGCGACCACGCCTGGAATTGTTTGCGGCAGGGTCGTCGCGCTGGGCGCGGATGCGTTTTAGCAAGGCGCTGGCCGGTTCGTCGTTCGGGTCTTGGGGGACCAGTTCGCCACGGAACGCCTTGGCGAGCGTGGCTGGCGTGAGGTTTTCTACTTGAGCGCGGGCAGCGGCGTGGCGGGCTTCGAGTCGGTCAGCAAAGGCAAAAAGGGATTCGATACGGCGGACAATTTCAGTCTGCTCTTGCAATGGCGGTAGGTTCACAGGTAGTTCCCGAACTCTTTGACAGTTGAGTGCTTGCGGGCCGGTGCCATTGCCAAAAACGCGGTTGTTTTCATACTGTCCTTGAAACCAATACCAGAGATATTTCGATTTCATTAGGCTTTCGACCGGGATCACAGCCGCAATGTTTTGATTAATACAACCCTCGATATTCAACAAAGCAGACTGCCCACGCGTCTTCCCTTCCCCAATCATCGCTATGAGTACAGTCCCCTTGGGCAGCATTCGGACCGACGAATTTTCGTAGCCATCCGTGGAAATTCGCTCGCGGGTAGATGAGATAACGGTGTTCCTGACCTCCCCCGAACTGACCCACGGAATATCACCGCCCCAGTATGTCTCGACCTGTCGCGATGGCGTGCTTCCGTTGCTTACAACGCCGATAGACCCGACATTTGTGACGACCCAGATTGTTGGTAGTCCATGCCCGTCAGCGGAAACGGACGCATAGTCCGTGAGAAATGATTCAAGTGCCCGGCGCTCATTGTCTTTCTTTGCGCGTAACCGCCTTTCGGCAATTACTTCGTCTGGAGTAACCCTCGCGCCGCATTCCTGCCTCCACCCTTCCGTCAACTTGCCAGAAGTGGCGGCGGCGAGGACGGATTGGCGGAAGCGCTTGAGGATGGTGGGGATGCGGTCGAGGCGGTCGCGGCAAGCGTCCACCCGCGCCAGCACGGCGTCGAGTTTGTCGGCGATGCGGGTTTGTTCGTTGCGGGGCGCGAGCACAAACGGTGCCGCCTTACCCATTTCTGTGCCCAATCTCGGCATGTTCAGGCCGTGGCTTTCGGCCTCTACATAGGCCAGAAAATCAGGGTGCCTGAGCCAATAGAAGAGGTAACGGTTATCCAGTTGAGCACCAGCCTTGAGAGGAATAATTTCTGTGGTACAGCAACCCGGCGCATCGGCTATGACGACTTTGTTGAGGTAGGGCCGAAGTTTTCCGTACAGTACATCCCCAGTGTCGAATCGGTTTTTGGTGCTTTTGGACTGCCGTTCATCTTGTGTCAGCCGCGCCACGATGCGAGACGTGTCCTTTTCAATGTCCTCCAACTCCAGAACCCAAGTCTGAGCTGGTATTTCACCCGGCTCAGCCTTGAAGGTTTTACCGTAGTCAACTGCGGCGCCGAGGTTGGTTAACAGCCAGTTGTCGGGAAGCTGATCGGCATTCATTGATGTGCCTCCAACAACAGACCACGTTGTGGAGCCGCAGTGAAGCACATCGTCATTGAACCACCTCCTCACCCAACTCCTCCAAAATCTCCCGCAACTCCTCCATTGCCCCTTCCAATTCACCCATCGCCTCCTGCGCCAGCAGCGCCGGTTCCGGCAAATCCCGCGCATCGGTGGCGTTGTCGTCTTTCAGCCAGGCGATGTCGAGGCTGTCGCCGCGTTCGGCAATCTGTTCGCGGCTGTAGCGCCGAAAGCGTCCCTTTTCACCTGCATCTTGCCGCTGGGCCAGTGCCTTGACACCGCCAAGTGGGTCGTCACCAAAGGCCGCTTCGAAATCGGAAAAATGTTCGCGCGTAAGCTGCGTGCGTTTTCCAAATTGCGGCATATTGGCGCGCAGGTCGTAAACCCATACTTCCTTGGTATTGCCTTTGTCTTTCTGGCCTCGGGTGAAGAACAACACATTGGTCTTGACGCCCTGGGCATAGAAGATGCCGGTGGGCAGACGCAGGATGGTGTGCAGGTTGCACTTGTCCATCAGGTCGCGGCGGATGTCGGTGCCGACATTGCTCTCGAACAGCACGTTGTCGGGCAGCACCACGGCGGCCCTTCCGCCAGGAAGTCCATTCGCACCGGGTTTCAAGCCCCGGTAAATGTGCTGCAAAAACGCAAACTGCTTGTTGGCGGTGGGGTAGGTAAAGTCGTCACGGCTCGGCAGGCCGCCGCCCTTCTTGGTGCCGAAGGGCGGGTTGGTCAGGATCAAGGTCGCCTTGGGTAGAGCCTGGCCTTCGGGGCTCAGGGTGTCGCCATACCGAATGCCGCCATCGATGCCGTGCAGCATCAGGTTCATCAGGGCCAGGCGGTGTGTGTCCTGCACATGTTCCATGCCGTAGAAGGTGGCATTGCGGTATCGGCGTTGCTGCGCGTCGGTGAGCGAGTCGAAGGTGTTGTGGGTGCGCAGGTAGTGGTTGGCGGCAATGGGGAAGCCGCCGGTGCCGGCGGCCGGGTCCTGGATGATGTCGTCGAGCCTGGGTTTCATGACGGCCACCATGCTGTCGATCAGCGGGCGGGCCGTGAAGTATTGGCCGGCGCCGGATTTCTTTTCGTTGGCGTTTTTCTCAAGCAGGCCTTCATAGAGGTCGCCCAGGTCTTCGCGGTGCACGCTGTACCAGTCGAGCTTGTCGATCTCGGTCACCAGGGTGGACAGGGTGGCGGGCTTCTTGATAAAGCTGCTGGCGTTGGCAAATATCTCCTGCACCAGCGCGCTGCCGTTGCTGCCCAGGTGGATCAACAGCAGCTTGTAGAACGTCAGCCGATCCGGTGCGCTGCGCGACGTCAGGCTGGCCCAGCGCTGGCCCGCGGGAAGCTGGTCTTCCTGGCCGGTTTCCTGTGCCATCTTGAGGAACAGCAGAAACGTCAGTTCAGTTACGTACTGGTGATAGGTAACACCGTCGTCCTTGAGGACGTTGCACAAGTTCCAGAGCTTGGCGACGATGTCGGAGGTGATTTTGCGCATGCGGCTTGTTCAGTTTCTCGGTTTAGGGGCTTTTCGGGGCTTCGTTTTCGGGGACGATGGCGCGCCGTTTGCGGACCAGTCCAGCACCCGCAGTCCGGGCACGTGCACAAAAGCGCCATCGCCGCTGACCAGCGTGCAGTTTTCGGCCTTGGCTTGAGCGGCGATCAGCAAGTCCATGGAAGACAGGCCAACACCGGCCTTTTCCATAAGCGTCCGCAATTCGGCATAAGCCTGCGCGGTGGCGGATGTCCAGGGCAACACGGGCGTGTCCTGCAGAAAAACGGCGACGGCCGTTGCCAAACGGGTAGCCTCCGGTCGGCGCACCACGCCAAAACGCAACTCGGCCTCGGTGATTACCGAAATGCAGGCACTGTGGTCCATCAATAATTGCTGCAGCTCGGGGCTTACGCGTCCGCGGATCAAAGCCGATGCGGCGTTGGTGTCCAAAAGGTATCGGTACGCACCGCTCACGTCAATTCCCGGTCGATCGGCGGCGCCGGGTCGCGCGACAAATCGAAGTCCTCGAATTCAGCGGGGGCCTCGGCTATCAGACGGTCGCGCAACTTGAGCCAATCCTCGAGCTTCCGGTTGCGCGGGCTCAGGATGACATCACCGGTCACCGCATCGCGCCGGATGGCCACTTCGTCCCCTTCAAAGCGGAACTCGGCCGGCAGACGTACGGCCTGGCTGCGACCATTCATGAATATCTTGGCGGTTTGCATGAGGTGCTCCTTTCTGGAAATGATTGCGGCTAAATTCAGGCCGCGCAGGCTTGGTATATACCTTGGTTTATACCAGCTACTCCCCGGCAGTTCAAGCAAGCGCCCAGATGGCCTCGTTGAATGCTTCGAGTACCCCGGGCAACTCGCCATTAAATATCTTGTCGAGGCGCTTGAAGCCGCCGCCCTCGCGCTTGAAAACCAGATCTGGATCGTCCAGCGCCTCGCGGTCCACCAACTGGTTGGCCTTGGTTTGCGCCGCAATGCGTTTGAGCCACTCGCGCTGTGGTGCCGTCCAGGGTTTGCTGGCCAGCAGCTTGTGCAAAGCGTGGTCTACGCGTTCGTTGTAAGGGATCAGCGCATCGCCAATGGCGGCCTGACGGATAAAGCCGACGATGCGCGCGGCAATGTCCCGGTTGGTCATGTCGCGCCAGGCGCTGGCGACGCTGGTTTCGCTGAAGCCGGCCTTGTCGAGCGCCAGCGCAAGTTCACGCAGTTGCCTGCGGGTCAGGTCACGCGGGCGGGTCAGCACCGTCATCAAGGCCGGGATGTCGTTGCTGTGGCTGTTGATAAAGGCGGTGAATTCCTTCAGATAGTCCTCGGGCTTCTTGCCTTCGCCGTAACCGCGCTCGGCGCTGTGCAGCTTGTCCGCGTGCTCGGATATGAACATGGGCGGTGCGACGCGCGGCCCCTTGGGGTCGAGGATTTCACCCAGATCGGGGTTTAGGGTAAACCACGCCGCCACGTCCTGGAGGGGCATGGCCTTGAGTTTCTTGATGAAGGCGTCCGGCGTCATGCCCGCCTTGGCCTCGAAGTCGCGCACCGCCCCTTCCGACAGGTGGCGCTTCTTGCTTTGCAGCTTGGCGAGAAACTGGTCGCGCACCAGCCGTAAGGATTCATCGTCGGTGACGCTGGCCATCTCCTGCGCGAGTTGCCCGAAGGTGATTTTTGGATCGACCACGACGGGCCGCA
>JANLVB010000445.1:0-9691 GCA_031363785.1 Betaproteobacteria bacterium
CCGCCGACCTGATGCCCAGCGACCTGTCCGGCGTCGCCATTTACGAGCGCGGCAAGGAGGCATTCGTGTTTCACCCGGGGCCAATTTTTGCCCAGGTGCTGCTGGCCGACGTGATCAACCGGGCCAGCCCCAAAACCCAGAGTGCGCTGCTCGAAGCCATGGAGGAAAAACAGGTCACCGCAGAGGGGGAGACACGGCCCCTGCCCTCCCCCTTTTTTGTCATCGCCACGCAAAATCCGTATGACCAGGTGGGGACCCATGCCCTGCCGGAGTCCCAGCTCGACCGTTTCCTGATGCGCATCACGCTTGGATATCCAGACCGCGCCTCTGAGCGTGCCCTGCTCGGTGGCGCAGATCGACGCGACGCAGTCTTGTCCCTGCCCAGCCTGCTGTCGGCCGCCGAGCTGGCCGAGTTGCAGCGCCGGGTGCTGGAGGTGCACGCCGCCGACCCGCTGCTGGACTACGTGCAGGACCTCATCGCCGCCACCCGCTCTGGTCAATGGTTCGCGCAGGGCTTGAGCCCGCGCGCCGGCATCGCCATATTGCGGGCGGCGAAAGCCCAGGCCCTGTTGATGGAACGCGGTTATGTGGCCCCCGACGACGTGCGCGCCATACTGGAGCAAACCATCGCGCACCGGCTGATCCCGGTAGCCGACGCCGGCCGCGGCGCCACCGAGCAGGTGCGCGCCATGCTGGCCGCCGTCGCCCTGCCATGAATGCCCCCACCATGCGGCTTGCACTGCCCCCGGCGTTGGCCCATCCCCTGGAACACCTGCGCGCACGCTGGCGGCGTTTCTGGCTGTCACGTCTGGCGCCACGCGACACCATGACGCTGACGCAGCGCACCGTCTACATACTGCCGACACGCCCGGGTTTCATGCTTGGCGCCACCCTGCTGGTACTGCTGGTAGCCTCCATCAACTACCAGCTCAACCTGGGTTATCTTCTGACCTTTCTGCTGGCTGGCAGCGCTGTGGTCGGCATGCACCTGTGCCACGGCACGCTGCGCGGTCTGGTGCTGAACCTGCAGCCACCTGCGGCCGGTTTTGCCGGCTCCAGCCTGCCGCTTGCCATACTGCTGGTCAACACCCGCAAGAGTACCCGTTACGGCATTGGGCTGAGTGTGCTGGGCGAAAAACACTGGGCCTGGACCGACATCGCCGCGCAGGCCAGCAGCACCGTGACGGTCGCCTTCCGGCCAGTACAGCGCGGCTTGCAGGAGCTGCCGCCACTCACCGCCGAGACACGTTTCCCGCTAGGCACCTTTCGCGTCTGGACGGTCTGGAGACCGGCCTCGCGCGTGCTGGTGTACCCGCGCGCCGAAGCACGCCCGCCACCCCTGCCTGCGGCCAGCCCGCGCTGCGGCGGCCAGCGCAAACGCGCCCAGGCATCGTCCAGTGGGGAAAGTGATGGGGTTCGCGCCTACCGGCGCGGCGACCCGCTCAAACTGGTGGTCTGGAAGAAGGTCGCCAAGGCCGATGTGTTGGTGAGCCGGGAAACCGAACAGGCGCAACGCTTCGAGCTATGGCTGGATCTTGCGCACACCGGGCTGGTTGTGGGCGGCGCAAGCCAGGGCGCGACAGTCGAACCGGCGTTGTCGCGCCTGTGCGCCTGGGTGCTGGCGGCCGACAAACTGGGACTGGACTACGGGCTGCGCCTCGGAGCGCTGCAGATACCACCAGGCCGCGGCGACACGCAGCGACGGCGTTGCCTGGAGGCCCTCGCGCTGCACGGCCGGGGGCAATGAGCCGATGCTGGAGCGACTACGCCACCTGCCCCGCGATGCGCGCGATACGCTGTTCCTGCTGTTGGTAATTGCCTCGGTAGTGGCGCCGCAGGTCGGCCACCTGCCCCTGTGGTGCAGCCTGCTGGCACTGCTGGTACTGGTCTGGCGCGGCATCCTGGCATGGAACCTGCGGCCACTGCCATCGCGCTGGTGGTTGCTGGCGCTGCTGGCGGCAACCATCGCCGCCACCCTGTTGACGCACCGCACGCTGCTCGGGCGCGATGCCGGAGTGACCCTGATTGTGGTTCTGCTGTCGCTCAAGACGCTGGAACTACGGGCCCAGCGCGACGCGTTTGTGGTCTTCTTCCTGGGTTTCTTCACCATGCTTACCAATTTCTTCTTCTCGCAGTCACTGCTCAGCGCCGCCGCGATGCTGGTGGCGCTGCTCGGTTTGCTGACTGCCCTGGTGAACAGCCACATGCCAGCGGGCAAGCCACCGCTGCGTGAAGCGGCACGTACTGCGGCCTTCATGGCGTTGCTGGGCGCACCCATCATGGCCATCCTGTTTGTGCTGTTTCCCCGGCTGGCGCCCCTGTGGGGCATCCCGTCCGATGCCATGAGCGGGCGCAGCGGGCTGTCCGCCACCATGCAGGTGGGAAACATCGCCAGCCTGGCGCTGGACGACGGCATCGCGTTTCGCGTTCGTTTCGACACTGGCGTGCCGCCGCAGTCGGAGCTCTACTTTCGCGGCCCGGTCTTGTCCACCATGGAGGGGCGGGAGTGGCGCCCTTTGCGCTCGGGATTTCCGGCGCGCCTGCAGGAGCCGGCAAACCTGCAAGTGAGCGGCCCCGCTGTGTATTACCAGGTGACACTGGAGCCGAGCAATCGGCCGTGGATTTTCGTACTCGACGCAGCAGAGCAGGCACCAGCGCTGGCCGGGCACACACTGAGCATGACGACGCAACTGCAATGGCAATCGGACCGCCCGGTGACGGAACTGCTGCGCTACCAGGCCATCAGCCACACCAGTTTTCGCCACGGACCGCAACGGCGCAGTGCAGGACTGCAGGACTATCTGGAGCTGCCGCCAGGCTTCAACCCGCGCACCCTGGAGCTTGCGGCACAGATGCAGCGCGACCCGCGTTATGGCCAGGACCCGTTGCGCTTGCTCGACGCCGTGCGCGAACGGCTGCGCAGCGGCGGCTACGTCTACACGCTGGACCCCGGAACCTATGGACCGAACACCGCAGACGAGTTCTGGTTCGACCGCAAAGAAGGGTTTTGTGAACATATCGCCTCGGCCACCGTGGTGCTGCTGCGGGCACTCGACATACCGGCGCGCATCGTCACTGGTTACCAGGGCGGGGAGGTCAATGCGCTCGATGGTTACTGGGTGTTGCGTCACAGTGACGCCCACGCCTGGGCCGAGGTCTGGCTGGCGGGCCAAGGCTGGACGAGGATCGACCCGACGGCCTCTGTGGCGCCCGGGCGGGTGGGCTCGCTGCAGCGCCTGCAGCCCCCGCGCAACGTGATCAGCTCCGCCCTTGGCGCGGTGAGCCCGGCGGCCCTGCTCAATCTGCGTGCGCTGTGGGAGGCCACCAACAACCGCTGGAACCAATGGGTGCTCAACTACAGCCAGACGACCCAGCTCAACCTGCTCAAGGACATCGGCTTTCAGTCTCCCAACTGGGCTGATCTGTTGTACGTGCTGATCGGCCTGGTCGTTGCCGCCAGTTTGTGTGGCGCGCTCTGGACGTTGTGGGAACGCAGCCGCCAGGACCCGTGGTTGCGCCTGCTGCACCGGGCACAGGCGCGGCTGCGGCGCAGCGGCATCGACTGCGCCGCGAACAGCCCGCCACGCGCCATTGCCGGCGTGCTCGATGCGCGTCTGGGACCGCACGACCCGCGCAGCCAGGCCATCGGTGCCTGGCTGCTGCAACTCGAGGTGTTGCGCTACGCACCGCATCGGCATTCCGCGGCACCGGCGCTGACCCAGTTGCGGCGTCAGTTCAGGACCTTGCCATGGCCGGTCTGAGGCCCCGAATACTGCGCCAGGGCCTGCTGCTGGTGCTGGCCTGTTGCCTGGCCATGGTCAGCGACGCGGCGACCAAGAGCCGGTCCAAGAAGATGGTGGCGCCATCCCAGGCGCAGAACCAGGTTGCCATTGCCTACAGCACGCGTGCAGACGCGATGCAGATGGCGGATGCGATTGCCGAACGCCGCGGCCTGGATGCCCAATGGGTGCGCCGTGCGATTGGTGATGCACGCCATCTGCCACGGATCGGGCGCTGGGTATTGCCGGCACCGGCGGGCACCAACAAGAACTGGCGCGTCTACCGCAGCCGTTTCATCGACCCGGTGCGAATCCAGGCCGGTGTGGCATTCTGGAACACACACGCAAGTACGCTCGAACGCGCCGAAAAGGAGTTCGGTGTGCCAGCGGAGATCATCGTCGGCATACTGGGTGTTGAGACCATCTACGGCCGCGACACCGGCGATTTCCGTGTCATTGACGCCCTGGCGACGCTCAGTTTCGACTTTCCTGCGGCCCACCCGCGCGCCGGGCAACGGCGCGAGTTCTTCATTGGTGAGCTGGAGCAGCTGCTGTCGCTGGCATCACGCATGGGTGCCGACCCGCTGGTTTTCAAGGGTAGTTATGCCGGTGCCATGGGCTTGCCACAGTTCATGCCTTCGAGCTGGGTTCGGTATGCAATCGACTTTGACGGCGACGGCAGGGTGGACCTGTTCAACAGCGCGTCCGACGCGATCGGCTCGGTCGCCAACTACTTTGTCGCCCATGGCTGGCGTAAAGGTGTAGCAACCCACTTTGCAGCGGGCAGCGACAGCAGCAGCTGGGATCTGGAGCGCCTGCTGGCACCGGACATACTGCCGACGTTCAGCCCCGACACCCTGGCAGCCAGAGGTATGGTGCTGGAACCGCTGGCGCGTCAATACGAGGGGAAATTGGCCTTGGTCGAACTGCAAAACGGTTCCGCACCGGCCACCTATGTTCTGGGCACCGACAACTTCTACGCCATCACCCGCTACAACTGGAGCAGCTATTACGCCATGGCCGTGATTGAACTCGGGCGGGATGTGGCAAATGCGCGTCGACGCCAATGAAGGCAAGGAGCCTGTCCTATGCCCCGCTCGAACGGAGCTGCAACCACTGGACCGCGTCTGCCACGGACATGGGGCGCGCAATCAGGTAACCCTGCACACAATCACAGCCCAGGTCCCGCATCAGTTCGAGTTCGACCTCGGTCTCCACACCCTCGGCGACCGTGCTCAGATTGAGCTTCTGTGCCATCACCATGCTGCTCTCCAGTATCGCGCGCGCAGCAGAATCGTTCGAACCGCGATTCACAAAGCTGCGATCAATCTTCATCTCGGTGAACGGTATGCGCCCGAGCTGCTCGAATGACGAATAACCGATGCCAAAGTCGTCGATCGACAACCCGAACCCCTTGAGCCGCAACCGGGTCAACACGTCCAGCGCCACCGCCACATCCTTGGTCACACCGGTTTCCGTCACCTCCAGGATGATGTCCGTCGGGGCCAGTCCGACTGACTTGACCGACTGCGACATCAGGTCCGGCAAACGCAGGTCGTCCAGCCACAGGGCCGACAGGTTGATCGATATGCGCACCGGGAAACCAGCCGCGTGCAACCTGGCGCCAGCGTCCAGCGCGTGCGCCACCAGCACGCCAGACAACTCGCCGATGATGCCGGCGCGCTCCGCCATGACAATGAAAAGATCAGGCGGAACCATGCTGCCGTCGCCCAGGTGCCAACGCGCCAGCGCTTCGACGCCGACAGGCTGCAGCGTCAGGGCATTGACCTTGGGTTGCAACCAGATGGAAAATTCCTGTGCCTCAATGCCCTTGCGGATGGACTGCGGCGTCAGCGCCGACCCGGGCTGGGCCGGGCGGCGGTCGATCGGCGCCGCCGACGTCTGGCGCAGCAGCGAGCGCATCGACTGCGGTGTGACCGGCTTGTGGATCTGGCCCAGCACCGTCAGGCCCTGCAGTGCCGCCAGCTTGCCCACGGTGGTCAGTATCTGCTCGTCGGCCCCGCTCATCAGGATCAAGGCACCGGAAAAGCTGCTCTGGCCAAAACGCCGGATCATCTCCACACCGTCCATCTCGGGCATGTTCAGGTCACACACCACCAGGTCCAGTCTCTTGCGCCGGCGATTCATCAGCCGCAATGCCTCAACACCGTTGCGCGCCGTCAGTACCTCCTGCAGGCCAATGCTGCCCAGCATCTGTGTCATCTGCAACAAGACGACCGGATCGTCGTCCACCACCAGCGCCGAGGCATAGACCAACTGGTCGACCGGTTCGGGCAGCAGCGGCGCCGGTGCCGAATCGACAACAGCGTGCTGCAGCACCAGCATGGCTTGCTCCACCTCACGCAACGCCGTATCGAGTTGACCCACCAGTTCCCCGACCTGCTCTGTGGAACCGGCGCGCACCTGCGCCTCGACAGTGGCCGCCAAAGCCGCGTACCGCAGTGCGCCGATGGTGCGCGCCGACGATTGCTGACGATGCATCTCGCGCAACAATGCGGCATTCTGAAATCCGCTGCGCCGGGCCTCGCCCAGACCAGCCCGGGCAGCACCCAGAAATGTGTCTACCAGCGCACGCGCCTGGGTTGCGCTGACACGGCCCAGCACCTGGTAGAGCCACTCGATGTTCAATACGTCGGCCTCGGCAGTGTCCAGCATCGGCACCAGCGGTTCGGACACACCGGCAACCAGTTCTCCCGGTACCGAGTCGGACAGCCAGCGAGCCAGCATGGTCGCCAGGCCCTGCACTGAAATCGGCTTGCCCAGCACGTCGTCCATACCGGCCTGCAGGCACTTGTCACGTTCTGCGCCGATCACGGCGGCGCTCAGGGCGATGATGGGCACTCTACCGCCACGTGCCTTTTCACGCAGACGCACCGTGCGCGCCAACTCCAGCCCGCCCATCAGCGGCATGTCCAGATCCGTCAGTACCAGGTCGTAGTGTGTCGTGCTCCACTTGGCCAGCGCGGCCGTGCCGTCATTCACCACCTCGACCACGCAACCGAGGCCCACCAGTTGCAGTTTCAGCACGGCCTGGTTGGGCGCATAGTCTTCGGCCACCAGAATACGCGCACCGGCATAGGACGCAGCGCCAGACGCACGAGCGACCACGGCGCCGACCAGGGGCGGTGCGGCGCGGCCGGCCTGCATCAGGTCGACCCAGAACAGGCTGCCCACACCAATCTGACTCTCGAAACCAATGTCGCCACCCATGGCCTGGATCAGCCGTCGGGTGATCACCAGGCCAATCCCGGTGCCCTCGACCACACCACGCTCGGCGCCCAAACGGTCAAAGGCGGAAAACATGCTCCCTGCGCGGTCGTCGGAGATACCCATGCCGGTGTCGCGCACCAACACCCGCACCACCGAATTGCTGCCCTGGTCGCCGCCCGCTCGCCGTTGGCAGCTAACCCGCACCGTGCCATCGGCCCGGTTGTATTTGATGGCGTTGGACAACAGGTTGATGATGACCTGGCGCAGGCGGATTGCATCGGCCAGCACAACTGCATTGCGCGCGTCTCCGCCGGAATACACAATGCGGATGCCCTGCTTGGCGGCCAGCGGCGCAACCAGGGACAGGCTGTCGTTGACCACACCATCAAGCGCGACCCGCGCCATGTTCAGCTCCAGATGGCCGGCCTCCACGCGGCCCAGGTCAATCAAATCGTCCACCAGGGACAACAGGTGCTGGCCGGCGCGTTCAATCTCCGCTGCACTGTCGTTCGACAAGGTCGACATCTGCGGATCGGATCGCAGCACCTGGGAGAAGCCCAGGATGGCGTTCAAAGGCGTCTTGAGTTCGTGACTGACACTGGCCAGGAAAGCGCTCTTGGCCTGATTGGCACGCTCCGCATCGTCCTTTGCCAATAACAACGCGTTTTCCGCGCGCACCCGGTCGGTGATGTCGATACCAAAGCAGTAGGCCAACTGGCTAGCCGGATCACGCGCCAGGTCCACCACATAGGTCACCTGGAGGTCAAACCGCGGGCGCTGCGCCGTCTGCTCATAGACCCGGGTCGATATGGCCCGCCCGAGCCGACAGGCGATCTCGATCTCGGACGCGACCTCGCGGAATTTGTCGTCACCCAACACCTCTCGCATGTGTCGGCCCACGATCTGCGACACGTTGGAGCCCAGCAGTTCCGCCATGCGTTCGTTGACATGGGCATAACGGTTCTCGCGATCCACCACCGCGACAAACCCGGGAAAGGCGTCCATGATGGCGCGTTGTCCGGCTTCGCTCGCACGCACGGCCGCCAGCGCCCGTTCCTGCAGCGTGATGTCATGGGTTACCGCCACCACACCACCGATACCGGTGCCGGCAGTCAACAACGGCGTCAATGTGGTTTCCAGGTACCGGGGCCCCAACACATGCGTGTCGACGGTGGCGCGCACCACACGCGCCGATCCGGTCTGCAAACACTCCTCGAAGGCGGCCACGCGCTCGGCGTCATACGTGGCTGGTAACACTTCGCCAGCCTGCCGCCCAAGCACCTGGTCGCGCGCCAGACCCAGCCAACGGCACCAGGCATCGTTGACCATCACGTAGGCACCACCTTGGTCGATCACGCTGACCATATCGTGTACCGAGTTGACAACGAACTCGGCGGTACCCAGCGCCGCGTTCGCCTGGTCGATGATGGTCAGGTCGGAGAACATGCCGACCAGCCCCGCCGCTTCACCGTGCACGTCCCGGATTGGCGTCACGTTGACCAGGCAATGCACCTTGTGGCCGTTGGGCCGTCCCAGGTTGAGTTCCAGGCTCCCAGCACGCAGCCCGGCCGCCGCACCCAGCCGCTTGCGCAACAAGCCGGCAATATCCGGATCAAAAAAGGAAAACGCCTCGCGGCCCAGCACCACTTCGGCCGGACGCCCGAGAATCTCGCACATGGCCGGGTTGATATCGGTGGACACGCCCTGGTTGTTGATGAACCAGAAACCCAGCGGCGTCGTCGCCTGCATGGCTGTCAACAGGTGCTGCTTGTCGGCCAGTGCCGTCTGGGCCTGCAGCCTCTCCGTGATATCCTGCACCGTTCCGACGACCCGTGTCGCCTTGCCCTGGCCGTCAAAGAGCACTTCGCTCAGGCCGTGGATGTGGCGCACCTCGCCATTGGGCCAACAGACCCGGTACTGCAGGTCGAAAAGCAGTTCGCCGCGCAAGGCGCACTGCACTGCCTGCTCGACCCGGCCGCGGTCATCGGGGTGCACACCAGCGATAAAAATTGCAAAAGTGGGTGGTACCGATCGCGGGCCCAGCCCCCACAGCCGGAAGTGTTCGTCCGACCAATCCAGCACGCCTGACTCGGGGCTCCATTCGAAACTACCCATGTGTCCGAGCTGCTCGGCGCGCTCCAACTGCATGTTGCTGCGGCGCAAGTCGTGCAGCCGCCGGTTTTCCTGCCCGCGCAGTGCCACGTTGACCAGCACGGCCCGGTAAGCGCGCACGGCGACCATGGCAACCCAGAGCATGAACATCACGATGGTGAACGCCGTCACCTGGCTGAGTTCATCGGGCTGCCACAACAAGTACAGAAACAGGGAGAGCAGGGTCGGCCCACAAAACAGCAGGCTGGACTTCAGGTCGAATGCATAGGACGTCAGTGAGCTGATGCATATCCCGCACAGCGCGAGTACCAGAAAGGTCTGATACATCTGGTTGCCCGGTGGCAGCAGCATCACGGCAGGCGCCGACCAGACCAAACCATGCAGGAACGAGACGATCCGGTGGCGTGTCACCCACACGGGATCGTGGTCACCTGCTGACCCGGCGCGCCGCTGCGTCAAACCCACCAGCACGCGCCCGAGCATACCGACACATAGTCCGACAACCCACGCCGCCAAAGCCCACGCTGGTGCCACACGTGACATGACGCCGACCACCACCAAACCCAGCA
>JANLVB010000475.1:0-2181 GCA_031363785.1 Betaproteobacteria bacterium
ACGTGTTTGCCCTGCTGGCGCCGGACAGCAACGCCCGGCTTGCTTGAACCGGCTATCGCTTGTTTGACAGACTGTAGCCCGGCTTCTTGGCACCTAGCCATTGCTCCAGCATCATCAAGATCCACACCATCTCACCGTAATAACCTGGATGTTCAGGCAGTTTCTGGTGCATGAGCGCGTGCACGAACTCAGCGCGTACCACACCGCGGCCGGCCAGGCTTTGTAGCGAATCCGACGCCAAGGCCTTGAGAGCAGGGTTATTGTTGGCCCATACACCAAACGGCAAGCCGAACCCCTGCTTCTTCTTGGTGATGATTTCGTCTGGCAGGAATCCGCGCAATGCCTCCTTGAAAAACCAGCGCAACTGCTGCCCCTTGAGTTTGTAGTGTGTGGGCAACTTGAGCGAGAAGTCCAGCAGCCGGTCGTCCAACATCGGGAACCCGACCTCGATCCCGGCGAGCGCGGTGGTGCCTACGACTTTGGGCAGGTCGCAGTCCGACAACGTGTAGCGCCAGTCGAAAGCCAGCATCCGGTTGACCATGCTGTCGGTATGGGCCTGAGGCCACAAGTCCCGTTGTTGGCGAACCGGGCCCTGCTGGTCAACCCTGGCGAGCAATTCCGGCGTCAGCACCTCCGCCACACCCAAGCGCAGCAACAGGTTGTACGTCGTCATGCGGTCTGGCATGGTGACCTTGGCCTGGTTCACATAACTGGCCGCCTTGCGTATCAGAGGAGGCTGGCTCATGAAGGACATGCCGAATACTGGTTCCAGCACAGCGCTGCGCAACCCCGCCGGAATATGGTCATACCAGCCGAACACTTTTTGCTTGGCATAACGCGTATTGCCGCCAAACAACTCGTCACCACCATCACCGGCTAGCAGCTTGGTAACGCCATCCTCACGCGCCATCTTGGCGCAGTAGTAGGAGGGCAGGGCGGAGGAATTTCCAAACGGCTGGTCGTAATACGCGGCGACCAGGGGAATGCTGCGCACCAGGTCCTCAGGGGTGACGTAGTACTCGTGGTGTTCGGTGTTGAAATGCCTGGCCGCAATACGGGCGAACTCCATTTCATCGTAACCCTGGGCGTCAAAACCAATGGAATAGGTGGCCACAGTCCGCCCGCTGGCCAGGCCGGCCATACCCGTGATCGTGGAGCTGTCGGTGCCGCCACTCAGGAAGCAGCCTGGTTTGCCGCCGTCGAGCTCGGTGTGTACTGCCTCTTGCAGCAAGCGGCGAAACTCGTGTTTCAAGTCATCAAACGATGCATCGTTCTGCTCTTCAAAACTTGCCACCCAATAGGGCGCAACTGTCAACCGGCCGTCTTCGAACAAGGCGTAGTGTCCTGGCGGCAGGCGGAAAACTCCCTTGTAAATGGTGCGGGGCGACGGAATGACATGAAAGTAGACATAGTCGAATATTGCTTGCGGATCGAGCTCGGTCGCTGCATCGGCCAGGTCGTCGGCGCGGGTGGAAAAACGCAGTTCACCACCCACCAGCCGGTAACACATAGCATGCACTGCAAAACGATCGATCGCCAGATAGGTGCGGCCTCCCGGCTCCTGTACGCCGACGGCGAAGGGCCCGGTCACGCCTGCTGCCGCCGTCGCGCCGTCACGGGCGAGTGCCTGACGCCATGCCTCCAATGGCCCCTGTTCGCTGCAAAGTGAGGCGAGTCGCGGGTCGGAGAAGCGGGGTGAGCCAATAGCCAAAGAGACGTCGGACTGGGGCATGGGGCACTTATGAATGGGTACAAAGGTGGTACGAAGGGCCAACGCGCTGTGGGGCGTGTGGCACTGGATTATGCTCGGACTGAACGCCCCCAATGTCGCTCTATATACTGCGTGCGAAGTTCATTGTCCTGTCCACTAGCCGCTCATGTCAGATTTGCTCGTTGTAGTTGGTAGTGATGCCACCCGGGCAAATGGCTTTGGGCAGTTGACGGCATTGTTCGAGGGCATGAACCAGCGGCCGTTGGCAGACAGCGAGCTGTCAGCATGGGTGGGTTGTGGCGTCGTCTCCAAGGAGTTTGGAGCGCCACAAATGGTGGCGCGAGACGCCGCGAGTGGCGCTTTTCTGGCGATTGTCGGCACCTGGGTTGGTGCCCGCACTAACAGCCCGAACTCCGCTGCCGAGTTGCTTGCGCGCTGCCTGCGCGAGCCAATACATCAGGTGGCACGTG
>JANLVB010000515.1:0-15816 GCA_031363785.1 Betaproteobacteria bacterium
AGGGCTCACTTTCGGAACTGCATGTTGGTGACGCAGTCAGTATTCAGCCTGATCCAACGAACTCGGTCGAGTCTGACGCGTTATCGGTTACCCATGATGGGAATCTTATTGGTTACGTCAATCGCGCACTAAAGGACATGCTTTATCTTTGGCTGCGTTCAGGGCGAATGACTGCGACAGTCGAGCGCCAAAATGGCAAGCCTGGGCGGCCATTGGTTTTTTTCCGTGTCAGTATTTTCTGATTGAAATCCGACAGGCGGGCGACCCGCAGGCCACGCTACACCAGCTTGCGCCTGACCTTCTTGTCCCAGCTCCGCGTCAGTATCTTCACGTCACCCTCGTAGGCCTCCAGCAGCCCGGTTACATGCCAGTGCGTCTTGCTGGCGGTCATGGCGGAATAAGTCTCGGTGCGCACCTTCCAGTCGCCGCGCGAGCGCTCCTCGCTCCAGTGGCATTCTTGCCGCGCCGACAGCGGGTCGTCGGGGTGGATGCTGTAGTTCTCGCGGCCGCAGGCCCAGGTCGTCATGCCGTGCTCGGCGATGGTGCTGCGGCCGAAGTCATCGACGATGGCCAGGCGCTGGATTCCGGTGTGCTGGTCGATACTGAGCTCGCGCTTGTGGAGGGGCTTGTCCACTCCGATCAACTTGACGGCGGGCGCCGCCTCGGCAGGCGCGAAGCTGGGCGCCACTTCACCCTTGCGCGGCAGGCGCACTGGAACGTCCATGAAACTTGATCCGGTAAACACGGTGAGAGTCACCGGCTCCGGTGCCGGCCAGATCAGCGGCCAATAGCTGCTCGATATCGATACCCGCAGCTGGTGCCCCTTGGGCACCTTGCAGGCTACATCGTCGAGCTGGATACGCACGGTGTACGCCTTGCCTGGCACAAGCGGCTGCGGGTGTTCGTGGCCATCGCGGTGGCACAGGTTGAACACCGCGTAACTCAGCCGCGACACAGCGCCGTCCGGCCAGACCTGGTTCAGCCGCACCGCCACATGCGCCACCGGTTTGTCGGCGCTCACTTTGAGGTTCAGCACCGCTGCACCCATGAGATCGATGTCTGTGCCCAGCGGTGCGCTGTCGAAGGTCAGCGAGCCCGAGTCGTCGCGCCGCTGGTCACCGGAAAACTCCGGGCCGAGCCAGATGATGCAGTACTCGCCGCTGTCGGCACCCACGGTCTGGGGCGACGACAGCATCTGTTTGCCGACCCGGCCTTTGGTCGGCGACAGGCCGTCTGCATTCAGGTGCAGGCGGCGGATCAGATGCCGGTCGCCGGGCCAGGTCTGGTCACTGACCCAGCGCCCCGGCAGGTGCGTGACCGAGGCACCCGGTCGGCGCGGGTCCATGACGTAGGTGCGAAACGCCGGGTCCTTGTCAACACCGGTGTCGATGCCCTTCAGCCATTTGTCCCACCAGCGCAGCATTTCCTGCAGGAAACCGATACGCGGCTCGGGCACGGCGAAGTGCGGGTACTTGTGTGCCCAGGGGCCGATGATGCCCTTGACCGGGGATTTCACAGTGTTCACCAAACGCGGCACGGCATTGGTGTAGGCATCGTTCCAGCCACCCACGGCCAGCACGGCGGCCCGGATGGCGCCGATGTCCTCGTTCACCGAGCCGTGTTTCCAGTAGGCGTCACGGTGCGGGTGCTCCAGCCAGGGGATGGCCAGCAACGGCTCGGCTTGCAGGCGTTGCAACCACATGTCGCGCCAGCGCTCGCCCACCAGGGCCGGGTCCGGCGGGCGCGAAGAATAGGCAAACATGGTGGCCGACCAGCCCAGGTTCTCGTTCAGCAGGCAGCCGCCCTTGTAGTGGATGTCGTCGGTGTAGCGGTCGTCGGTGGAGCACAGCGTGACGATGGCGTCCAGCCCCTTGGGCCGCAACGCAGCCACCTGCAGCGCGTTGAAGCCACCCCACGAGATGCCCATCATGCCGACCCGCCCGGTGCTCCACGGTTGTCGCACCAGCCATGCGATCACATCGCAGGCATCCTGCAACTCCTGCGCGGTGTACTCGTCGAACAGCAAGCCGTCGGAGTCGCCGTTGCCGCGCATGTCCACCCGCACGCAGGCATAACCGTGGCCGGCCAGGTAGGGGTGGGTGAGCGCGTCGCGTACATGCGTGCCGTCGCGCTTGCGGTACGGCAGGTATTCCAGGATCACCGGCACGGGTTTTTTGTCGGCATCGACCGGCATCCAGATGCGCGCGGCCAGCTTGGTGCCGTCGGGCAGGGTGATGAAGGTGTTGGGGGTCTCTTTGACTTTGCGCGGGAAGGATTTGATGGTTTTCATACAGATACCTGGTCCTGGTGTCGGTCTGGTTTGGGAGACTCTACCAGCCTGAGACTGCGGCCTGCGGGCCTTTCTTCACCGCGCTGCAGCGAGATTCTTGCGGGGTCGAAGTGCGAGACAAGTTCCGGCGCGTTGCCACCTATGTCGATTGCATCCTGCGCAACGCCAAACCGGCCGAATTGCCGGTTCAGATGCGCACTGTCACTTTGGTCTGTCGCATCAGGGTTTGTACGGTTGTACAAAAACTTTGTACGATTGTCTAATTCTGCCCATCGTGGCAAGAAACACCCGAGATGAGCCAGAACCTGAGCTCCGGCCCGACCGCAAGCAGGCGATTTTGCTGGCGGCAGAAAAGCTGTTCGCGCAAAAGGGCTACTCCGCTGTGTCAATCCGCCAGATTGCCGACGAGGCCGACGTGCCGCTGGCATTGGTGGGTTATTACTACGGCCCCAAACACGATTTGTTCCACGCCATCTTCGCGCACTGGAGCAACACCATTGACGAGCGCTTGTTGCTGCTGGCGCAGGCGCGGAACGGCAAAGGCAACCGGCGCACGCTGGAGCGCGTGGTGCTGGCTTTCATCGAGCCGGTGTTGCGTCTGCGCGCCAGCGCCGAGGGTGAGTACTACGCCTTGCTGGTGGCGCGCGAACTGGCCTACCGCACGCCTGACGCCGACCGCGTGCTGGTCGACTACTTCGACCCGATGGCACATGCTTTCATCGACGCCCTTCACGAGATCTGCCCGGCCAGCAGTCGCGCGGACGCCGCCTGGGCCTACCAGTTCGCGTTGGGCGCCTTGATCCACCACATCAGCGACACCCGCGTCCAGCGTCTGTCGCGGGGCGAGAACGCGCCCTGCGACCTGGGCGCCAAACCGCGCCTGGCGAAATTCATCAGCGCCGGCATCTGGGCACTGCTGGCGCCACCACTCCCCCGTTCCCGTTCCTTTGCCACCACCCCCTCCAGGAGACATGCATGAACAAGCGCAATTTTTCACAAACCGTTTTGCTGGCCGCACTGGCCCTGGCAGTCGCCGGCGCACAGGCGCAGCAGGCCATCAAGCTCACCGCCACCGCCGGGCATCCGCCGGTCTTCCTGTGGGTCAAGACCATGGACGAGGTGTTCATCCCCGAGGTCGACAAGCGCCTGGCCGCGGGCGGCAACAAATTCAAGATCGAGTGGACCAAGGCCTGGGGCGGCACACTGATCAAGCTGGGCAGCGAGTCCAAGGGAGTGGCCGATGGCATTGCCGATGTCGGGCTGATCAGCACCTTGTTCGAAGCCGCCAAGTTCCCGATGCAAAACGTCTCGTATTTCACCCCTTTCGGCACCGAAGATGTCGGAACCATCAGCAGGACGGTGGCCGAGTTGCAGAACAGCATCCCGGCCATGGCCGATGCCTGGAACAAGTCGGGCCTGACCTACCTCAACGGCATGGCGCTGGACTCCTACCATGTATGGACCAAGTTCCCCATCACCCGGATCGAAGATCTGCAGGGCAAGAAACTCAGCGCTCCGGGCCCGGCCGCCAATTGGGTGCGTGGTACCGGCGCGGTGGCGGTGGCCGGTACGCTGAACAGCTATTACGAGGACATCAAGTCCGGGGTGTCCGACGGCGCGGTGGTTTTTTCCACCGGCGCCTGGGGGGCCAAGCTGCACGAGGTCGCGCCCTTTGTCACCAAGGTCAACTTCGGCTCCATGTTTTCCGGTGGCATCGCGGTCAACAAGGCGCGCTTCGACAAACTGCCGCCCGAGGTGCAAAAGGCCTTGCGTGACGCAGCGGACGAATGGGCAGCGCAATACGCGCGGGCGCAGACGGTGGCGGCCAACACGGTGCTGCAGAGCATGGCCGGCGCCGGCGCCAAGATCAGCGAACTCAGCCCCGCCGAGCGCAAGCGCTGGGCCGACGCCTTGTCGCCGATCGGCAAGACCTGGAGCGCCGACGTGGTCTCCAAGGGCGGCCCCGGCCCCGAGGTGCTCAAAGGCTACATGGATGCACTCAAGCGCTCCGGCGCCGCGCTGCCACGCGACTGGTCGGTCAATTGAGCATGCCGCAGCCTGCCAGCGACCAGACGGTCGCCGAGGGATCGCCGCAAGACGCCTACGGCCAGGCGCTGCCCTGGAACTTCCAGCGCGTGGGCCAGGTGCTCAATGCGTTTGGCACCCTGTGGATCATCGCGCTGATGGTGCTGATCAACATCGATGTGATCGGTCGCAACCTGTTCAAGGCGCCGGTGCGTGGGGTGACCGAGCTGGTAGCGTTGTCGATCGTGGGCATCGTGTTCCTGCAGCTCGCCGACACCTTGCACAGCGGGCGCTTCACCCGCGCCGATGTGCTGCTGGACCGCCTGAAGCAGCGACGGCCCGTGTTTGCGGCGCGGTTGCAGGCCGTGTTCCACCTGGTGGGCGCCGCCCTGATGGGCGTCATTCTGTGGGCGGCGTGGCGGCCGCTGGTCGAGGCGATTGCGATACGCGAATACGTGGGAGCGATCGGGGACTTCACCGCCCCGGTGTGGCCGGTGCGACTCATCATGTTGCTGGGCCTGTCTGCCACGCTGCTTACCTTTGTGCTGCTGGCCTGGGCCGACTGGCGCCGGGCGCGCAGACTTGCTGATCGGGACGGGCCATGAGCCGGCGGGCCGTTGTCACGGTGAACTCCGCGATGCGCAGCATGGAGGATGCTTGATGAGCCCGGCGCTGATCGCCTGCCTGTCGCTGCTGGCCATGCTGGGCCTGATCTGGGCCGGCATGCATGTGGCGGTGGTGCTGGGTCTGGTGTCCTTCATCGGTGTGTGGCTGATCAAGAGCGATGTCAGCGTAGCCGCCAACCTGCTGGCCGGCGCGGCCAGCGACGCGGTGGCGAGCCATATATTCGGTGTCGTGCCGCTGTTTGTGCTGACCGGTTTTCTGGTGGCCATGGCCGATATCGGCAAGGATGCGTTCGAGGTTGCCAATCAGCTGTTTCGCCGCCTGCGTGGAGGCCTGGGCGTGGCCACGGTGGCGGCCAATGCGGTTTTTGCGGCCATCACCGGCATCTCCATCGCCTCGGCCGCGGTGTTCACACGGGTCGCGGTGCCGCAGATGCTGCGTTTTGGCTACCGCGGTGATTTCGCGACCGGCGTGGTGGCCGGCTCCTCGGTGCTCGGCATGCTGATACCCCCCAGCCTGCTCATGATCCTGTACGGCTTCCTGTCCAACCAGTCGGTGGGCGACATGTTCACCGCCGGCATCGTGCCGGGCCTGATCCTGGCAACGGCCTATGCCCTGGGCATCGTGCTGATGGCCAGCTTTCGCCCGGCCATGGTGTTCCAGGGCGGTGTGCCGCGCGAGATCGCCAGCGACGAGCTGATGCCGCTGCCCGAGATGCTGCGCAAGCTGCTGCCCAGCGTGACCATGATCGTGGCGGTGCTGGGCGGCCTGTACGCCGGTTTTTTTACCGCCACCGAGGCCGGTGCGGTGGGTGCGGCGTTGGCGCTGCTGATCGCGCTGGCCAAGGGCAAGCTGAACAGCAAGAGCCTGTGGGGCGTGCTCACCGAGACCGGCCACGTGACCGTGGCAGTGAGTTTTCTGATCATTTGCGCCAGCATCTACACCCGCATGCTGGCGATGTCGGGCATGCCGCAGTTCCTGGTCGAGACCATGGCCCATGCCGGCCTGGGGCGCACCGCTTTCCTGGCGATCTACGTCGGCATCATCATCGCGCTGGGCACCATCATCGACTCATCTTCCATCATGCTGATCGTGCTGCCGCTGATGTTGCCGATCGCCGAGCAGTTCGGCATGAACCTGGTGTGGTTCGGCGTCGTGACCGTGGTGGCGGTCGAGATCGGCCTGCTCACGCCACCGTTCGGGTTGTCGGTGTTCGTCATCAAGAGTACGCTGAACGACCCGCGCATATCCTTGGGCGACATCTTCCGTGGCACCTTTCCCTTCACCGTGATCATGTTCCTGGTGCTGCTGCTCCTGCTCTTCTTCCCGCAACTCAGCCTGGTGCTGCTCAAATGAGCACCCTTCCTATTCAAGGAGTCTTCCCATGCCCCGCAAATTCGTCGACCTCTCGATCTATCTTGAAAACGACGTCGTGAGCGACCCTCCCGCTTTCGCGCCCAAGATTCAGTACTTCACCCACGAGAACACGTTCTTCCAGATCGAGCCCTTCTTCCCCGGGCTCAAAAAGGAAGACCTGCCGGACGGCGAGGGCTGGGCGGTGGAGCTGGTACAGCTCTCGACGCACAACGGCACGCACCTGGACGCGCCCTACCATTTCCACTCCACCATGGACAAGGCGCTGGGCAGCAAGAAGCCGGCGATCGCCATCCATGAGGTGCCGCTGGAATGGTGCTTCCAGCCGGGCGTGAAGCTCGACTTTCGCGACAAGGCCGATGGTTATGTGGTGACCGCTGCAGACGTGGAAGCCGAACTCAAACGCATAGACCACACGCTCAAGCCGTTGGAGATCGTGGTGGTCAACACCCGCGCCGGCTCGCGCTACGGCCACAACGACTATGTCTCTGCCGGTGCCGGCATGGGTTACGAAGCCACCATGTATTTGCTGGAGCGGGGTGTACGGCTGACCGGCACCGATGCCTGGAGCTGGGACGCGCCGTTTGTGCACACGGCGAAGAAATACGGCGAGAGTGGCGATGCCGGCCTGATCTGGGAGGGCCACAAGGCCGGGCGCGACATCGGTTATTGCCATATCGAGAAGATGCACAACCTGGAAGTGTTGCCACCCAGCGGGTTCTTCATCTCCTGCTTTCCGCACAAGATCCGCGGCGCCTCGGCCGGTTGGACGCGCGCCGTGGCGATATTTGACGATGCGCTGATGGCGTCGGTGTGAAGACCCCCATGGTCACACCGAACCACACGCACGATCCAGCGGCACGAAGCTGGCTGCCATCGGCCAACGGCCACGCTGACTTTCCGATTCAAAACCTGCCTTACGCCGTATTCACAGAGCGTGACAAAAACCCGTCGCCACGCGGCGGTGTCGCGATTGGCGATCAGGTGCTCGACCTGCGCGCGCTGCAGGGCCACAAGCTGCTGCAGGGCCCTGCGGCGGCGGCGCTGGAACTGGCCGCCATGCCGGGCCTGAACGCCTTCATGGCCAGCGGCCCCGACAGCTGGCGAGCGCTGCGCCACGCCTTGTTCGCGCTGCTGTCTGACACCGCCGATGGGGCAACACAGGGGGTGGTGCGGGGCAGCCTGCTCGCGCAATCAGACGCAGAGTACCGGTTGCCGGCGCAGCTCCTCAATTACACCGACTTCTACACCTCGATCCACCACGCGCGCAACGTGGGACGCATCGCCCGGCCCGACGCACCGTTGACACCGAACTTCCAGTGGTTGCCGATCGCCTACCATGGCCGCGCTTCCAGTGTGGTGGTCAGTGGTACGCCGTTGCGCCGACCCATGGGGCAGAGCATGCCACCCGGCACCACGGCGCCGGTCTACGGGCCGTGTGCGCGGCTGGACTACGAGCTGGAAATGGGCGTGTTCGTCGGGCCCGGCAATGCGCTGGGCAGACCGATCCCGCTGCCGCAGGCGGAGCAGCACATCTTCGGCATGTGCCTGCTCAACGACTGGTCGGCGCGCGACATCCAGTTCTGGGAGATGGCGCCGCTGGGACCGTTCCTGGGCAAGAACTTCTGCACCAGCATCTCACCCTGGATCGTGACCATGGAGGCGCTGGCGCCATTCCGCCTGCCGTTCACGCGGCCGGCCGACGAACCGCAACCGCTGGCCTATCTGGATGACGCGACCAACCGTGCGCAGGGTGTGCTCGACATCCAGCTTGAAGTAGCGATTGAAACTTCCGCACAACGGGCCGCGGGTGGTTCACCGAGCCGGGTCTCCGGCACCAGTTTTCGCCACCAGTACTGGACCGTAGCCCAGATGGTGACGCAACACACCATGGGTGGCTGCAACCTGCAAAGCGGCGACCTGATCGGCACAGGAACGATCTCCGGCCCCACGCCTTCGGAAGCTGGCGCCATCATCGAACTGACCCGGGGCGGACGCGAGCCGATCACGCTCGACGGTGGCGAGCAGCGTGCCTTCTTGCACGATGGCGACGCCGTCATCCTGCGTGGCTGGTGCGACAAGCCGGGTGCGGCGCGCATCGGGTTTGGCGAGTGCAGGGGAGAAGTGTTGCCGGTGCTTGAGCTATAGCAGTCGCTGGAACTTCGGCTGATGCGATGTCCGGTCGCGGGTCGGCCTATGCGGGCATCTCACCGCCCAGGGCTTCGAGCAGTTCTGGAATCATGTTGCCGAGTTCAGCGGTGGCGATGGCGGCGTCGGTGTCGAAACCGTCATCCTTGGCGTCTGATGGCGAGGCCGGGGCACCTTCAAAGACGACGTCCAGAAACGACAGCTTCTTGATATGCATGGCGTCGGTCAGCACGAAGGACAGTCGGTCGTTCCAGGTCATGGCCAGGCGGGTCGCCATTTTGCCCATGGCGATATGGCCGCTGACCTCGTCGGTGTCGAGCGCGTGGCGCGTGTAGCGCACTACCGCTTTGGATTCATCCGGCGCCTTGAGCTCACATTCGCGGTCCACGCTGAAACCAACCGGTGCCTCGCGCGTGCCCAGCCAGCCAGACATGGCCACGGCCGGTGAGGTCTGGGTGGTGAGCAGTTGCACCGCCAGGCCGTCGATCGCCTTGACCAATGCGGTCATCACTTCGTCGGCCTTGCCCTGGCTGCCGGCGCCCAATACCAGGGTGCGGGCTTTCGGGTCCAGCCATACCAGCACGTGTGACTCTTTGGTGAAAGCCATCGGCAGCAAGGCCAGCCGCGTGTCGTCGCGCAGATTGCGCAGCTCTTTCTTGCCCGGCTTGCGACCGGTGGCGGCTTCGATTTGGGCCGCCTGCTCCTCCACCTTGCGTTTGACCACCGAGGACGGCACCGACTTGACTTCCACCCTCTGCTTGAGCAGCCACTGGCCACCCACCACTTCCACCAGCGGCCCATGCGCCTGGCCACGCGGCTCGACCCAGCCCACCGATTTCTCCTGCGACGGGCTGCAGGGCGTGAAGCGCCCAGCCTGCAAGGCCTGTTCCAACTGCGCCTGCGCCATCGTCCACTCGGACGTCATCCGGTACACCATCACGTTCTTGAACACATTCCACCCTTTGTCGTCATTCGACTGTTGTTGAAGGGCTGTATTGTGAAGGCACGCGACCGGCAAGGGGCGTTCAAAGGCAGGGCCGTCGCGGTGCGGTTGATCCCGGCTGCGGCAGATCAACGATGTTGTCGCCGGTCTCAGGCTCTCAGGTCACCGGCGCCGGGTTGAACAGCACCAGCGCGTTGTGCAGCTTCCAGTGTTCGGCCCAGGTTTTTTTTCGACCACTGGCCACGTCGAGCATCAACCGGAACAGCTCCCACCCCACCTCTTCGACCGTGGCACTGCCGTCGGCGATGGTCCCGGCGTTCACGTCCATCAGGTCATGCCAGCGACGCGCCAGCTCACTGCGTGTGGCGACCTTGATCACCGGCACTGCCGCCAGGCCATAGGGTGTGCCGCGCCCGGTGGTGAATACATGAATGTTCATGCCGGCTGCCAACTGCAGGGTGCCGCAGATGAAGTCGCTGGCGGGTGTGGCGGCGTAGGTCAGCCCGCGATGTTTAAGTTTTTCGCCAGGCGCCAGCACGTTCGATATCGCAGCCGTGCCGGATTTGACGATCGAGCCCATGGCCTTCTCGACGATGTTCGACAGGCCGCCTTTTTTGTTGCCCGGTGTGGTGTTGGCGCTGCGGTCCGCGCTGCCGCGCTGCAGGTAGGCGTCGTACCAGGCCATCTCGCGCACCATCGCCTGCGCCACCTCGGGAGTGGTGGCGCGCGCCGTGAGCTGGGCGATGCCGTCACGCACTTCGGTGGTCTCCGAGAACATCACGCTGGCGCCTGCGCGCACCAGCAGGTCGGTGCAAAAACCGACGGCCGGGTTGGCGGTGACGCCCGAGAATGCGTCGCTGCCGCCGCATTGCACGCCCACCACCAGTTCACTGGCGCTCACCGTCTCCCGCCGACGCAGGTTCAGCCGTTGCAAATGCTCCCGGGCCTGGCGCACGATCGAGTCCACCATGCTCATGAAACCGACGTGGGCATCGTCCTGCAGGCGCACCACATCCAGTGCCGCAGTTGGAACGCGCGCATCGACCACGGCGATGCTGCCGGGCGGCAGCAGTCGCTCGGGCTGCAGTTTCTCGCAGCCCAGGCTGACCACCATCACCTCGCCACCAAAGTTGGGGTTCAGGCTGATGTTGCGCAGGGTACGGATCGGAATCTCGGCGCCAGGTGCGTCGATTGCCACGCCACAACCATAACCATGCTCCAGCGCGAGCACGTCGTCCACGTTCGGGAACAGCGGCAGCAACTCGGTCTTGATGCGTTGCACGGCAAACTCGGTGACGCCTGCCACACACTGCACGGTCTGCGTGATGGCCAGGATGTTGCGGGTGCCCACGGTACCGTCGGCATTACGGTAGCCCTCGAAGGTATAACAGTCCAGCGGCGGCAGGTCGGGCGGCTGGCGTGTGGCCATGGGCAAGCCGTCCAATGCGCATGCTGCAGGCATGGCCAGCAGGCGCTCATGCACCCAGCTGCCGGCCGCAATCGGCGCGCGCGCATGGCCGATCGCAACACCATACCGTCGCACTGCCGCCCCGGGCGCCACATCGCGCAGGGCGACTTTGTGGCCCTGCGGCACCCGGTCGCGCAGTACCAGACCCGATGGCAAAGCGGTGCCGGCCGGCAAGCCGCCGTCGTTGGCGACGATGGCCACATTGTCGTCCGCCTGCATCTGGATCAAGAGCGGCGGGCGGGCGATCGTTGTGCTGGTTTCTGGCATTCGGCCTGCTCCTGAGACGTTCGATGGTGGGGTAGGCATATTGTCGTGCCCGCCGACCTTGCGTGGTCGCCCCTCAGGGCCGCCACAAGCGCACGTTGCCATCGCCCGGCAGGCCCTGCATGGCCGGTGCCTGCCGCCCGGCGAAGCGTCTCGCCAATGTATGGTGCAGGTGCGCCAGGCTGCCCTCGCTCGCATGGTGGTCCTGCAGGCTGCAGACGATCTCGACTGCGCCGCCCGGGTGGCGCAGCAGCTCGACCGCGCGGGTTTGTACTGGCCAGTCGATCAGCGAGCCGGTGCTGATCTCCCAAAACCCACCGGCTGGCCCGGGATGGGACCTGACTTCGTGCACATGCCGGTGACCCACCAGCCATGCGACCAGGCAGCGGTGGCGGTGCAGTACCGCAGTCAGCGCGCTGGTGTGCCGCCGCTCTGGGTCGGCACCCAGCATGTTGGTGAGCGACACCGAGCCGTGGTGGCTGGCCAGGATTGCCAACCGCCCTGTCTGCTGGTCAACTTGCGCCAGTTGCCTCTCCAGCCAGTCCAGCTGGGCGGCGCCCACACTTCCCTGGTAGTCGCCAAAGGGGTGGTTGGTATCCAGCAGGATGATGCGCACCTGCTCGGTATCGATCACGGCGTCGGCATTGCCAAGGCGCACATTGTCAGCGTTGTAGCCGGTGGCGCCGGCGGCGATATGGGCGGCGATCCATTCCATCTTGCTGACGGCGCGGCGTGCAGCGACCGCAGCCACCGTGCGCTGGCCGCCACATGAAAACGCATCGGGTGTCTGAACGAAGGCCGCCAGCGGGTCCACTGGATCGAAACCATCCGGGCGGTGCAGGGTTTTGACGCCGCCGATGGCGATCTGCTCGATGGCCCCCAGCGGCAGTGCTGTGCCCTGGCGCATCAGGTCGTGGTTACCCGGCACACTGGCCCAGGCAAACCCCAGGCCGGGCGAGTGCACCGGGCTGCTGGCGCGGCCCAGGTAGTCGGCCACTGCCGGGTAGCCTTGGCGTTTGTACAGGTCGTCGACCGCTGCATCGGGGCACCAGTAGGGCCACGGTTGCACACGGTCGTCGGGCTCGTGCACACCGCCGAACGCGGATAGTTGGGCGCTGCCGCCGGCAACGATCGCCAGAAAAGCGTCGAGCTCGTTGTGTTGCGAGTTGTCGATGTTGTCACCCAGGCTGAGCGCCAGATCGAACGGCCGTTGGCTGCACGGTGCAACCGGGTGCCGGTGCAGCGCATGCACATGGGCCGCCAGCGCCCAGTGGGTCAGGGCTTCATGGGGACGGTGCATGGGCAGCAGCGGCTGCCAGCGTGGCTCCCCCGCCAGCAGCTCGACCCACTCGCAACGCGCAGGCGATACCGTGTCGACCACCTGCACGTCACTCATCAGCACCAGGCTGAGCAGGCAGGTGCCGCTTCCCGTCGCGGGGCCAGAGCCAATCTCGGTACGGGTGATCCAGTTCATGGCTGAAGTATGCTTGCGCCCCTGTACCCTCGCACACACTGCATGATTTCCAGCTCTTCCTATTCTGTTGGTGTCGACACCGGCGGCACGTACACCGACGCCGCCATTATCGAATCTGTCGGCCACCGGGTCGTCGCCCGGGCCAAGGCTATCACCACCAAGGGCGACCTGGCCGTTGGTGTGAGTGAAGCCATCACCCAGGCTGTGGCCCAGCTGCCACAGGGCCTGAACGCGCAGGACATCCGCCTGGTGTCGGTGTCGACCACACTGGCCACCAATGCGGTGGTCGAGGGCCATGGCAGCGCGGTGGGAGTGCTGTTGATCGGTTTCGACGCGCAGATGGTCGAGCGTACCGGTATTGCCAAGGCGTTCCCGGGCATGCCGGTGGAGGTGATTGCCGGTGGTCACGACCACAATGGCGATGCCCGCCTGCCGCTGGACACCCTGGCGTTGGAGGCGGCGCTGGAGCGCATGTCGGGCAAGGTGGATGCCTTCGCGGTGGCGTCCACTTTCGCGGTGCGCAACGCAGCCCATGAGCACGCCGCGCGCGAGCTGATCGTGGCGCGCACCGGAAAACCGGTCACGCTCTCCACCGAGTTGTCGTCGTCACTCGACGCGCCGCGCCGCGCCCTCACGGCAGCGCTCAATGCGAGGCTGATTTCGCGCGTGTCGACGCTGATCGATGCCGTGCGGCGCTCCATGGCGCAGCTGCACATCGTCTGCCCGCTCATGATCGTCAAGGGCGATGGCACGCTGGCGCTGGCGCAGAGTGTGGCGCTGCGCCCTATCGAGACCGTGTTGTCGGGGCCGGCGGCGAGCCTGGTCGGGGCGCAGTGGTTGTCGGGCCTGCGCAGCTTCATCATGAGCGACATGGGCGGCACCACCACCGACCTCGGTGTGCTGATCGATGGCCGTCCGCAGGTGACGGAACAGGGCGCCGAGGTCGGAGGTTGGCGCACCATGGTGCGGGCCATCGATGTGCGCACGATCGGCCTGGGGGGCGACAGCGAGATCCATCTGGCGGCCAATGGCAAGCTCAGCGTCGGACCGCAGCGCATCGTGCCGGTGGCCTTGCTGGGCGCACGGTATCCCGAGGTACTGGCGATGCTCGATGCCGACCTGACGGACGTGGATGGTGGCTCATCCCAGCACGGGCGCTTTGTGCTGCTGCCGTTTGGTGCCCGTCCGGGCGTCGTGGCTGCCGAGCTGACAGCGCGCGAAGCCGCCGTGCTCGAATTGGTGACGGACCGCCCGCAGCCGCTGCGCCGCCTGGCCGGTTCGCTGGCGGAGCAGCGTGCCATTGCATCACTCAAGCGCAAAGGACTGGTGCAGGTCGGGGGTTTTACGCCGTCCGATGCGGCCCATGTGCTGGAGTTGCAGGGCAACTGGTCGGCGGAGGCGGCGCGCAAGGCGGCGCAGCTGGGTTGCCGGCTGCGCGACATGAAGTTCCCGACGCCGGAACGGGTGACGCAGTATGCACATGATGTGTGGAGCGAAACCGTGCGGCTCAGCGCACGCTGCATCCTCGATACGGCGGTGGGTGAGCACCTGCGCGAGGACAAGCTGATCCACGCCGTGTGTGCCGGGAACGGCGTGCTCGGCCTGGCCCGTATCCAGGTCGCACCAACGGTGCCAGTGGTGGCGGTGGGCGGGCCGGTGCAGGTCTATTACCGCGAAGTGGGTCGCCGGCTGGGTTGCGAGGTGGTATTTCCGCCCCATGCCGATGTGGCTAATGCCGTGGGCGCGGCGACTGGCGTGGTGGCCCACAGTGTGACGGTGCGGGTGGATGGTGATGGCAGCGGCATCTTCACGTTGCACTCGACTGTCGGCACCCGGCACTTCCATGACCCGGCCGAGGCGATCGCGGCGGCGCACGCATTGGCGCGCCAGGCGGCGCTGGATGCCGTGCTCGCCATGGGCGCGGCCGACCCGCAGGTGGAGTTGCGCATGCACAAGCAGATGTTGCCCAACGCGGTAAGTGACGCCGGCCTGCTGGAAGCCGTGGTGGTGGCAGACGCCATCGGGCGGCCCAACGCAGCACGCTGACCTGGTTGGCGTTTCATGGATACTGTGAAGGTTGATTGATACCAACGGAGGCCCGCCATGACACCATCCACCGTTTCCTGCAGCATCGACCTGCACGCCAGCGGCAAACGCACTGGCCATTTGCGGATCAACAAGATCACCAACACCGCGGGATGGGCCAGCACCTTCATCCACATCGGCTGCGTCGTCAACGGGCCGGGGCCGACCGTGCTGGTGCTGGCTGGCAACCATGGCGACGAGTACGAGGGCCAGGTGGCGGCCATGCGCCTGTTGCAGGAACTGCAGCCGGAGCAGGTGACTGGCAGGGTCATCGTGGTCCCGTTGCTGTCGCCTGCAGCCTCCAAGGGAAACACCCGCAACTGGCCCTCTGGCGCGAACTTCAACCGCTCCTTCCCAGGGCGACCGGACGGCCCGCCGCACGAGCAGCTGGCGGACTACCTGACACGTGTGTTGTTCCCGATGGCCGATGTGGTGATCGACATGCACTCGGGCGGGCGCAGCGCCTGGTTCCTGCCGTGTTCGCACATGCATGTGGTCGACAACCCGGTGCAGCGCAAGGCCATGCTCGAGGCCATGGAAGCCTGGTGCACCGACCACCATTACCTCTACATCGATATCAACGGCAACGGCCTGCTGCCGGTGGAGGCCGAGAACCAGGGCAAGCTGGTGATCACGACTGAACTCGGAGGCGGTGGGCGCACGCCGGCGCCGATCCACCAGCTGGCCTGGAGCGGGCTCAACAACGTGCTGCGCCATGTGGGTGTGTGCAAGGGTGCGGTGTTGACCCGTGCCTCGCTGGGCCTGCCCCCGGCCGTGATCATCGATGGGCGCGATCCTGGCAACATCGTTGTCGCGCCAGAAGACGGCTTGTTCGAGGCCATGTTGGAGCCCGGCGAACCGGTGGCAGCCGGCCAGCCGGTGGGGCGCCTTTGGTTCATGGACCGACCGGAGCGGCCGGCCGAACTGCTGCGTTCACCCGTCGACGGGATTGTGGTGGTCACCAAGGCGATACCGATCACCGAGCAGGGGGATTGTGTGTTTGTGGTCGGGACGGTGATCGACCGCAAGGCGCTGCTTCCTTGACTTCACGAGCAATAAGACCATCGTCATGGATAAGCGTTTCGCCGCTAGCACCCGCAAACAAATTTGTGCAGAAGCGA
>JANLVB010000012.1:0-3130 GCA_031363785.1 Betaproteobacteria bacterium
GTTGCCCATGGCACTGAGCAGCTCGTTATGCGAACCGGCGATTTCGCAGGACGGAGACGCAGTGGTGAAGACCAGCTCATGTCCCATCTGGGACATCAGCATCGACAGGCCGCGCCCTTCCTGCTCACACTGATCGAGCAATTGGTCGACATCGCACCAATGGTCCAAGGTGGGTGGCGGGCTACCCTCCAACCGTGACAGGGTCAGCAGATCATTCACGAGTGTTTGCATGCGCAGCGCCTGCTGCGACATCAAGGCCAGGTAGCGCTGGCGCTCTGAGGCATCCAGCGGCAGGGTTTGCAAGGTTTCGACGAAGCCGCTCAGCACGGTCAGTGGTGTGCGGATTTCATGCGATACGTTGGCGACAAAATCGCGCCGCATGGCATCCGCCTGCTCCAGCGCGGTAACGTCGCGCGACATCATCATGCGCCGGCCCTCGCCATAACGATGCAGTTGCACCGATAACCGCACGGGGCGTTTGCTGGAACTGGCAGGACCGGGTATCACCACGTCGTGCGAAAAATCGGCGTCGGCCTGGTAGGCAGCGAACTGCGGATCTCGCAACAGGTTGCCCACATGCTGCAACATGTCGCGGCGCGGGTCGAAGCCGAAATGGCCTGCTGCCGTCTGGTTGCACCACTCGATGCGGCCCTGCGCATCGAGCAACACCACGCCATTGGGTGACGCCTGAATGGCGGCCAGAAACTCCTGCAACCGGTTCTCGCGTTCGACAATGGACTTGTCGCGTTCACGCAGCAGGCGCCGTGCCCGGATCGCCACCTCACCCCACAAGCCACCCACGGCGGGTGTCAGCGACGGATCACCCTCACGCATCCAGTCCAGCAGGCGCTGGCCGCGGCGCAGATCCCACAACACCCACGCCGCGCTGGCCAGGACAATGCCTGCCACTGCTCCCCGCCACGGGTCGTACCGAAACCCGGCCCAATACCCCAGCGAGGCACCAGCCAATTGAAACAGGAAAAACCGGAAGAAGCGCCAAACCATGCGCGGATTGTGACAACTCTCAGCTTTGTGCGGTTTGCGGCATAGCGGTCAGCCGATAACCTGCGCCACGGACTGTCTCGACCATGGTTCCGGCTTCGCCCAGCGCCTCGCGCAAGCGCTTGACATGTACATCCACGGTGCGCTCCTCAATGTACACATGGTCCCCCCAGACCTTGTCGAGCAACTGCCCGCGGCTGTGTACCCGCTCGGCGTGTGTCATCAGGTAGTGCAGCAGCTTGTATTCGGTCGGACCGAGCTTGAGTTGTTGCGACTGATGGGTCACCCGGTGCGTGGCGGCGTCCAGACACAGGTCACCAATAGCCACGCTCTCGGCCACCTGTTCCGGCGCACGGCGGCGCAATACCGCACGCAAGCGCGCCAAAAGTTCCTGGGTTGAAAACGGCTTGGTTATGTAGTCATCTGCCCCGGCATCCAACCCGGCCACCTTGTCACGCTCATCACCACGCGCGGTGATGATCAATATCGGTACCTGCCTGGTGCGTGGGTGGGCGCGCCACAGTTTGGCCAGCATCAGACCGCTCTGGGCTGGCAACATCCAGTCGAGCAGGATCGCGTCGGGCAATACTTCGTTGACCTCGAGCTGCGCCGTTTCACCGTCGGCGACCCAGATCGGCTGAAACCCGTTGTGTCGCAGATTGACAGAAATCAGCTCGGCAATGGCCGGCTCGTCTTCAACAATCAGAATGCGGGGCAGCTTTCTCATACTGGTCAAATCGAAGCGGCGGGACGTTCTAGCGCACAACCGATTCGATATCGGCGAGGGGCGTGTGGCGCACGTCGGCGCCCTTGACAACGTAGATCGTGAACTCGGCAATGTTTTTGGCATGGTCACCAATACGCTCGATCGCCTTGGCCAGGAACAGCAAGTCCAGGCTGGGCGATATGGTGCGTGGGTCCTCCATCATGTAGGTGACCAGCTTGCGCACAAAACCACCAAACTCGCGGTCGATGGCATCATCCTCCTTCAGGATGCTCAATGCCATGCCCGCGTCCAGACGGGCAAATGCGTCCAGCGACTTGCGCAGCAAAGCCGACGCCAGGTCGCAGGCCACACGCAGTTCGGACGCCGGCAAGGCGCGCGCCGAACCGCTTTCGATGATGGACTTGACCATACGGGCAATTTTCTCCGCCTCGTCGCCAGCGCGTTCCAGGTTGGCGGTGGTCTTGGAGATGGCGATCAGCAACCGCAGGTCCCGCGCCGTCGGCTGGCGCCGCGCGATGATGGACGACAGGTCATGATCGATCTCAACCTCCATGGTATTGACACGCGACTCCTGGTCCATCACTTCCGCCGCTGCTTCCGCGCTGAACTGGGACAGGGCATAGACGGCAGTACGGATCTGCGACTCCACCAGCCCGCCCATCTCCATGACTCGGTTGGATACAGCGGTCAACTCACTGTCGAACTGGCTGGAGAGGTGTTTGTCGTTCATGGGTTTCCGTTTCAGCCGAATCGGCCGGTGATGTAGTCTTCAGTTTCCTGGCGCTTGGGCTTCATGAATATATCTCCCGTGGCGCCATACTCCACCATCTCGCCCAGATACATGTAGGACACATAGTCCGATACCCTGGCCGCCTGCTGCATGTTGTGGGTGACGATCAGGATCGTGACCTTGTGCTTGAGTTCACCGATCAACTCCTCGATGCTGCCGGTGGCAATCGGGTCAAGCGCAGAGGTTGGCTCATCGAACAGGATGATTTCCGGGTCGGTCGCCAGCGAACGTGCGATACACAGGCGTTGCTGCTGGCCACCGGACAGGTTGGTTGCAGACTCTGTCAATCGGCTCTTGACCTCGTTCCATATGGCCGCGGCCTTCAAGGCGGCCTCCACCTTGTCTTCCAGAAAACTCTGCGACTTCTCGCCGCGAACACGCAGGCCATAGGCGACATTTTCGAAGATGGACTTCGGGAACGGGTTCGGCTTCTGGAACACCATCGATATACGCATGCGCACCTCGATCGGGTCCACCGCCTTGTCCAGTATGTCCACGTCGTCCGGATACAGCCCGATCTTGCCGTCGTAACGATGGCCTGGGTACAGGTCGTGCATGCGGTTGAAGCACCGCAGGTAGGTCGACTTGCCGCAACCGCTGGGGCCGATCAG
>JANLVB010000045.1:0-29103 GCA_031363785.1 Betaproteobacteria bacterium
TTTCACCCGGCTCCAGCGGCATCATGAAGCCCTGGATGCGTTGCGTCTTCTGGTTCAGGGCCATCTGGCTCATGGCGAAAACCGGCAGCACCTTGTTGTTCTCGGTCTTGGTTTTCACATCGGTCAGCACCGACCATGGCACCACATCGGCGCGCTGCGGCAGGGGCGCAAAGGGGCTGTTGGCACCATGCACACCGGCTCCGCTACCTGCCGCCACACTTGCAACAGGTTGTTGACTGCGCGCCGACGCTGCGCCTGCCTGGGAGCTGGCGTTCGCAGCGGGTTTGGGTGAGCCCAGCTGGGCCGATGCTCCCAACGTAACACAGGCCAGCGAGACGGCGAGAACAATGGTTTTCATGGTCAGCTCCAGGTGGCAACGGGGGTAGGACAAACAGGGCGTCGCCAAGTTCCATCCGGCGGCCGTGGTACCAGGTTCAATGCTCGTGTTTCATGCCGCAGTATTTGCCAATTGCCAAGCCCTTGCAAGCGGCTTGCAATTCCTTGTGGCAAACATCTTCTTTCTTGCCCGCCTCCAGGCACTTGGCCGCGCCTTCGTGCGCCGCGGCAATGGCCCGATGGCGGGTAATGTCCTCCTTGGCTTCCTTGCCGCCGTGGGCGCCCCCCGCCAGGGCCACAGGGGCCAGGACCACCAGGGGAAAAGACGCAATGATGGCAAACACAGGTTTCATGAACGCACTCCAAAAAATCAACACAACAACTACCGGCTGTTGAGCAAGGTAGTCACATCAAGACGGTAGGCGCCCAGTGCGGGCAACAGGGCTGCCAGAGCGGCCACTCCGAATCCCAGAGCGGGAACCCACCATTCGGCCGGCAGCCAGATCCAGCCGGTCAGCGGCAAGGACCGCTCCGCCTGCATCCAGCTCCCCGCCAAACCCGTCAGCGCATGGCCCAACACCATGCCCAGTAACACTGCCAGAGCCGCCAGCAACAATGCCTCACATAACACCAGCCCGGCCAGCTTGGCGGGTGGCGCGCCCAACATGCGCAGCATGGCCAGATCGCCACGTCGCTCACGCACCGCACTCCACAAGGCGATGAACACGCTCAGGGCTGCAGTCAACAGCAGCACCGCGCCAAAACCGCGCAAAACAGCGGTTCCCACACCCACCATGCGCAACAAACGGGTCACTTCCACCGCTGGTGCCGCCGCCTGCATTTCTGTACTGGTATTGACAAAACGCGGAAAACTCACCGCCGCCAAGGGACTCTGGTAGGTGATCAGTGCCAGCGTGATCTCGCGTTCGGCCTCCATGATCTTCTGGTCCTCCTCGTCCAGGGCGGTGGCCTTCTCGTGCACCTTCCAGACCGATTCGGTGGCCGTGAGCACCAGGCGGTCGAGCACGCAACCGCACGCCGCCAGCACGCCCGTGACCTGGTAGGGCGTGTCACCGTGCTCGTGGCCACCGACTCCGAGGCCGTGGGAGCCGATGAAACTGTTGCCCACCGCCAGCCCGGTACTGGCCGCCACCTGCGAGCCGACGACGGCCTGCATGGCTTGCGTCCACATCCGGCCACTGGCCAGACGGGCCGCGTAGTGGTCGGCATACGCTACCGTAGTGCCGACAATGCGAAACCCACGAAAGGTGTCACCCAGGCTGATCGGGATCAGCTTGGCAACACGCACATCCTTTTGCAGCTCCTGCACTGCCGCCAGCGGGATGTTGCCACTGGGCACATCGATATGGAACACGCCGGCCAGGATCAGCTGCATCGGGCTGCCCTTGGCCCCGACCACCACGCCGATGCCAGCCAGGTCGCGCTCGAAGGCCTGGTCCAGCTGCGTGCTGACCAGCAACACGAAGGTGATGGAGCCCAAGCCCAGCGTCAGCAACAACAGGTTCAGCCCCGAGGCCAGTGGCCGGGAGACAAGATAGAGCCAGGCGATGGCCAGTGTCTTCATGCAGCGACCATCTTGTCCGGGTTGACAGTGCCACCGATGGCCAACAGCAGAGCCTGCGGCAACGCGGCGCGCACGCGCGAGTCGTGTGTGGCGATCACCAAAGTCGCCTGCAGTCGGCTCGCACTGTCGTGCAGCAGCTGCAGCGCAGTGTGCGCTGCGGCGTCGTCCAGGCTGGCCGTGGGCTCATCGGCCAGAATGACCTGGGGCCGCAGCAGGACGGCCCGTGCCAGCGCAACGCGTTGCGCCTGCCCGCCGGACAACTGGCTTGGCCGGCGTTGCGCCAGGTCGGCCAAGCCCAAGATCAACAAAGCCTGTTCAATGGCGACCGGGTTATCAGCCACGCCCGCCGCCCACTGCGCCAGCGCCAGATTCCCGGTCACGCTCAGAGCCTCGCTCAGATGCAGCTTTTGCGGCAGGAAGCCAATGCTGCGGGCACGCCAGGCGTCGGTGGCCACAGCCCGCAACTGGCCCAGGTCCTGCCCCGCCACCAACACCGCTCCGGAGCCGGGGCGCAACAAGCCCGCCACCAGCGCCAGCCAGGTCGATTTGCCACAACCCGACGGCCCCTGCACCAGCAATACGCCGCCCTGCGGCACATCCACATCGGCAAACCGCAGCAGGTTGCCGCCGGCATAGTGATAAGACAGGCCGCTGGTACGAATCATGGCGATGCGGTGGGTTCGGCGGGTTCGGCGGGTTCGGCGGGCATGTTATCGCAATTCAGTTGCAGTTATCTCCATCGACGCCACTGTAGGTCCTGGCGAAGAACCCGACTTCCCTGTCGCCACTATAGTCAGGCCCCATGTCTGCTGCCCACATCACCCCGTCCCTGTTGCGCTCCCACAGTTTCCATGCCCTGCAGCCCGGCCCGCGCCTGATCGTCCTGGGAGCCGTACACGGCAACGAAACCTGCGGCACACGCGCCATCCTGCGCGTGATCTCCGAGCTCGACGGCGGTACACTGCGCTTGCAACGCGGCACATTGACTCTGGTACCCATCACCAACCCGCTGGCGTACCAGAAAAAGCAGCGCATGGGTGAGCGCAACCTGAACCGCAACCTGCACCCGAACCCGGCACCGCAGGATTTCGAGGACCACATCGCCAACGTGTTGTGCCCGCTGCTGGCGGCGCATGACGTACTGCTTGATCTGCATTCTTTCCACAGCCCTGGGGAGCCGTTCGTGATGATCGGCCCGCAGGACAACACTGGCAGCCTGGAACCCTTTGCACACGCTGCGGCCGAGCAGGCGCTGGCGCTGCGCCTGGGGCCGCGGCGCATCGTCGAGGGCTGGCTCGACACCTATGCCACCGGCGTGGCGCACCGACTGGCGCGCACGCCGCCTGCGAGTCGGGCACAACAGCTCATTACCGACCCGCGTTATGGCGTGGGCACCACCGAATACATGCGCAGCAGCGGCGGTTATGCGCTGACGCTGGAATGCGGGCAGCACCAAGACCCGCAGGCGCCCGAGACCGCCTGGCGGGCGATCTGCAACGCGTTGGCCCATTTGCAACTTGTGGATGAACCCGCGCCCGCCGCGACCACCGGCATCGAGTTCCTGCGTTTGTCCGAGGTCATGGACCGATTGCATACGGACGACCTTTTCAGCCGCAACTGGGCCAGCTACGACTCGCTGCGCGCCGGGCAGGAAATCGGCATGCGCCACGACGGAACGCCCGTGCTGGCGCCCCAGGACGGGTTCATTGTGTTTCCCAATGCGTCGGCCCTGCCGGGCAACGAATGGTTTTATTTTGCCAGTGCCAGCACGCGCGACCTGGGCGACTGAATCGACACCATCGATGCCGATCGCCACAGAAGACGGCGACGTTGCCGCCAACCCTGCAGGCTTCGACCGCGCGGCATTGCTTGGCAGACTGCGCAAGACCTTCCAGCGTTCTTTGACAAGGCGCTTGCCGTTGACCGATAAGGTCCGAATGGGTACACTAATAACCAATCAGTCAGTAACTTAAATGTCCCCCACAGAACCTGCCGGCGACCACCAGGAAGCAGGGCATCACAAAGCAGCGCGCCGCAAAGACGCCCGCCCCAGCGAGTTGTTGGCGGCGGCGCTTGATTTGTTCGTCGAAAAAGGCTTTGCCGCGACCCGGGCCGAAGAAGTGGCCCACCGCGCCGGTGTGTCCAAGGGCACCTTGTTCCTGTACTTCGCCAGCAAGGAAGAACTATTCAAGGCCGTGGTGCGGGAGAACATTTCCAGTCGCTATCCGGAATGGAATGCGGAGCTGCAGTCCTTCTCCGGCAGCAGCTCCGAGCTGCTGCACTACTGCATGCAGGCCTGGTGGGCGCAATACGGGGACACCAAGGCTTCCGGAATATCCAAACTGATAATGAGTGAAGCAAGCAATTTTCCGGAACTTGCCGCTTTTTATCGGAAAGAAGTCGTGGAGCCCGGGCGTCAACTGATAGGCAAGATTCTGCAACGCGGCATTGACAGCGGGGAGTTTAAGCCAACCGACCTGAAATACGGCATTTACGCCGTACTGGCGCCGATGCTGTTTCTGCTCATGTGGAAACACTCCCTGGGGGCCTGTGTACCAGACAACTCGCCAATCGTTCCCAAGGAGTACATCCAGGCCCAGATGGACACCATACTGCACGGGCTGCATAGCCTGCCGGCCAGTGCACAGGCCGGGAAGGTTTTGAGGTAAATCATGCGTCGCTGGTTGAAATGGATTCTCGTCGCGCTGCTGGTTGCTGGCCTGGCAGCCGGGGTGGCACGCGCCGTGTCGCAACGCAAGGCGCAGCAACAGGCACTGGCCGAACAGGCCAGCCAGCGCGCCGAGGCGGCAGTGGAGCTGGCGCCCGGTGACCTGGTGCAGGTAAAAAATCGCGACCTGACCCAGGGACTGGCGATATCGGGCACCCTGCGCGCCACCACCGCGGTCATCGTCAAGGCGCGGGTTGCCGGTGAGTTGCAGGCAATGACACTGCGCGAGGGCGACTTCGTGAAGGCCGGCCAGGTCATCGCGCGCATCGATGCGACAGACGCACAGTCGCGCTTGCGCCAGGCCCAGCAACAGGCCGAGTCCGCCAAGGCGCAGGCCGATATTGCCAGACGCACATTCGAGAACAACCGCTCCCTGGTGGACCAGGGCTTCATCTCCAAGTCCTCCCTCGATACCTCGTTGGCCAGTCTGGCTGCGGCCGAGGCCAATTACAAGGCAGCGCTGGCCGGCGCCGACATGATGGGCAAGTCGCTCGAAGACACGGTTCTGCGTGCGCCAATTTCCGGCCAGGTCTCGCAGCGCATGGCGCAAACCGGAGAACGCATGGCAGTGGATGGCCGGGTGCTGGAAATCGTCGATCTCGGGCGCCTGGAGTTGGAGGCCAGCGTCAGCCCGGCGGATTCGTTGAAACTGCAACTCGGCCAAAGCGCGCAACTGCAGATCGAGGGCACGGCCAACACGGTACGCGCCAGGGTAGTACGTATCAACCCGACGGTGGTGGCGGGTAGCCGATCGGTGCTGGCCTACCTGGCGATGGACGCCGCGCCTGGTTTGCGCCAGGGCTTGTTTGCCCAAGGCGCACTGGCTGTTGGCGCGACGCAGGGACCGTCGGTGCCACTCAGCGTAGTGCGCACCGACAAGCCACAACCCTACGTGCAGCTGGTCAGCAACAACAAGGTGGTGCACCAGCCGGTGGAGTTGCTGGCCCAGGGCGAAGCGGAAGGCCAGACCATGGTCGGCATCAAGGGCATTGCGGACAATGCCACCCTGGTCAGCGGTCTGGTCGGCACGCTGCGCGAGGGCACCTTGGTGAAACTCACTGCCGGGCTCAAATAGGCATGTGGTTCACGCGCGTCAGCCTGCAAAATCCGGTATTTGCCACCATGGTCATGCTGGCCCTGGTGGTGCTGGGCCTGTTTAGTTACCAGCGGCTGCAAATCGACCAGTTCCCGAATATCGATTTCCCGGTGGTGGTGGTAATCGCCGACTACCCTGGCGCCTCGCCCGAGGTAGTGGAGAGCGAAGTCACGCGCAAAATGGAAGAAGGCGTGAACTCCATTGCCGGTATCAACGCGCTGACCTCGCGTACCTACGAAGGCCAGTCGGTGGTGGTGATCGAGTTCGGCCTGCACATCGATGGTCGCAAGGCGGCAGAGGACGTGCGCGAGAAAGTAGCTTCCATCAAGCCGCTGCTGCGCAGCGAGGTGAAAGAGCCGCGTGTGCTGCGTTTCGACCCTTCGGCACGGGCAGTCTGGTCGGTGGCCGTGTTGCCCGAGGCTGGCGTCGGCGGCAAGACCATGTCGGCAGTCGAGCTGACCAACTGGGCCGACCAGACCTTCAAGAAGCGGCTGGAGAACGTGCGTGGTGTCGGCTCGGTCACACTGGTCGGCGGCACCAAGCTCGAGATCAACCTGTACCTCAAGCCGGTGGCGATGGAGGCGTTTGGCCTGACGCCGGAGCAGGTCGTGGCAGCCGTGCGCAGCGACAACCAGGACCTGCCGGTGGGCGCCGTGCGCTCGCTCGAGCGCGAGCGCGTGGTGCAGATCGAGGCACGGCTGGATCGGCCGCAGGAGTTTGGCAAGATCATCGTGGCGCGCAAGAACGGTACGCCGGTGCGGCTGGAGCAGATCGCCAGTGTTGTCGACGGGGCACAGGAAGTGGACAGCCTGGCGCTTTACAACGGCAAACGCACCCTGCTGCTGACGGTGCAGAAGTCACAGGACGAAAACACCATCGCGGTGGTCGATGGCCTGCACAAGGCGCTGGCGGAAATGCAGAAACAGTTGCCGCCCGGCCTGCGGCTGGAGCAGATCACGGACGGCTCGCGGCAGATTCGGGTGTCGGTGGAAAACGTGCGCCGCACCTTGATCGAAGGCGCCGTGCTCACGGTGCTGATCGTGTTCCTGTTCCTCAACTCCTGGCGCTCGACCGTGATCACCGGCCTGACACTGCCGATCGCCATCATCGGCACCTTCCTGTTCATGAACATGATGGGATTCACCATCAACATGATCACGCTGATGGCGCTCAGCCTGTGTGTCGGGCTGCTGATCGACGACGCGATCGTGGTGCGCGAGAACATCGTGCGCCACGTGCAGATGGGCAAGACGCCGTACCAGGCCTCGCTCGACGGCACGCAGGAAATCGGTCTGGCGGTGCTGGCCACCACCCTGTCCATCGTGGCGGTGTTCATGCCAATCGGCTTCATGGGCGGCATCATCGGCAAGTTCTTCCACGAATTCGGCCTCACGATTGTGGCCGCCGTGCTGATTTCGATGTTCGTCAGCTTCACGCTCGACCCGATGTTGTCGTCGATCTGGCACGACCCAAGCATCGACACCCATGACCATGTGCAGGGGCGCCGATCCTGGTACGACAAGAGCATAGGCCGCGTCACCGGCTGGTTTGACCGCGGTACACACCGGCTGGTTAACCTGTACCAGGCGGTGCTGCGCTGGTCACTGGCCCACAAGTTGTCCACCGTGTCGCTTGCCGTGGCCATCTTTGCCAGCAGCGTGGCCATGGTTCCCATGCTTGGCACGGAATTCGTGCCGAAATCCGACTTTTCGGAAACCACGCTGAACTTCCACACCCCGGTTGGCTCTTCGCTGGAAGTGACCGAAGCAAAAGCGCGCCAGGTGGAGGCCATCGTGCGCGAGTTTCCCGAAGTGCGCTACACCCTCTCGACCATCAACACCGGCAACGCGCAGGGAAAGATCTACGCCAGCATCTACATCAGGTTGATCGACCGCAAGGAGCGCACGCGCAGTGTCGATGTGTTGTCCTCCCTGCTGCGCGAGCGGCTGCAACGTGTGCCGGGCATCACCGTCACACACGTCGGCCTGCTCGACTCCGTGGGCGGCAACAAACAGGTGCAGTTCTCGTTGCAAGGACCGAACCAGGCAGAACTGGAGCGGCTGACCCGCCTGGCGCTGGAGAAAATCCGGGGCATCAACGCTCTGGTGGACCTGGACTCCAGCGTCAAGCCGAACAAGCCGACCATCGATATCGAGGTGCGACGTGATGTCGCCTCCGACCTGGGCGTCAGCATCACGCAGATTGGCGCCGCCCTGCGCACCATGGTGGCGGGCCAGACCGTCGGCAACTGGCGCGCACCGGACGACCAGACCTATGACGTGAATGTGCGGCTGGCGCCCGAGTCGCGCAATGCGCCCGAAGACCTGCAGCGCTTGCCGCTGACCCTTGGCAGCAATGCCGACGGCAGCGCCCGCGTTGTGCGCCTGAACCAGGTAGCCACCGTGCGCGAAGGCACCGGCCCGAACCAGATCAACCGGCGTGACCTGACACGTGAGGTTAGCGTGAGCGCCAATGTCTATGGTCGCTCTGCCGGTGAAGTATCGGCAGATATCAAGACTGCGATGGACAACATCATGCTGCCGCCGGGCTACAGTTACAAGTTCAGCGGCTCGACCAAGGACATGGCCGAGGCCTTTGGTTACGCCATCTCGGCACTGGTGCTGGCGGTGGTCTTCATCTACATGATCCTGGCGAGCCAGTTCAAGAGTTTCCTGCAGCCATTGGCCCTGATGACCGCCCTGCCGCTGACCCTGATTGGTGTGGTGCTGGCCCTCATGCTGTTTCGCTCCACACTGTCGATGTTCTCGGTGATCGGGGTCATCATGCTCATGGGGCTGGTAACCAAGAATGCGATCCTGCTGGTGGACTTCGCGATCCGCTCCCGCGAAGACACAACCGGTGCCGATGGCCAGACCATCCCCGGGCTGGACCGCAACGCCGCCCTGCTGTTGGCGGCCAGGGTGCGCCTGCGTCCGATCCTGATGACAACACTGGCCATGGTGTTTGGCATGGTGCCACTCGCCTTCGCGCTCACCGAGGGCTCGGAAGTGCGCGCGCCCATGGGGCAGGCGGTAATCGGCGGCGTCATCACATCGTCCTTGCTGACGCTGGTAGTGGTGCCTGTGGTGTATTGTTATATGGACGATCTGGCGAACTGGTTGAAACGACTTTTTGGCGTTGCCGATGGCTTGGCGCATGCCCCTAAAATCAGACCTGTGATCTGAAACGGGAGAATTTTCTTGCGCAGCGCCATGAACCTGGAACAAGCACGCTTCAACATGATCGAGCAGCAGATCCGCCCCTGGGAGGTGCTCGATGGCCACGTGCTGCAACTGCTCTCGCTGGTCAAGCGTGAGGAGTTCGTGCCGATCGCGCACAAGGCGCTGGCTTTCGTGGACATGGAGATTCCGCTGCCTGGCGGCCAGGTAATGCTTGCGCCACGGGTCGAGGCCCGGTTGCTGCAGGATCTGGTGGTCGAAAAACACGAAGCAGTACTGGAAATCGGTGCCGGCTCCGGCCACATGGCCGCCCTGCTGGCGCATCGGGCACAACGGGTGGTGTCGCTGGAGATCAACGCCGTGCTGGCGGACCTCGCGCACAGCAACCTGCAGAAGTCGGGCAGCCACAACGCCGAGGTACGCCACCAGGACGGCTCCAGGGGTCTCACCGGCGAAGCACCGTTCGACGTCATTGTTCTCAGCGGCTCCTTGCCCGAGGTGCCGCAGATTCTGCTGGCGCAGCTGAAGACTGGCGGTCGCCTGGCAGCCATCATTGGTGAGGAGCCGACGATGCGCGCCACCATCGTGACCCGGGTCGGCGAAAACCAGTACCAGACACGGCAACCCTGGGACACCGTGGCGCCGCGGCTGCTGAATTTCCCGCAGCCGTCGCGCTTCACTTTTTGATGACCTGCACTATCCCATGATCGCCCAAGTGCGCCCGCGCGACCTCGATAGCTGGCTGCAACAGGCCCGTACCCAGGGCCAACCTGTTGTACTGGACGTGCGCGAGCCCGGCGAACTGCGTACTGCCAGTGTCGCGGCCGGTGGCTACGAGCTGCGGACGATTCCCATGGGCAGCATCCCCGCACGCCTGGCCGAGCTGGACCCAGGGCAACCAATCGCCTGCCTGTGCCACCATGGCGCGCGCAGCATGCAGGTGGCGACATTTCTGACCAGCCGCGGGTTTGCGCTGGTGGCCAATATCGCGGGCGGCATCGACGCCTGGTCCGTTGAACTCGACCCGGCGATACCACGCTACTGACGGCGGCCTGGGCCGCACCACCAACCTTCAAGGATATTCATGAAAACCCTGCGCCTGTTACCGCTTGCCATGGCCACCGCTCTGGTGCTTGCACAGCCCGCATGCGCGCAAAACCTGGTGGATCTGTACGAGGCAGCGCGTGTCTTTGATGCCGCCTTCCAGTCAGCACGGTCGCAATATGAGGCAACACTGGCGCGGGCTGAACAATCCCGTGCCGGCACCCTGCCCACGGTCAATCTTGGCATGGCCGCATCACGCACCGCGCTGGACGCCAGCATCCGGCTGGCCAACCCTGCATTTGGCGCGCAAAGCGCTACCGTCACCGCATCACATCCGTTATACCGCCCGGCCAACTGGCTGGTCTTCGAACAAGGCCAGAAGTCCCTGGTGACAGCGCAGGCCCTGCTGCAGGCGGCGGAACAGGACCTGGTGGTGCGTGTCAGCGCGGCCTACTTCGACGTCCTGGCCGCGCAGGACGCACTCACCTTTGTCGGTGCGCAGAAAGTCGCGGTCGCAGAGCAGCTCGCGTCCGCCAAGCGCAATTTTGAGGTTGGCACCAGCACCATCACCGATACGCGGGAGGCGCAGGCGCGGTTCGATCTGGTCATCGCGCAACAAATTGCGGCCGAGAACGACCTGCGGGTGAAGAAGCTGGCACTCGATCAACTGGTCGGGAAACAGGATGCCCTGCCCAAAGCGCTGGCCCTGCCCACCGTCCTGCCGGCGCTGCTGCCCGCCGACGTGAATGCCTGGATCGGACAGACACTGGATGACCACCCAACGCTCAGGCAATCGGCCGTGGCGCTGGAAATAGCACGACTGGAGACGCAACGTGCGCAGGCTGGCAACCGGCCGACGCTGGACCTCAATGGCAGTTACCAGATTGCCCACAACGAAGGCACTTCTGCGTCGCGGGCCAGCAGCAACGTGCGTACCGCCAGCGTCGCGCTGGCCTTCAACCTGCCGCTGTTTGCCGGGTTCTCGATCCAGAACCGCATCAAGGAAACGCTGGCACTGGAAGAAAAAGCGCGAACCGACCTCGAAGCCGCACGCCGCACGGTATCGCAGGCAACCCGCAGCGCCTTCTTCGGCGTATCGTCCGGCCTGGGCCAGGTAAAGGCGCTGGAAGCCGCCGAGGCATCGAGCCAAAGTGCATTGGACGCCAACAAACTCGGCTACCAGGTAGGCGTGCGCATCAACATCGACGTGCTCAACGCGCAAAGCCAGCTGTTTCAAACCAAGCGGGATCTGGCAAAAGCACGTTACGACGTGCTGGTGGGTGGCCTGCGCCTGAAACTGGCCAACGGCACGGTCAAGGTCGAAGACCTGCAGGCGATCAATCAGTTGCTCGCAAAGTAGGCGCTGCATGGTGCTGACGGTCAATGTGCTCTGCATCAAGTGGGGCAAAAAATATGGGCCGGAGTATGTCAACAAGCTGCACTCCATGGTGCGGCGGCACCTTACCCGGCCGCACCGCTTTGTTTGCCTGACCGACGACCCAGTGGGTATCAACCCGGGCATCGAGGTCAAACCGATACCAGCGGTTGGCTTCAGCGAGTTCGATACGCGGCAGCCCTGGACTTTCGGCCATGGCTGGCTCAAGCTCACGAGTTTCGCTGACCCGCTGTATGACCTGCATGGCCGCACGCTGTTCCTGGACCTGGACATCGTGATCGTTGACAACATCGACGGGTTTTTCGATGTGCCGGGCGAGTTCTGCGTGATCAAGGAATGGGACAAACAGGATGGCACCGGCAACACATCGGTCTACCTGTACAGCATCGGTGCACACGCCGATGTCCTGCAATACCTCAAGAATGACTACCCGCAGGCGGTCACCCAGGTCCGTAACGAGCAGGAGTTCATCACCCAGTACCTCGGCCGCCAAGGCAAGGTCAGTTACTGGCCGGCGCCCTGGTGTGTCAGCTTCAAACGCCATTGTGTGCCACGGGGACTGATGAGCTGGGTGCAAGCGCCAAGTATTCCGGCGGGCGCAAAAATCATCGCGTTCCATGGCAAACCCAATCCGCCGGACGCGATTGCCGGTGATAGCGGCAAATGGTACCGCCGGGTACCGCCGACGCCGTGGGTCGCCGACCACTGGCGCTGAGCCTGGCCTGGCACAACAGCATGGTTTGGTTGTACCGGGCACTGATGTGGTGCGCCGTGTTGCCCCTGCTGGCAAACCTCTGGTGGCGCGGGCGCAAGGACGCCGACTATCGCAGACGTTGGCCAGAGCGCTTTGCAACGCCGCACGCCGCTGCTACAAGCCGGGACGGCGTCGTGCTGCAGTGCGCGTCTGTCGGCGAAGTGCTGGCAGCCAGACCCCTGATCGAGCTTTTGCTGGCCGACCCGCTATTCGGGCCGCTGGTGCTGACCTGCACCACGCCTACCGGATCACGCATGATCCGGCAGTTGTACGGTGAGCGGGTCGTACACCGCTACTTCCCGCTCGACCTGCCTGGCGCCACCCGGCGCTTCCTGCACCAGTTGCGACCCAGGCTGGTGCTGCTGCTGGAGCGCGAGATCTGGCCCACGTTTTTGCAACAGGCCCAGTTGCAGGGTGTGCCGGTGGTACTGATCAACGCCCGACTGTCGGAACGATCTGCGAAACAATACCGCCATCTGGCTGCCCTGATGCGCCCCGCCATAACGCGCCTACGTTTTGTATGTGCGGCTGACGGTGACACGCTGGAGCGTTATGCCGCGCTGGGGTTGTCGCGCCAACGGTTGCGCCTCACGGGCAATATCAAGTCGGATGTACAAATGGACCCGGCCCTGGCCACGCGCATCGGCACGCTGCACCGCCGCTTCGGCGGTCGCCCGGTACTCGCGGCGGGCAGCACCCACCCCGGTGAAGACGAGGCGCTGGTCGCCGCATTCCAGCGCCATCTGCCGCTGGCACCGGACAGCCTGCTGATCCTGGTGCCACGCCATCCGGAACGTTTTGAGGTGGTGGCACGGCTGCTACAGGACAGTCGCCTGCGCACGGTACGGCACAGCCTGGGGCAAGCCGTCGACGCCTCCACGCAGGTGCTGCTGGGCGACAGCATGGGTGAACTCATGTTGTGGTACGGCGTGGCGGACAGCTGCTTTGTCGGCGGCAGCCTGATACCCCGCGGTGGCCATAACCCGCTGGAGGTGTTGTGCCTGGACAAGCCGCTGTTGACCGGGCGCCATACCGCGAATTTCGCGCCGATCTACGCTGCTTTGGAGGCGGCCCATGCCATGTGCCGCGCCGCCGACGCGGACGCGGTGTTTACCTGCTGGCGCGCCCTGCTGGATGACCCGGCCGGCAGCGCGATCCAGGTTTCCAAGGCCCGCACCATCTATCGGCAGATGGCCGGCGCCAGTGAACGCAGCATGGACTGCCTGCGGGCGCTGCTGCACCCCGCCCGCGACACCCAGGTACAGCGGCCACACCATGGTGCCAGCGCCGGCGATGCAGTGGTCTGGGCCGATGCCGAACTGTTCAGCGCGGCGCACACACAACTCTTCGATCCTGCATGGTGGCGCGGCGCAGGCCAGGCACAGACCCAGGGCGCGGGCCGCGGCAACATCCACCGGGTGGCGGACCGAGGCGGCAGTTACCTGATGCGCCACTACTACCGCGGCGGATGGATGGCGCGCCTCAGCCGCGACCTGTTCTGGCACCAATCGGTGGCACAAAGCCGCGCCATGCGCGAGTTCTGCCTGCTCGGCGCATTGCGTGCGCGCGGCCTGCCGGTGCCACGCGCCGCTGCGGCGCGTTACCAGCGCGTCGGCCTGTGGTACCGCGCTGACATCCTGGTGCAGGCCATCCCGCACGCACAGGATGTCGCACAGTTGCTGCACCAGCAACGCAGCTTGACGCCGCACGAGTGGCAGGCACTGGGGCGGGCCGTGCGGCAGCTGCACGATGCGCAGGTCTGGCACAGCGACCTGAACTGCCACAACCTGATGCTCGATACAAAAGGCAAGGCCTGGATCGTGGACTTCGACAAGTGCGGCTTTCGCGACGGCGAGCACTGGAAGGCGGACAACCTGGCGCGCCTGCTGCGTTCGCTGCGCAAGGAACTGCGTCTCGACCCGTCTTTTCGCTGGAGCGAGGCGCAGTGGCAAACGCTGTTGGACGCTTACGCCGGCGACCCCTTGCTGCCGACAAAACAACCGGTCGGGGACAGCGGGTAACGCCCTCGCTGCAGGCCAGGCGCTTGCCGGTGCCGTTCAATGCGCGCTGCCTCCCAGCACTGCATCCGGCTTCACCTGCCGCAGCAGCGCCAGCATCTCGGCCTCGATGCGGTGCAGGGCCTCAGGCGTGTGGCCTTCAAAACGCAAAACCAGCACCGGCGTGGTGTTGGATGCGCGCAGCAGGCCAAAACCGTCCGGCCAATCGACACGCAGCCCGTCGATCGTATTGATCGTCGCCGGTGCTGCGAAATTCGCCAGCGCTACCGCCCGGGCCACGGCGAGCGGTGGCTCACCCTCAGCACAGGCGACATTGATTTCGGGCGTGGAGAAACTGGTGGGCAGGGCATCCAGAACGGCATTGGCGTCACTAGAGCGGCTGACGATTTCCAGCAGGCGGCAGCCAGCGTAGGTGCCATCGTCAAAACCAAACCAGCGCTCCTTGAAGAAGATGTGCCCGCTCATCTCGCCGCCGAGCGGAGAATCGACCTCCTTCATGCGCGCTTTGATCAGCGAATGGCCGGTCTTGTACATCAGCGCCGTGCCGCCTGCAGCTTCAATCGCCGGCGCCAGGCGTTGTGAACACTTCACGTCGAAAACAATGGTGCCGCCGGGCACACGCGACAACACATCGCGGGAGAACAGCACCATCTGGCGATCCGGGTAGATGTTGTTGCCCTGCTTGGTGACGATTCCCAGTCGATCCCCATCACCGTCAAACGCCAGGCCGAGTTCGGCGTCCGAGTTCTTCAGGGCGTCGATCAGGTCGCGCAGGTTCTCCGGTTTGCTCGGGTCTGGATGGTGATTTGGGAAATTACCGTCCACCTCACTGAACAACTCGATCACCTCACATCCGATGGCACGAAACAGTGCCGGCGCCGAAGCGCCTGCGATGCCGTTGCCACAATCCACCACGATCTTCATCTTGCGCGACAGCTTGATGTCGGAGACGATGCGCGCCGTGTAAGGCGCCAGCAGGTTGAGGTTGCGCACCACGCCACCACTGCGCAGTGTCCAGCTCTCGGCGAGCATCATGTGCTTGATGGCCTGGATGTCGTCGCCATAGATGGCACGCCCGCCCAGCACCATCTTGAAGCCGTTGTAATTCTTGGGGTTGTGACTGCCAGTGACCTGGATGCCGCTGGCGCACACGGTGCAGGCGGCAAAATACAGCATCGGCGTGGTGACCAGACCAACATCGATCACCTCCACCCCCGCCGCCACCAGACCCCGCACCAGCGCCGCACTGATGGCCGGGCCGCTGATTCGACCATCACGACCAACCGCCACCGTGGTCTGCCCCTGCGCCATGGCGATGCTGCCAAACGCCTTGCCTATGCCCTCGGCAATTGCCTCGGTCACCGTCGAGGGCACGATGCCGCGAATGTCGTAGGCCTTGAAAATGGAAGCGTCGAGTTGCATGGTGATCCGTCCGGTTGAATGAAAGAAAGATCTGAACTGTCGCGGCAGCAAGACCCATCACGGGCCGCTTGCTGGCAGCATTGACCGGTACAGGGCAATATAGTGCTGCGCCGCCTCGGCCCAGGAAAAGTCCTGCTGCATGCCGCGCAGCATCAACTGGCGCCAGACCGGTGGCATGCGATAGGCTGTTACGGTGCGGGTGATGGCGTCGGCCAGCGCTGCGGCATTGGCGGCATCGAACACAAAACCGTTGGCTCCGTGCCGCGCCTGGGCAACGTCTTGCACCGTGTCAGCCAGGCCGCCAACACGACGCACCACGGGAACCGTGCCATAACGCAGCGCATACAGCTGCGTCAGACCACAGGGCTCGAAGCGTGACGGCACCAGCATGGCGTCGGCACCAGCCACCATCTGGTGCGCGAAGTTTTCGTCATACCCCAGACGAACCGCAACACGGCGCGGATACTGCGCTGCCGTGGCAGCCAAGGCCCGCTCTATCTGCGGGTCACCGCTGCCCTGCACGGCCAACTGGCCGCCGTGGGCCAGCAATTCGGGCAGAGCACCCAGGACCAGGTCCAGCCCTTTTTGCGATGTCAGTCGACTGACCAGCGCGAACAGCGGCGCGTGCGGCTCTGCCGGCAGCCCCAATGCGGTTTGCAGTGCTGCCTTGCACTGCGCCTTGCCCGCCAGCGCGTCGGCGCCAAAATGCGCCACGATGGCGCCGTCTGTCTCCGGGTTCCAGACGACGCGATCCACGCCGTTGAGTATTCCCGACACGTCCGCGCCACGGGAGCGCACCAAACCATCGAGCCCGCAGCCGAACTCGGGAGTCGCCATCTCCCGCGCATAGGTCGGGCTGACTGTGGTCACCCGGTCGGCAAACACCAGACCGGCCTTCATGCAGGACAACTGGCCATGGAACTCCAGTCCCGCACTGGCCATGAAACGGCTGGGCAGACCGAGCAGGTGAAAGTCGGCGGCATCGAACAGGCCCTGGTAGGCCAGGTTGTGCACCGTGAACACCGACTGCACGCGGCGCAGCGGTTGCGCTGCCAGGTAGGCGCAGGCGAGAGCTGCATGCCAGTCGTGCGCATGCACGATGTCCGGCGTCCACCCCACATCGAGTTCCGCCGACGCCAGATGCGCCCCAACCCAACCCAACAAGGCAAATCGCTGCAAGTTATCCGGCCAGTCCAATCCGTCTGGTGCCAGATACGGATTGCCCTCGCGGCGGTACAGCAGCGGCGTGTCAATCACGTAGGCACCGACACCGCTGCCGGCCAGCTGGCCGAACAGCAGTGTGGCGCGGGCCGCGCCAAAAAGCGCCCCGAGTTCACACACCACACGGGTGTGGTGCAAGCCCTGCAGAACAGCCGGGAAACCGGGTAGCAGCAGGCGTGTATCGGCACCGGCGTTGTTCAAGGCCTGCGGCAGCGCACCGAGCACATCGGCCAGACCCCCGGTCTTGACCAGTGGAAACACCTCTGCGGCAACATGCAGAACCCTCATGCCCGGATTTTGGCCAGCATATCGGCAGTCACCAGACATACGCCATTCGGGCTGCGATGGAAGCGCCCGGCGTCCAGCGCCGGGTCTTCACCAATCACCAGGCCGTCCGGAATGACGCACCCCCGGTCGACCACGGTGCGCGTGAGCCTCGCCCAGCGTCCGACCTGCACATCGGGCAGCAGCACGGACCAACTGACAACCGAATGGGAATGCACCCGTACGCTGGAAAACAGGACCGAGCGGAACACCCTGCCCGAGACAATACAACCGCCCGACACCATGGACTCGATGCCCATGCCGCGCCGGTCGTCCTGGTTGTGCACAAATTTCGCCGGCGGCAACTGCGCCTGGTAGGTCCAGATCGGCCAGTGCCGGTCGTACAGGTTGAGTTTGGGGTCGGTGGCTGTCAGGTCGATATTGGCGTCCCAATAGGCGTCCACGGTTCCCACGTCGCGCCAGTAGGGTTCGGCTGCGGCGCCATTGGGTACACAGCTCAGCGCAAAGGGGTGCGCCGCCGCGCAACCATTACGCACAGCGCGCGGAATGATGTCCTTGCCAAAGTCGTGGCTGGACTGCGGGTCTGCGATATCCCGCGCCAGCTCGGCATACAGGTAGCTGGCATCGAATATGTAGATGCCCATGCTGGCGAGCGACAGTTCAGGGTGGCCCGGCATGGCAGGCGGATCGGCCGGCTTCTCCATGAATTCCGTGATCATGCTGTGTTCGTCCACCGCCATCACGCCGTAAGCCGTGGCTTCGCTGCGCGGCACGGCAATACAGGCCACGGTGCAAGGCCGGCCCTTGGCCACGTGGTCGGCCAGCATCAGCGCATAGTTCATCTTGTAGATGTGGTCACCGGCCAGCACCACGATGTAGTCGGCGCCGTAACTCTCCAGGATGTCGTGGTTCTGGTATACCGCGTCCGCAGTCCCGCGGTACCAGTTCTCGTTGTCGTTGCGCTGCTGCGCTGGCAGCAGGTCGACAAACTCGTTCATTTCGCTCTTCAGAAAGGCCCAGCCGCGCTGCAGGTGGCGCAGCAGGCTGTGTGACTTGTACTGGGTGATGACGCCAATGCGACGCACACCCGAATTGAGGCAGTTCGACAACGCGAAGTCCACAATGCGGAACTTGCCGCCAAAGTACACCGCCGGCTTGGCCCGGCGGTCAGTCAGGTTCAGCAGACGGCTACCGCGTCCGCCGGCCAGCACCAGGGCAACGGCGCGTTTTGGCAGATCCAGCCCTGATGCCAGGTTGGGGGAATCCATGGTGTCTCCTGTAAGGCGGCGTGCGCAGTGGTGCTGCAATCTTAATACCCGGCTCACGGCCCCGGTTACGCGCAGGTTACCGCATGCGAAAATCCCGGCTTCTCGCCTGTTCGTGTCATCCACACGCGGCGAATGGCGTACCTCAGGACCCCATGGTGACCCCAACCCCCCCCAGTCCCGCCACCAGTCTGGCGGACGCCATCAACGCGCATCTGTTGCGCACGGTGGCGGTCGATGCTGCGCGTGCCAGCACGACACAAACCATGCAGGCGCTGGCCCAGGTGCTGCGTGCGCAGCTGGCAGAACGCTGGGTACTGACGCAAAATCGGGAACGCGCGGCCAAGGCGCGGCGCGTGGTCTATCTGTCGATGGAGTTCCTGATCGGGCGCAGTCTGTCGAATGCGTTGGCAGCGCTGGGCAGCACCGCCGCCGCCAGTGCTGGGCTGCAAGCGCACGCACGCACGCTGGAAGACATAGCCGCCACGGAACCCGATGCGGCACTTGGCAACGGCGGCCTGGGGCGACTGGCAGCTTGTTTCCTGGATGCCATGGCCACCAACGCCCTGCCCTCGTTCGGTTACGGCATCCGCTACGAATACGGCATGTTTGCACAGGAAATCCAGAACGGGCGGCAAATCGAACAACCCGAGCCCTGGCTGCAGGACGGCACACCCTGGGAATTCCCGCGTGCCGACATCGCCTTTGCGGTGCGATTTGGCGGCTGGGTGGAGCAGGTAGACGGCAAACCGGCGTGGCGACACGCCGACCAGGTGATCGCCAAGGCCTACGACATGGTGGTGCCGGGGCATGGCAACCAGAACGTCAGCACCCTGCGCCTGTGGAAGGCGGTGGCGCCGGCCCACATTGACCTGGGGGCCTTCAATACCGGTGACTATGCGCGCGCCGCTGCAGCCAAGAACCAGGAGAACATTTCATGGGTGCTGTACCCCAACGACAGTACGCCAGCCGGGCGCGAACTGCGCCTGAAGCAGGAATACTTTTTTGTCGCGGCCTCGGTGCAGGACCTGGTGCAACGGCACCTGGAAGAGCATCCCTCACTGGTGAATCTGGCGAATCAGGTGGCGATCCATCTCAACGACACCCATCCCGCGATCGCCGTGGCCGAGCTGATGCGGGTGTTGTGCGACGAACACGGCATGTTGTGGCCGCTGGCCTGGGCGATCTGCCGGCGCACCTTCTCGTATACCAACCACACACTCATGCCCGAGGCGCTGGAGACCTGGTCGATCGGCCTGATGCAACAGGTGTTGCCGCGTCACATGGAGATCATTTTCCGCATCAACAAGGAATTCCTGGAACTCGCGGCGACACACCGCCCGGGCGACAACGGGTTTCTGGCCCGGCTGTCGCTGATCGACGAACACGGCGAACGCCGCGTGCGCATGGCGCACCTGAGCATCGTCGGCAGCCATACCGTGAACGGGGTGTCGGCACTACACTCGCAACTGCTGGTCGAGACCATTTTTTCCGACTTCGCCAGCCTGTGGCCGGACCGCTTCACCAACATGACCAATGGTGTCACGCCGCGGCGCTGGCTGGCGCTGGCCAACCCGGGTCTGGCGGCACTGCTCGACGACAGCATCGGCTCCGGCTGGCGGCTCGACCTGGATCAACTGCAGCGGCTGCGCCAGCTGGGCAGCGACCCGGTCTTCCGAAGCCGCTTTGCCGCCATCAAGCAGGCCAACAAGTTGCGCCTGGCCGGGTTTATCGCCAAAACCACCGGAATCGTGGTCGACCCTGGCAGCATGTTTGACGTGCAGGTCAAACGTATCCATGAATACAAGCGCCAGCTGCTCAACCTGCTGCATGTGGTGACACGGTATCAGGCCATATTGGCCAACCCGCACACAAACTGGGTGCCACGCACAGTCATCTTTGCCGGCAAGGCAGCATCGTCGTACCACATGGCGAAGTCGATCATCGGCCTGATCCACGACGTCGCCCGCGTGATCAACCAGGATGCGCGCAGCAATCACCTGCTCAAGCTGGTTTTTGTGCCGAACTATGGCGTGTCGGTGGCCGAGATGCTGATGCCGGGCGCCGACCTGTCAGAGCAGATATCCACCGCCGGCACGGAAGCCTCCGGCACCGGCAACATGAAGCTCGCGCTGAATGGCGCACTGACCATCGGCACCGACGACGGTGCCAATATCGAAATCCGCCAGAACGTCGGCGACGACAACATCTTCATCTTCGGCCTGAGCACGGCCGAGGTGCGGGAGCGGCGACAGGCTGGTTACCAGCCGATGCGCATCTACGAAAACAACCCGGCCTTGCGCGCCGTGCTCGATGCCATCAACGGCGAGCCGTTTTCACCCGGCGAACCAGGTCGTTACCGGGGTATCGTGGACGCCTTGTTGTGGGGCGGTGACCACTACATGCTGCTGGCCGACTACGCCTCCTATGTCGCCGCCCAGTCGCGGGTGGACGAGTTGTACCGTACGCCCGATGCCTGGTGCAGACTCAGCATCAACAACGTGGCCGGCATGGGCCCTTTTTCCGCCGACCGCACGATTCGCGACTACGCCGCCAACATCTGGCGTGTGGCGGCCATGCCGGCGCCTGGCTGAACCCAACAATGGTCAACCCCGACGACATCGCGCTGGTCTGCACCGGCCGCCATGGCGACCCGTTTTCGGTACTGGGACCGCACCGCATGGGCAATGGCCGGACTTCGGTGCGCGCCTTCCTGCCCGGCGCCCAGCAGGTGCTGGTGGTCTCGACTGGCAACGGGCGGGTGCTGGCAACTCTGGCGCAACGCCACGCCGATGGTTTCTTCGAGCGCGTGTTGAGTGCTGCGCTGACAATACCCTACCGCCTGCAGGTGCGCTGGAGCGATGGCGGCGAATCGGTGCAGGAAGACCCCTACCGTTTCGGCCCTGCCATCGGCGACACCGACCTGTGGCTGTTGGCCGAGGGCACCCATCTGCGTCCGGGCGATGTCATGGGCGCCAGGCTGACCCGCCTGGCTACTGTCGCCGGCACCCGCTTTGCCGTGTGGGCGCCCAACGCCAGCCGCGTCAGCGTGGTGGGCGACTTCAATATGTGGGACGGGCGCCGCCACCCGATGCGGCTGCGCCGCGAGTGTGGTGTATGGGAATTGTTTCTTCCCGGCGTCGGCGCAGGCGCCGCCTACAAGTTCGAGCTGCTCGACGTCCACGGAGAACTGCTGCCCCAGCGCGCCGACCCTTACGCGCTGCAGGCCGAGCTGCGCCCTGCCACGGCCAGCATTGTGGCTGCGCTCCCGCCAAAGGTACCGGCCAACGAAAAGCGCCGCGTCGCGAATGCGCTGGATGCCCCGATGAGCATCTACGAAGTGCATGCTGCATCGTGGCGCCGCAAGCCGGAAGACCACAACCGCTGGCTGACTTGGGACGAACTCGCCGACACCCTGGTGCCATATGTGCTGGACATGGGTTTCACCCACATCGAGTTGCTGCCGGTGAGCGAACATCCGTTTGACGGCTCCTGGGGTTACCAGCCTACGGGTCTGTACGCGCCCACCGCGCGCCATGGCACACCCGAGGCCTTTGCCCGTTTCGTGCAGTGTTGCCATGGCCACGGCATCGGCGTCTTGCTGGACTGGGTGCCGGCGCACTTCCCCACCGACGCACACGGGCTGGGCAACTTCGATGGCACCCACCTGTACGAATACGCCGACCCGCGCGAGGGCTTCCACAACGACTGGAACACCCTGATCTATAACCTGGGCCGCACCGAGGTGCGCAACTTCCTGGTCGGCAATGCGCTGTATTGGCTGGAGCGGTTTGGCGTCGATGGGTTGCGCGTGGACGCGGTGGCGTCGATGCTGTACCGCGACTACAGCCGCAAGGACGGGGAGTGGATTCCCAACGTCCACGGCGGACGGGAAAACCTCGAAGCCATCAGTTTTCTCAAGCGCGTGAACGAAGTCGTGGGCACCGAGCGGGCACAGGCCATCACGCTGGCCGAAGAATCAACCGCCTTCCCGGCGGTATCACGCCCGACCACTGCCGGAGGACTGGGTTTTCACTACAAGTGGAACATGGGCTGGATGCACGACACGCTGCAGTACATGGCGCGCGACCCGGTGCATCGCGGGCACCACCATGGCGAGATGACGTTTGGCCTGGTCTATGCCTTCAACGAAAACTTCGTGCTGCCGCTGTCGCATGACGAGGTGGTGCACGGCAAGGGTTCGATGCTGCGCAAGATGCCGGGCGACCGTTGGCAACAGTTCGCCAACCTGCGCACCTACTACGGCTTCATGTTTGCCCACCCCGGCAAGAAACTGCTGTTCATGGGTTGCGAATTTGCCCAGGATCGCGAATGGAACCATGACCAGAGCCTGGACTGGCACCTGCTGGCCGACCCCATGCACGCTGGCATGCAGCGCCTGGTGCGCGACCTGAACCACTTGCTGCGCGCCACGCCGGCCTTGCACCAGCGCGACTTCGATGGCAGCGGTTTTCAATGGATAGAACATGCCGATGCGGCCCGTTCGGTGCTGGCCTTCGTGCGGCGCGGTGCCGATGCACAGCAGTGCCTGCTGGTGGTCTGCAATTTCACAGCGGCGGCGCATTTGGCCTGGCGCGTCGGCGTGCCGCAGCCGGGTCAGTACCGTGAATGCCTGAACACCGATTCCCAGTTCTATGGCGGCAGCAATGTCGGCACGCCGCTCGGCGTGGCGCAGGCACAGCCGGTACCATGGAACGGCCAGGACTGGTCGGTGCTCCTGAGCCTGCCGCCGCTGGCCACGGTGTTGCTGCAATGGACGCCTTGAGCCGCGCCGTCACCCAGCCTGCGGCCAACGCATTGCAACGCGGCAAACCGTCACCGCTGGGCGCACACTTTGACGGCCGGGGCGTGAACTTCGCCGTACACGTCGGCGCTGCGCAGCAAGTCGAGTTGTGCCTGTTCGACGACACCGGAGGTCGCGAGATCGTGCGGCACGACTTGCTGGCGCATAGTGGTGATGTCTGGCACGGTTACCTGCCAGATGCCAAGCCGGGCCTGGTGTATGGCTACCGGGTACACGGCCCGTGGCGACCCGACCTGGGGCTGCTCTTCAACCCGGCCAAGCTGCTGCTCGACCCCTATACGCGCGAGGTGGTCGGCAGGCCCGTGTGGGACGATGCCCTGTTTGGCGCCGTCCGCCATTTCCCGCTGCACCGCGACGCCCGCGACAGCGCTGCAGTGGCACCCAAGGCGCGCGTTGTGCAGGACAACTTCAACTGGGGCGACGACCAGGCACCATATACGCCGCTGGCCGACACCGTGCTGCTGGAGTTGCATGTCAAGGGCTTCAGCCGGCAAAACGGGCAATTACCGGAGGAACTGCGCGGCACCTATGCCGGACTCGGCCACCCGGCCAGCATTGCGCATCTGCGCAGGCTGGGCGTGACCGCGGTATGCCTGTTGCCGGTGTTCCATGCGCTGGACGAAGAACGTTTGTCCCGCCTCGGGCTGTGCAACTATTGGGGCTACAACACGCTGGCCTTCTTTGCGCCCGACCCACGCCTGGCCAGCGCACCGGGTGGGACAGCGCTGCGCGACGAATTTCGCAGCATGGTGCGCGCACTGCATGCAGCGGGTGTCGAGGTGGTACTCGACGTGGTGTTCAACCACACGGCCGAGTCCGACGGCAGCGGGCCAACGCTGGGTTTTCGGGGCTTGGACAACGCCGGTTATTACCGACAGGTACAGGCGCATCCAGCGCAATTCGAGAACCACAGCGGCTGCGGCAACACGCTCGACATCCGCCAGCCCCCTGTGCTCCGGCTGGTGATGGACAGCCTGCGTTTCTGGGTGCAGGAGATGCATGTGGATGGATTCCGCTTCGACCTGGCGCCGGTATTGGGTCGCACCGACCATGGCTTCGACGCCAACAGCGCTTTTTTCGCCGCACTGGCGCAAGACCCGGTGTTGTCGGCAGTGAAACACATCGCCGAGCCCTGGGATGTCGGGCCGGGTGGATACCAGCTCGGGGCTTTCCCGCGCGGTTGGATGGAGTGGAACGACCAGTTTCGCGACACCATGCGCAAGTTCTGGCTCGGCAGTGCCACACGCGGCGAGTTTGCGCTGCGCCTGTGCGGCTCCAGCGACATCTACCAGGCGCGCAAACGCCTGCCAGCCGAGTCGGTCAACTACGTGGTGTCGCACGACGGCTTCACGCTGCGCGACCTGGTGAGTTACCAGCAGCGCCACAACCATGCCAATGGCGAAGACAACCGTGATGGCCATGACCACAACCACAGCAACAACTGCGGTGTTGAGGGGCCAAGCGACGAGCCCCGGGTCAACGCCCTGCGCTCGCGCCTGCAACGGACCTTGCTGGCGTGCACCGTGCTGGCGCAAGGTACACCGATGTTGTGTGCTGGCGACGAACTCGGGCACAGCCAGGGCGGCAACAACAACCCCTACAACCAGGACAACGCCACTACCTGGATCGACTGGTCTCGCGCCGATCAGGACCTGATCACCTTCACGGCGCGCCTGCTGGCGTTGCGGCGCCGCGCCATGCCATTTTCCAACCACTGGTACAGCGGCCTGACCGATCCGCTGGGCCTGCACGATTTGGCCTGGCTCGAGCCCGATGGTTCTCCATTACAAGGCGAGGCCTGGCGCGATAACCAATCACGCGCCCTGGCCTGCATCATCGGGCAGCCGGGTCGTGCCCGTGCGCCCTTGCTGCTGTTGGTGAATGCCGCCTCGCAACCATGCCGGTTCATGCTGCCCAGCGGTGTCTGGCAAGGTTTGCTGGACACGGCCGAGGCACAAGGCAACACACGCTGGCATGGCCAGGGCGAGGTGTTGATCGAGGTCGCCGGCAACAGCCTGCAATTGCTGGGGGCGGCGGGCGCGGGCGTCACATGAACAACAGCAGACGCTGCAGCGGCATCCTGCTGCATCCCACCAGCCTGCCGGGGCCGTATGGTTCAGGTGATCTGGGCCCGGCTGCCTTTCATTTTGTGGATTGGCTGGCAAGCGCCGGGCAAACCTTGTGGCAGATGCTGCCACTGGGCGGCATCGGACCCGGCAATTCGCCCTACATGAGCAGCTCGGCCTTCGCCGGCAACGTGCTGCTGATCGATCTGCTGGCGCTGCAGCCCTGGTTGTCGGCCGACGATTTGACGCCCCCACCGGAGTTCGCGCCACAGCGCATCCGCTTCGACCGGGTCGTGCCCTGGCGCATGGAGCGGCTGCTCCGGGCAGCGCAGAATTTCGCGCAGCAGGCAAGTACACAGGAACACGCCGAATTTGCAGATTTCTGCCGCACCCATGCCCATTGGCTGGACGACTACGCCCTGTTCATGGCCCTGGCCGATGTGCATGGCCAGACCCTATGGTGCAACTGGCCGGCACCTCTGGCACAACGCAACGCGCAGGCGCTGCGACAAGCCCGCACGCAACACAGCGCCGAAGTGCAGTTCTGGCAGTTTTGCCAATGGTGCTTTTTCAGCCAATGGAGCCGTCTGCGGCGCTACGCCAACGAACGCGGCATACGCATCGTCGGTGACCTGCCGATCTTCGTGGCCTACCAGAGTGCCGATGTGTGGGCGCATCAGCAGCTGTTCGAGCTCGACGCCAGCGGCCGGGCGCTGGTGGTGGCTGGTGTGCCGCCAGATTATTTCAGCGCCACCGGCCAGCGCTGGGGCAACCCGCTGTACCGTTGGCAAAGCCACCAGCAGCAAAACCATGCCTGGTGGATCGCGCGGGTGCGACACACCTTCACCTTGGTCGACGTGCTGCGCATCGACCACTTTCGCGGCTTCGTCGCCCACTGGGAGATTCCGGCCAGCGAACCCACGGCCATCGTCGGGCGCTGGGTCCGCGGCCCGGGGGCGTCGCTGTTCGAGGCCATCGCGGCGGAGCTGGGAACACTGCCCATCATCGCCGAAGACCTGGGGGTCATCACACCCGAAGTCGACGCCCTGCGCCAACAGTTCAGGCTGCCGGGCATGCGGGTGCTGCAGTTCGCCTTTGGCGGTGACAACACCAACAACTACCTGCCGCACAACCATGAGGCGAATACCGTGGTGTACGGCGGCACACACGACAACAACACCGCCATCGGCTGGTGGCAGCAGGCAAGTATTGCGGAACGCAGCCATGTGCAAGCCTATCTGGATACCGACGGACGGGAGATTCATTGGGACCTGATCCGCGCTGCCTGCGCCAGCGTGGCCGATACCGCCATCCATCCGCTGCAGGATGTGCTGGGCCTGGGCGCCGAACACCGCATGAACCTTCCGGGCCAGGGTGAGGGCTACTGGGAATGGCGCTTCGAGTGGCAGCAGGTGCTGCCCGGGCATGCGCAGCGATTGGTGCAACTGTGCCGGTTGTATGGGCGGGGCTAGGAGACTGTCGGGCTCCTAATGGAAAGTCCGTAGCCCGCAGTGCCCGGAGATGTGCCCAGGTACCCTACACTGACTCTGCGCTGTTTGGTTTTTCCGTCTAGGAGGACGTTATGCAAGCCGGGATTCGATTGTTGTGGATCGTATTGGTGCCGCTGTTCGGCCTGCTGCTGGCGCCGCAGGCGGCGGCACAGGGCGAATGGCCGGCACGCCAGGTGCGTATCGTGGTGCCATTCGCGGCTGGCGGCACCACCGATATCGCCGCACGGGTGGTGGGAGAACAGCTGGCCCAGGTCTTCAAGCAGCCGTTCGTGATCGACAACAAGGCGGGCGCAGGCGGCAATGTCGGCGCCACCGAAGTCGCGAAAGCGGCGCCTGACGGCTACACCTTCCTGATGGGCACACCCGGCACGCAGGCGATCAACCAGTTCCTCTACCCCAAGATGCCTTATGACACGGCGAAAGACTTCACGCCGGTGTCGTTCGTCGTGCGGGTACCCAATGTGCTGGTCGTGCACCCCGGCGTCGGGGCCAAGTCGATCGATGAATTCATCCGGATCGCAAAATCCCGCCCCGGCTCGCTGTCGTACGGTTCACCGGGCAACGGCTCCACCGGGCATTTGTCGAGCGAGATGTTCAAGGGCCGCGCACAGATGTTTGCCGTGCACATTCCCTACCGCGGCAGCGCCCCCATGCTGCTCGACCTGATGGCCGGCCAGATCCAGATGGCGATCGACAACCTGCCGTCTGCGATGCCGCACATCCGTTCCGGCAAGCTGGTCGCGCTGGGCGTCACCGGGGAGTCGCGCAACGCGCAGCTGCCCGACGTGCCCACCATCGCCTCGGTGTTGCCGGGTTACGCCGCCGAATCGTGGTTTGTGCTGATGGCACCCGCCGGCACGCCGGCGGCGATCGTGCGCCGGGTGTCGGCCGAAGTTGACCTGATCCTGAAGAAGCCCGAGATCATCGAGCGCTTCCGCAGCCTCGGCGCCGAGCCGGTGGGTGGCACGCCCGAACAGCTGGGGCAGTTCATCCAGGCCGAAACCGGCAAATGGCAGCAGGTCGTCAAGACCTCCGGGGCCAAGATCGACTGAACCCGCAGGGCAAGCGGTGGCAGAGCGTTCTTACATCTTCCATCGCACGCCGTCGCACCCCTACCCGCTGGCGCTGCGTGGTGAGGGCGTGTACCTGTTCGACGCCACGGGCCGGCGTTACATCGACGCCTCGGGCGGCGCCGCCGTGTGTTCACTCGGGCATGGCCACCAGCGCGTGATCGAGGCAATACGGCGCCAGGCCGAACAGTTGTGTTACGTGCACACCAGTTTTTTCAGCACCGAGCCGGCCGAGGAACTCGCGCACAAGCTGGTGTGCCAGGCGCCCGCGGGCATCAGCCACGCGTTGTTCGTGTCGAGCGGGGGCGAAGCTGTCGAATCGGCGTTGAAGATGGCCCGGCAGTATTTCCTGGAAATCGGGCAGCCGCAACGCACCCACTTCATCGCGCGCCGACAAAGTTACCACGGCAACACGCTGGGCGCACTGGCCATCGGCGGCAACCGCTGGCGCCGCGAACCCTACGCCCCCCTGCTGATGGACGCCACCCATGTCAGCCCGTGTTATGCCTACCGTGAGCAGTTGCCGGGCGAGAGCGCACAGCAGTATGGCGAACGTCTGGCGCAGGACCTCGAAGGCGCAATCGATCTGGCCGGGCCCCATACCGTGCTGGCCTTCGTGGCCGAAACAGTGGTAGGGGCGACACTGGGCGCAGTGCCAGCGGTACCCGGCTACTTCCGCCGCGTACGCGAGGTGTGTGACCGCCACGGCGTGTTGCTGATACTCGACGAGGTGATGTGCGGCATGGGGCGCTGCGGCAGCATGTATGCCTGCGAGCAGGAAGCGGTGCAGCCGGACATGATCACTGTCGCCAAGGGTCTGGGTGGCGGTTACCTGCCGATCGGGGCGGTACTGCTGCACCAGCGCATCTGCGACGCCATCCGGGCCGGCTCTGGCGTGCTGCAGCACGGCTTCACCTACATGGGGCATGCGCTGGCCTGTGCTGCCGCCCTGGAGGTGCAACGGGTGATCCAGGAGGACGGCCTGCTGGGAGCCGTGGCGCGCCAGGGGGCAGTGCTCGACGCCGGGCTGCACCACGCTTTTGCCGACCACCCCCATGTCGGCGATATCCGTGGCCGCGGCCTGCTGCAAGCGATCGAGCTGGTGGCCGACCGCGCCATTGCACTGCCGTTCGACCCGGCGCTGCAGCTGCACGCCCGGGTCAAGCAGCAGGCGATGGATCTCGGGCTGGTGTGTTACCCGGGAGGTGGTTGTGTCGATGGGCGCCACGGCGACCATGTGCTGCTGGCGCCGCCGTTTATCGTGAGCGATACACAGATCGGGGATATCGTCGCGCTATTGCG
>JANLVB010000047.1:0-4140 GCA_031363785.1 Betaproteobacteria bacterium
CGGCTCGATCGCCGGTTGCATGGTCACCAGCGGCCTGGTCAAGCGCAGTGCGCGCCTGCGCCTGCTGCGTGACAACGTGGTGATCTTCACCGGTGAGCTGGAGTCGCTCAAGCGCTTCAAGGATGACGTGCGCGAGGTCAAGGAAAGCTTCGAGTGCGGATTGAACATCAAGAACTACAACGACATCCAGGAAAACGATGTGCTGGAATTCTTCGAGATAAAGGAAGTCGCCCGCACCCTCTAGCACTAGCGCCACGATATCGGGCCCCGCCGTCGTTGGATTGCCTTGCCGTACCGAAAGGTACTGTCTGCGGCAATCCGCCTAGGCGGCATCCCGATTTCGTGACGCAGCGAGCATGGTTTGTATGCCCACAAGAAAGACTTCCACCCCCAATCGGGCCTTCAAGGTCGCCGACCAGATCCAGCGCGATCTGGCGGACCTGATCGCGCGCGAGTTGAAGGACCCGCGCGTTGGCATGGTGACCATACAAGGCATAGAGGTGACGCCCGATTACGCGCATGCCAAGGTTTTCTTCAGCCTGCTCAAGGGCGACCCGGTGGAAACCCAGGCCGGCCTGAACCAGGCTGCGGGCTTTCTGCGCGCCGGGTTGTTCAAGAGACTGCATATCCACACCGTTCCGACTCTGCATTTCCTGTTCGACCGCACGACCGAGCGTGCCGCCGACATGAATGCGCTGATTGCGCAGGCGGTTGCCTCGCGCTCCAAGGACAAGGACTAAACGGACTGGCCGGATTACACGTCTTTTGATTGGTAACTGGCCTTCCCAGCCAGCTTATGGGCAAAAGACTCGATGTCGATGGGGTGCGTGTAAAGGTGCAGCGGCGTCCCTTGCATGGTGTGCTGCTGCACGACAAGCCCCTGGGGCTGTCGAGCAACGAGGCGCTGCAAAAGGCCAAATGGCTGTTGCGCGCCGAGAAGGCCGGCCATACCGGAACACTCGATCCGCTGGCTACCGGGGTATTGCCGCTGTGTTTCGGTGCGGCCACCAAATTCAGCCAGTTGCACCTGGACGCGGACAAAACCTACCATGCGCTGGCACGGCTGGGACAGACCACCACGACCGGTGACGCCGAGGGAGCCATCGTGCAGTCGCGGCCGGTGCAGGTTTGTCAGGCCGAGCTGGACCGTGTGCGCCCGCAGTTCGTCGGCGAAATCACACAGCTTCCGCCCATGCACAGCGCCTTGAAGAAGGACGGCCGGCCGTTGTACGAATATGCCCGCGCCGGCATCGAGGTCGAGCGGGCGACGCGTCAGGTGCACATTACTGCGCTGGCGCTGCAATTGCGTCGCGACGACGATGGCGCGGCCGTGATGCGCCTTCAGGTGCGCTGCAGCAAGGGCACCTACATCCGGTCGCTGGCGCAGGATATCGGGGAAGCGCTGGGCTGTGGTGCGCATCTGACGCAATTGCGTCGTGTGGCGACTGGCAATTTTGGCATCGACGAATGCATCAGCCTGGAGCAGTTGGCCTCCATGGACGAGGCGCGGCGCGGCGGCTGTCTGCTACCGGTGCAATCGATGCTGGCCGACCATGCCGTGTTGCAACTGGACGCGACCGATTCCGTGCGTTTCCTCAGTGGCGTGCGCCGCAGGGGCAACTGGCCCGACGCGTCGCAAGTCGCCGTCTATCAATTTGCGCCGTCGGCACTGCTGGGCACCGGGCAGGTCCGCGCCGGGGAATTGATTGCGGGCCGTTTGTTGAGTCCGCTCGAGGTGGCGCAGATGTTGCCCGCAGCGGCCCCGGCATCGACTGCCGGAGAACCGATTTTTGAAAGAGAACCATGAGTTACAAACAGATTCGCAACATCGCCATCATCGCCCACGTGGACCATGGCAAAACAACCCTGGTGGACATGTTGTTGCGCCAGAGTGGCACCTTTCGCGCCAACGAGAAGGTGGCGGAACGGGTGATGGACAGCAACGACCTGGAAAGGGAGCGTGGCATCACCATCCTGGCGAAAAACTGCGCGGTGGACTGGAAAGAAACCCACATCAACATCGTTGATACGCCGGGCCACGCCGATTTTGGCGGGGAGGTGGAACGGGCGCTTTCCATGGTGGACGGTGTCATGCTGTTGATCGACGCGGTCGAGGGGCCGATGCCACAGACCCGGTTTGTCACCAAGAAGGCCTTGGCCCTTGGCCTCAAGCCGATCGTGGTCGTGAACAAGGTCGACCGCCCCGGCTCGCGTCCCGACTATGTCATCAACGCGGCATTCGATCTGTTCGACAAACTCGGCGCCACCGAGGAGCAGCTCGATTTCCCGGTGGTTTATGCCTCCGGCCTGAATGGTTGGGCGTCCATGGAGGAGGGTGCAGCCGGGGAGCAATGGGGCACCGACCTGGCGCCCCTGTTTGACACCGTGCTGACCCATGTGCCAGCCAATCAGGGCGACCCTGCCGCACCGTTGCAGTTGCAGATCAGCTCGCTGGACTTTTCCACCTATGTCGGCCGTATTGGTGTGGGTCGCATCAGTCAAGGGATGATCCGCACGAATCAGGAGGTGCTGGTGATGGAGGGGCTGGAGGGAAAGTCCGGCAAGGCGAAGGTCCAGCAGATCCTCAAGTTCGAAGGCCTGGAGCGTGTGGCCGCCAGCGAGGCCGGCCCGGGCGACATCGTGCTGGTCAGTGGCATCGAGCAGGTCGGCATCGGCGTCACCCTGACCGACCCCTTGAATCCGGCGCCGCTGCCGATGCTGAAGATCGACGAACCGACGCTGACCATGAACTTCTGTGTCAACAACTCGCCGCTGGCCGGGCGCGAGGGCAAGTTCGTCACCAGCCGCCAGCTGCGCGACCGGCTTGACCGCGAGCTGCAGGCCAACGTTGCGCTGCGTGTCACCGACACCGACGAGGACGGCATCTACGAGGTGTGCGGGCGTGGCGAACTGCACCTGACCATTTTGCTGGAGAACATGCGTCGCGAGGGTTATGAGTTGGCCGTGTCCAAACCGCGTGTCGTGTTTCGCCTCGTCGACGGTGAAAAACACGAGCCGATCGAAATGCTGACGGTGGATATCGAGGAAAGCCACCAGGGTGGCGTGATGCAGGCCCTCGGCCTGCGCAAGGGCGACTTGCTGAACATGGAGCCCGATGGGCGCGGCCGCGTGCGGCTCGAATACCGCATCCCGGCCCGAGGATTGATTGGCTTCCAGAACGAGTTTCTGAATCTGACCCGCGGCACCGGTCTGGCCAGCAACATCTTTGACGGCTACGAGGCCTACCGTGGTGACATTGAAAGCCGCAAGAGCGGGGTACTGATTTCCATGGACGACGGCGAGATCGTGACCTATGCCCTGGGCAAACTCGACGACCGCGGCCGCATGTTCGTGAAGGCCGGGGACCCGGTGTATGAGGGCATGATTGTCGGCATCCACAGCCGCGACAACGACCTGGTGGTGAATGCCGTGCGCATGAAGCAGCTCACCAACTTCCGCGTGTCGGGCAAGGAGGACGCGATCAAGATCACGCCGCCGATCCAGCTCACGCTGGAGTACGCGGTGGAGTTCATCGAAGAGGACGAATTGGTCGAGATCACGCCCAAAAGCATCCGCCTGCGCAAACGCCACCTCAAGGAGCACGAGCGCAAGAAGGCCAACCGCGAGGCGATCTGAGAGGCAGAGAGTCTTTCTGCTGCGCCACGAAATCTTCCCAGGCGCTGAGGCCTTGGCAGGCGCTCAGCGCTGCCGGCTCTTCATGGCGCGCTCCACTTCGCGCTTGCCTTCGCGGTCCTTGATGGTGTCGCGCTTGTCGTGTTCCGCCTTGCCCTTGGCGAGGGCGATTTCGCATTTCACCCGGCCGGCCTTCCAGTGCAGGTTCAGCGGCACCAGGGTGTAGCCTTTTTGTTCCACCTTGCCGGTGAGTCGGGCGATCTCGGCCTTGTGCATCAGCAGTTTGCGGGTGCGGACCTTGTCCGGGCTGACGTGGGTAGAGGCCGTGCCAAGCGGGTTGATCTGCAGGCCGATCACGAACAGTTCACCGTTGCGTATCACCACGTAACCATCGGTCAGCTGCACCTTGCCCTCGCGAAGTGACTTGACCTCCCAGCCTTCGAGTACCAGGCCGGCTTCGAAGCGCTCTTCGAAAAAGTAGTTGTAAGCCGCCTTCTTGTTGTCGGC
>JANLVB010000070.1:0-12979 GCA_031363785.1 Betaproteobacteria bacterium
CGCGCTGGGGTTCGGCGAGGCGCAGCCCGAACAATGGCAGGCAGTCAAGCTGCACTTCAATGCCGACGCCAAACATGGTGGCGACGAATTCGATTTGCGCGACTTTGTCTACGACCGGCTGGCAGGCAACTTGCGTGAACAGGATTACCGGGCACAGGAGGTGGATGCCGTTCTCGCCTTGCACCCGCAACGCCTGGGTGACATTCCGAAGCGCCTGGCTGCAGTGCGCGCCTTTTCGGCATTGCCGCAAGCGAGCGCCCTTGCCGCCGCAAACAAGCGCATCGCCAATATTCTCAAGAAGACACAGGAGGTGGACCCGCATGTGAGTGAAATCCTGCTGGCGGCCCCGGCCGAGATCGACTTGTACCGGGCCATGCAGCGGGTGTTGCCAGAGGCTCATCAGCAGTTCGAAACGGGTGACTACACTGCTTGCCTGCAGACACTTGCTGCGCTGCGGGAGCCAGTCGATGCCTTTTTTGACAATGTGATGGTCAATGCCCCGGAAACGGACCTGCGGCTGAACCGGCTCGGGTTGCTGCGCGGTCTGTACCTGGCGATGAACCGCGTGGCCGATCTTTCGCGTTTGGCAGGTGCAGAGGTGGTCCGATGAAACTGGTCATTCTGGGGCGTGACGGCACAGTCAATGAGAGGGGCGCCGATATCGTTGACACAGCGGATGCCTGGAGACCACTGCCCGGAGCGCTCGAAGCGATTGCCAGACTCAACCATGCCGGCTGGCATGTGGTGGTGGCATCGAACCAGGACGGATTGGGACGCGGTTTGTTCGAAGTTGCCGCATTGAACGCGATCCATGCGCGCATGCATCGCATGCTGGCGGCGGTTGGCGGACGGGTGGACGCCGTCTTTTATTGTCCACACGCCCCCGAAGACGGATGCCGTTGCCGCAAGCCGGCGCCCGGCCTGCTGGAGCAGATCGGTGAGCGATTCGGAGTCGACCTCCCCGGCATACCGGTGGTCGGCGACTCGCTCGACGATATGCTCGCCAGCACGTCCGCCGGTTGCGAGCCGCACCTGGTATTGACCGGGCGGACCCGGCCCGTGCCCGGCGAACCACTGGCCGCGACGTTTCCGGTGGCCACCCTGGTGCATGACGATCTGGCGGCATTTGCCCACTATCTGGTCACCAGACCTGCAGCGCAGGCGGCGCCACGGCACGCAGCGCACTGACACCAAGACGACACCATGCTGTTTCTGCGCTCTACGATCCACATGCTGTGGATGCTGGTCACGGTTGTGCCGTGGGGCATCATCATGTTGCTGGCGTCGCTGCGGATACGTGGCACGGCACTCTGGTGGATGGCGGTACGCTGGCTGGGCTGGGTCATCGACGGCGCGCGCGTGTTGTTGGGGATACAGGTGCGGGTAACGGGCAAGGAAAACCTGCCGGTTGGCACTACCAGTCCGGCCATCCTGCTGGTCAAACACCAGTCCACGCTGGAAACCTTTCTGTTGCCCACATTGATGCCGCACCCCCTGGCTTATGTATTCAAGAAGGAGCTGTTGGCCGTGCCGTTCTTCGGTTGGGCCATGGGGCGCCTGGACATGATCCATATCGACCGCAAACAGCGCTCCCGGGCCTTCAACAAGGTGGTGGCACAGGGCAAGCTTCTGTTGGCCCAGGGCATATGGATCATCATGTTTCCGGAGGGCACACGCATCGAGCGGGGACAAAGCGGTCAATACAAATCCGGCGGCGCCCGTCTCGCGATAGAAACCGGTGCGCCGGTCATTCCTATCGCTGTCAGCAGTGCGAAGTGCTGGCCACGCAAGGCCTACATCAAAAGACCGGGTATTGTGGACGTGTCGATCGGCAAGGCGATTCCCAGCAGCGGCCGCCAGCCGGACGAACTCATGCAGGAGGTGCAAACCTGGATCGAGGCGGAAATGCGGCGCCTCGACCCGGAGGCGTACCGCTGATCCGGTGCAAAGCCTGCTTCAATTGACGCTGGACCTGTTCGGCCCGGAACGGCAGGACGCAGACGCAGCTGGGGTGTCGGCGCTATCACCACGCCTGCTGCCGGTTGAATTTCGCCACCCCCAGGCCAATCGCGAAATCTTGTTGGGCAACGCCCTGGTGGCCTATATGTTGCGGCGCGGCAAGCGACGCAGCATCGGATTTGTGATCGGCGCCGACGGACTGGTGGTCAGCGCCCCGCGCTGGGTCACGCTGGGCCAGGTACGAGAAGCCGTGCTGGAGAAGTCAGGCTGGATTCTCTCCAAACTGGCGCAGACCCGGGATCGACAGCAGCGCCAGGAGGCCAGCCGCATAGACTGGAAAGACGGCGCGGAGCTCACATTTCTTGGGCGTCCGGTCAAGCTGGTCCTCGACCCGTCATACGCCTTCGGTGCTGGTGGAGCCGAGTTGCGGGTGCCGCCGGATGATGCTGACAAATCGCTGGCCTGTTCGGCTCTGCACCTGGCGTTGTCGCAACATGCCGCGCCAGAGCAGATCCGCGACGCCGTGCAGGCCTGGTTGATGCGGCAGGCTCGGCGTATTTTCACCGAGCGCCTGGACCATTTTGCGCCGCGCCTTCAAGTGCGGTGGCGCCGGCTGGCATTGAGCAACGCCGGCACCCGCTGGGGCAGTGCCCGCTCGGACGGGTCGATTCGCCTGCACTGGAGGCTGGTGCACTTCCGGCTGGAGGTGATCGACTATGTGGTGGCACATGAACTAAGCCACTTGCGCGTCATGAACCATGGCCCGCAATTTTGGGAGACTGTGGCCAGTGTGGTGCCCGACTACGCCGAGCTCCGGGGCCATCTGAAGGACGATGCAATTCCGCGCTGGATCTAGAACTGGTTCTCAGGACGTCACTGGGTCAATTCGTGCCGCAAACCGGTACACGCCACCATCGTCCAACGTCCGTTGCAGCTTGCCTTCGAACCACAAGAGGTGCAGGTGTGCCACCGCCTCTCCCATAGCAAACGTGGTCTGGTGCAGGTCCAGCGGGCGTTTGAACATGATCGGGACGATTTGCGCCGCGCAGCATGGCTTTTCCGCGCAGGCCTGCATGACCTCCGCCAACCGATCCCGGTGGTGATCATGCAACTGGCCGATCCGTGTGTGCAGGCCGGTAAAAGGTTTGCCGTGCGAGGGCAGCGTCAATGTGGTCTCGGGCAGGGCGCGAAACTTGTCGATGGAGTCGAGAAACTGGCGCAATGCGTTGGCTTCGGGCTCCACTTCGTAGACACTGACATTAGTGGAAATGCGCGGCAGCATCATGTCGCCGCCGATCAGCAGACCCAACGCTGCACAATAGAGCGAGATATGCTCCGGCGCATGGCCGTGGCCACTGATGCACAACCACTGGTGGGCGCCTATGGTCAAGGTGTCTGCGTCCATCATGCGGCGGTATTGTTTGGGTACGGCTGGTACCAGACTCGGAAAGTAGGTCGCCCGTGCCTTGATCTGACCCACAGAGTCGGGGTCGTTGAGGCCATGGGCTGCGAAGAATTGTGCTGCCGCCTCGCCGCCGAATGCGGTTGGCCCCATGGCGCCCAGGCGCGCCACGTTGTAGTCGGTCGCGCTGATCCACAGCCGCACGTTCCAGCGCTCGCACAACCAGTGCGCCAGACCGATGTGGTCGGGGTGCATATGGGTCACGATGACGCGCAGTATCGGCAGCCCCTCGAGTTGGCTGTCAAAAATCTGTTGCCACTGGGCCCTGGATTCGTCCCGCGCAATGCAGCAGTCGACGATGCTCCAGCCAGCGCGCCCGTCGAGTGCGTCGCGCAACAACCACAGGTTGATGTGGTTCAGCGCGAATGGCAGTGACATGCGAATCCAGCGCACGCCGGGCGCAACTTCCATGCTGGCGCCCGGATCGGGCAAGGCATCTCCCAACGGGTAGTGCAATTGCAGTTCGAGATCATTCATCGGAGGGCCTGGCAGGGTTGACGTTTACGTAAACGTCAGATGTAATCAGGCCATTGTAGGCAGGCAGCGCCCGCCAACCTGTCGCCTGCGTATGCCGACCTGTTGCCCCACCGTGACCCACCATGACCGTGCCAGCCGAATATTCGATCAGTGACCTCGCCCAGGAATTTGACCTGACAACCCGTGCGATACGTTTTTATGAGGATATGGGCTTGCTGCAGCCGCGGCGCGAAGGGGCGGCCGGACGCATCCGCATCTACAGTGCGCGTGACCGCACCAGGCTCAAACTCACATTGCGCGCAAAGCGGCTCGGGCTGTCGCTTACCGAGGCGCGCGACATCATCGATGTATACGATAGCCCGCGTGACACCGGCGCGCAGCTGAAGAAGTTCCTGCTGGTGCTGGCGGCGCATCGCAAGGCACTGGAGGAGCAGATGGCCGACCTGGTGGCCAATCTGGATGAGGTCAGGACGCATGAAAAAGAGGCCCGCGCCTTGCTTGCAAGGCAGGACAAAGCCCCGTCCAGGGCCTGAAGTATGCTGCAACAAACCCTGCTGCCAGTGCCAACAACCTGCTGATGCTGCGGCGTCGGAACATGGAGACCCCTGATGAACCTGCCCGGACTTGATTTTCAGCTCGGTGAAGATGTCGACGCCCTGCGTGATGCGGTGCACGGGTTTGCCCAGGCCGAGATTGCACCGCGCGCCGCCGAGATCGACCGCAGCGACCAGTTTCCGATGGATTTGTGGCGCAAGATGGGCGCCCTGGGCGTCCTCGGCATCACTGTCGGTGAAGAATACGGTGGCGCCAACATGGGTTATCTGGCCCATATGGTGGCGATGGAGGAAATCAGCCGCGCCTCGGCCTCGGTCGGCTTGAGTTACGGCGCGCACAGCAACCTGTGTGTGAACCAGATCAAGCGCAACGGCAATGCGGCGCAGCGCCAGAAGTACCTGCCCCGGCTGATCTCGGGTGAACATGTCGGCGCGCTGGCGATGAGCGAGTCGGGCTCTGGCAGCGACGTGTTGTCGATGAAGCTCAAGGCGGAAGACAAGGGCGGTTATTACCTTCTCAACGGCAGCAAGTTCTGGATCACCAATGGCCCAGACGCCGATACGCTGGTGGTATATGCCAAGACCGAGCCCGAGCTGGGCGCGCGCGGCGTGACCGCGTTCCTGATCGAGAAGGGAATGCCGGGGTTCAGCATCGCGCAAAAGCTCGACAAGCTCGGGATGCGCGGCAGCCATACTGGGGAGCTGGTGTTTCAGAACGTGGAGGTGCCACAACACAACGTGCTGGGGGACCTGAATGGCGGCGCAAAGGTGCTCATGAGTGGCTTGGATTACGAGCGTGCGGTCTTGTCCGGAGGCCCGATCGGCATCATGCAGGCGGTCATGGACAACGTGGTGCCCTACATCCACGACCGCAAGCAATTCGGCCAGAGCATCGGAGAGTTTCAGCTGATCCAGGGCAAGGTTGCCGACATGTACACCGTGTTGCAAGCCGGCCGCGCTTATTGTTACGCGGTGGGAAAGAACCTCGACGCGCTGGGCTCGGAGCATGTGCGCCGTGTCCGCAAGGACTGTGCTTCGGTGATCCTGTGGTGTGCCGAAAAGGCGACCTGGATGGCGGGCGAGGGGGTGCAGATTTTCGGTGGCAACGGTTACATCAACGATTACCCGGTCGGACGCCTGTGGCGCGATGCCAAACTGTATGAAATCGGCGCCGGCACCAGCGAGATCCGCCGCATGCTGATCGGGCGCGAGTTGTTCGCCGAGACGATGTAATGCGCTGGCGGCTTGTGTCCAGTGGGAAAATCCGGTCATGACCGAATCACTGCAGATCCTGCTCGACCACAACAAGGCCTGGGCACAACGCATGGAACGCGAGCGCCCCGGTTTTTTCACCAATCTGCTGGCGCAGCAGAAGCCGCGTTACATGTGGATAGGCTGTTCTGACAGCCGGGTGCCGGCCAACGAGATCACGGGTCTCGACCCGGGAGAGGTTTTTGTACACCGCAATGTGGCCAACCTGGTGGTGCACTCCGACCTCAATGCCCTGTCGACGATCCAGTTTGCAGTGGAGCATCTCAAGGTGCGCCATATCATGGTGGTGGGCCATTATGGCTGTGCCGGTGTGCGTGCGGCCCTGCAGGGAATCCGCATTGGCCTGGCCGACAACTGGCTGCGCCATGTGCAGGATGTGCGCCTGCGGCATCGCAAACGCATCGTGCACCTGCCGCCCGAACAGCAGGAAGACGTTTTGTGCGAGATCAACGTGATCGAACAAGTCGGCAATGTCGCGCTGTCCACCGTGATTCAGGACGCCTGGACACGAGCGCAGGACATCACCGTGCACGGCTGGGTCTACGGCTTGCGCGATGGCTTGCTGAAGGATCTGAAGGTGAGCATGGATTCCCCGGATTCGGTGGTGCCGGTGTTCCGCAACGCACTGAAACGATACCCGCGCGGCGCGAACGCTGACGTGCTGGCCGAGGAAGACTGAACCCACATGTTTCCACAACGCCTCGACTCCAGCATCGCATACGACATTGCCAAGGCAATGATGGATGGTTTCAACCGCCATTACCGGCTGTTTCGCACCGAGTCGGGGCGTGCCAAGCACCGCTTCGAGACCGCCGACTGGCATGGCCAGCAACGCGCCCAGCGCGAGCGCATCGAGTTCTATGACCTGCGGGTGCGCGAGTGTTCGATGCGGCTGGAGCGCGAGTTCAAGGCCGGCGAACAAGTGATGGAAGTCTGGCAACAGGTCAAGCTGCACTACATCGGGCTGCTGGTGGACCACCACCAGCCCGAACTCGCCGAGACCTTCTTCAATTCGGTCACTACCAAGATACTGCATCGCAGCTACTTCCAGAACGACTTTATCTTTGTGCGGCCCGCCGTCAGCACCGAATACATCGAAAACGACGAACCCGAGGCGCGCCCGACCTACCGCGCTTATTACCCCGACCAGGACAACATGCCTGCGGTGCTGCACGCACTGGTGTCGGACTTCGACCTGCGCCGCCCGTTCGAAGACCTGACGCGTGACTGCGTCTATGTGCGCGAGGCCGTGCGAACACGCCTGGGCGAGGTCAAATTGCGCGCCAACTTCCAGTTGCAGGTGTTGTCAGGCCTGTTCTTCCGCAACAAGGGCGCCTACATCGTCGGCAAGATCATCAACGGCTTCAACGAGGAGCCGTTTGCCCTGCCGGTATTGCACAACAAGGCCGGCCGGCTGGTTATCGATGCAGCGTTGTTCGGGGAGGACGATCTGCTGATGCTGTTCAGCTTTGCGCGCGCCTATTTCATGGTCGACATGGAAGTTCCGAGCGCCTATGTGCAGTTCCTGCGCAGCATGATGCCGCGCAAGCCGCGCAACGAGATGTACAGCGCGCTGGGCCTGCAGAAACAGGGCAAGACGCTGTTTTACCGCGACTTCCTGCACCATCTGCGCCACTCCACCGACAAATTCCGCATCGCCCCTGGCATCAAGGGCATGGTCATGCTGGTGTTCGACCTGCCGTCGTTCCCGTATGTCTTCAAGGTCATCAAGGACTATTACCCGCCGCAAAAAGACACGACGCGCGAACAGATCAAGGGCAAGTACCTGCTGGTCAAGCAGCACGACCGCGTCGGGCGCATGGCGGACACGCTGGAATACAGCGAGGTCGCGTTTCCACGCGCCCGGTTTAATGACGAACTGATCGCCGAGATCGAGAAGTTTGCGCCCAGCCAGCTGGAAATCAGCGACCGTGATAGCGACGGCCAGATCGAGGTCATCCTCAAGCACGTGTATATCGAGCGCCGCATGATTCCGCTCAACATCTACCTGCAGGAAGCGTTCGATCTCGGAGGCAATGGCAGCGCCGATGATCCCGCGGCGGTGCGTGCGGGGCAGCAGATCGAGCGCGGGGTGGTGGAGTACGGCAACGCCATCAAGGACCTGGTGGCTGCCAATATCTTCCCGGGCGACATGTTGTGGAAGAACTTCGGCATCACGCGTCATGGCAAGGTGGTTTTCTACGACTACGATGAGATCGAATACATCACCGACTGCAACTTCCGACGGGTCCCCGAGCCGCGTAATGAGGAAGATGAAATGAGCGGTGAGGTTTGGTACACCGTCGGCCCGCGGGACGTGTTCCCCGAGACCTTCGGGCCGTTTTTGCTCGGAAACCCGGCGGTCCGCTCGATATTCATGAAACACCACGCCGATCTGCTGGATGCCAGGTTCTGGCAGGGCCACAAGGAACGAATCCAGCAGGGCCATGTGTTCGACGTTTTTCCCTATGACCGCGACAAGCGCTTCGCGCCCGACGACGGGCAGACCGAGCTGGCATGACGTCAGTCGCGCCGACACCTGCCAGTCACCCAAACGGAGACCATCCATGATCGACCATCAGCCTGATCCCATCGTTATTGTGGGTGCCGCACGCACGCCCATGGGCAGTTTTCAGGGCGACTTCTCCGCAGTCGCAGCCCATGACCTCGGTGGCGCGGCGATCCGTGCCGCGGTTCAGCGCTCCGGCATATCGGCCGACCTCGTCACCGAAGTCCTGTTTGGCAATTGCCTGATGGCCGGCCAGGGCCAGGCGCCGGCACGGCAGGCGGCGTTCAAGGGCGGTTTGCCGAAGAGTGCGGGCGCTGTCACGCTGTCCAAGATGTGCGGCTCCGGCATGAAGGCGGCCATGTTGGCGCATGACATGTTGCTGGCCGGCAGCCACGAGGTGATGGTGGCCGGGGGCATGGAGAGCATGACCAACGCGCCCTACCTCCTGCTGAAGGGTCGATCAGGCATGCGTATCGGTCACGACCGTGTGTACGACCACATGATGCTCGATGGCCTGGAAGACGCCTACGAGCCGGGTCGGGCCATGGGCACTTTTGGTGAAGACTGCGCTGCCAAGTACCATTTCAGCCGCGCCGCGCAGGATGCCTTTGCCACGACCTCGGTGCAACGCGCCAATGCCGCCACGTTATCCGGCGCCTTCGCGGCGGAGATCACCCCAGTCACGGTCAAAGGGCGCACTGCAGACGTCGTGGTGGCGATTGACGAGGGCCCGGGCCGGGTCAAGCTGGACAAGATTGCCACGCTCAAACCGGCATTCAAGAAAGACGGCACGATCACCGCCGCATCGAGTTCCAGCATCAATGACGGCGCGGCGGCGATGGTCCTGATGCGGGCCTCCACGGCGGCACGGCTGGGTGTGACACCGATGGCGCGGATCGTTTCGCACGCCATGCACGCACAGGAGCCAAACTGGTTCACCACGGCGCCCGTGGGTGCGACCAACAAGGCGTTGGCGAAGGCCGGCTGGAGCGTGGCCGATGTCGACCTATGGGAGGTGAACGAGGCGTTTGCCGTGGTGCCGATGGCGCTGATGGCCGAGCTCAAGGTGGCACACGACATCGTCAACGTGCATGGCGGCGCCTGTGCCCTGGGCCACCCCATCGGTGCCAGCGGCGCACGCATCATGGTGACGCTGATGTATGCACTCAAAGCGCGCGGTCTCAAGCGCGGCTTGGCGACCCTGTGTATCGGCGGTGGTGAGGCGACGGCAGTGGCGTTGGAGCTGGTCTAGCATGCGATATCCATTGCGGTCTGATCGGATTTCGGTGCCCGACGTTGTCGGCCCGCGGAGCGCACCATGTTGTTGACGCAGGACCAGGAGATGGTGCGCGACGCGGTGCGCGCATTTGCGCAGCAGGAGTTGTGGCCGCACGCCGCACGCTGGGACAAGGAGCGCCATTTCCCGAAAGATGCGCACCGCGGACTGGCCGCCTTGGGAGCCTATGGCATCTGTGTGCCGGAGGAATACGGCGGCGCCAATCTGGACTACCTGACGCTGGCACTGGTGCTGGAGGAAATTGCCGCGGGCGATGGCGGCACCAGCACCGCCATATCGGTCACCAACTGCCCGGTCAATGCGATCCTGCTGCGCTACGGCAACCCGGCCCAGAAGAAACAATGGCTGGTGCCTCTGGCGCAGGGCGAGATGCTGGGCGCGTTCGCGCTGACCGAGCCGCATGCGGGGTCTGACGCCTCGGCATTGCGCACCACGGCGCAGAAGGACGCGCAAGGATACCTGCTCAACGGTGTGAAGCAGTTCATCACCAGTGGCCGCAATGGCGACGTGGTGGTGGTGATTGCGGTTACCGACAAGGCGGCCGGCAAGAAAGGCATGAGTGCCTTTCTGGTACCGACCAAGGCACCCGGTTATCGGGTCGACCGGCTGGAGGACAAGCTCGGCCAGCACTCCAGCGACACGGCCCAGATCAGTTTTGACAATTGCCGCATCGCGCACGAAAACCTGATTGGCCAGGAGGGCGAGGGCTACAAGATCGCCCTCGGTGGTTTGGAGGGTGGCCGAATCGGTATCGCCGCCCAGAGTGTCGGTATGGCGCGCAGCGCGTTCGAGGTCGCGCTGGCGTATGCCAAGCAGCGTGAGAGTTTCGGGCAGCCGATTTTTGGTCACCAGGCGGTTGGCTTCCGGCTGGCCGACTGCGCCACCCGCATCGAAGCGGCGCGCCAGCTGATCTGGCATGCCGCCAGCTTGCGGGACGCTGGCCGCCCGTGCCTGAAGGAGGCCGCGATGGCCAAGTTGTTTGCCAGTGAAATGGCGGAACAGGTGTGTTCGGCCGCCATCCAGACGCTGGGTGGCTACGGTTACGTGAACGACTTTCCGCTCGAGCGCATTTACCGTGACGTGCGGGTGTGCCAGATTTACGAAGGCACCAGCGACGTGCAGAAGATGCTGATCCAGCGCGCCCTCGCATGACACCGATACGCCTCAACAACGGGATGAGGTTTGACGCGGTATTGTTTGACTGTGACGGCGTGCTGGTCGACTCGGAGCCAATTACCAACGGTATTCTGCGCACCATGCTCGGCGAACTCGGATGGCAGCTTACACAAGAGGAGTGCATGGCGCATTTTGTCGGCAAGGCGCTGAAGGAAGAAGTCGCCCTGATCGCCGAACAGACCGGTCGCGCCGTGGGTGATGACTGGCTCGGCGCATTCCAGCAGCGCCGCAACGCCGCGTTGCTGGAGCAACTGACAGCCATTCCCAACGTTCACGCAGCGGTGCACGCAATCCACGCCCACCATGGCGCGCGTATCGCCTGCGCCTCGGGAGCGGACCGCTTCAAGGTCGAGATGCAACTGCGCAAGGTGGGCTTGATGGAATACTTTGACGGTCGTATCTTCAGCGGCTACGAAACGCCCCGTTCCAAGCCGTATCCGGACGTGTATCTGGCGGCCGCCGCGGCGTTGCAGGCCAGTCCATCGCGTTGCGCGGTAGTGGAGGACACGCTCACCGGGGTGGCGGCTGGAGTTGCGGCCGGCGCTGTTGTTTTTGCCTATGCCCCGCTTGGGGACGGCGCCGTACTGCGCGCAGCCGGGGCATCCCAGGTGTTTGCAGACATGGCAGAGTTGCCTGCCTTGTTGGTTTAGTCAGGCGCTTCCTCAGGAGTCACGATGCCGGTTCTCGAATCCAAGCTCAATGCGCGTTCCGCCGATTTTCAGGCCAATGCGGTTGCCATGCGCGGCCTGGTGGCCGACCTGCAGGCCCGCATTGCGCTGGCCCAGGCAGGCGGTGGCGACGCCGCGCGCGCCAAACATACGGCGCGTGGGAAATTGCTGCCGCGGGACCGGGTGCAGATGCTGCTTGATCCAGGCACACCATTCCTCGAACTCAGCCCGCTGGCGGCGCTGGCCATGTACCCGGACCGCGAAGGCAGCGACAGCGCGCCATGTGCCGGCCTGATCACCGGCATCGGGCGCATCAGTGGCGTCGACTGCATGGTGGTGTGCAACGACGCTACCGTCAAGGGTGGTACCTATTACCCGTTGACGGTGAAGAAACATTTGCGCGCGCAGGAGGTGGCGCAGCAGAACAACCTGCCGTGTGTGTATCTGGTGGATTCGGGTGGCGCCAATTTGCCGAACCAGGACGAGGTGTTCCCCGATCGGGACCACTTCGGCCGAATTTTCTACAACCAGGCCAACATGAGTGCCCAGGGCATTGCCCAAATCGCGGTCGTCATGGGCAGTTGCACGGCCGGTGGTGCCTATGTGCCGGCGATGAGCGACGAGAGCATCATTGTGCGCAACCAGGGCACGATTTTTCTCGGCGGGCCGCCACTGGTGAAGGCCGCGACCGGCGAAGTGGTCAGTGCGGAGGATTTGGGTGGTGGTGACGTGCATACCCGGCTCTCGGGTGTGGCGGACCACCTCGCGGAAAACGACATGCATGCACTGGCGCTGGCCCGCAACGCAGTCAAGAACCTGAATCGGGTCAAATCCGGCAACATTCGGGCCGCCACGGTCGCCCCCGGCTTCGACGCGCAGGAGCTGTACGGCGTCATTCCGCTCGACACCCGTAAGCCATTCGATGTGCGCGAAATCATTGCCCGCATTGTGGACGGCTCGGTGCTGGACGAGTTCAAGGCCCGTTATGGCACCACCCTGGTGTGTGGGTTTGCCCATATTGAAGGCATGCCGGTGGGCATCATCGCCAACAACGGCATCCTGTTCAGTGAATCCGCGCTCAAGGGCACGCACTTCATCGAGTTGTGCTGCCAGCGCAAGGTGCCTCTGATATTTCTGCAGAACATCACCGGCTTCATGGTCGGGCGCAAGTACGAGAACGAGGGCATTGCGCGCAATGGCGCCAAGATGGTCACGGCTGTGGCCACCGCCGCCGTGCCCAAGTTCACCATCATCATCGGTGGCAGCTTCGGCGCCGGCAACTACGGCATGTGCGGGCGCGCCTATTCGCCGCGCTTTCTGTGGATGTGGCCGAACGCGCGCATCAGCGTGATGGGCGGCGAGCAGGCCGCCGCCGTGCTCGCCACCGTGAAGCGCGACGGCATCGAAGGCCGCGGCGGAGCCTGGAGCGCCGCCGAAGAAGCCGCGTTCAAGCAGCCCATCCTCGACCAGGTCGCGCACCAGGCGCACCCGTACTACGCGAGCGCGCGGCTGTGGGACGACGGCGTGATCGACCCGGCCGATACGCGCCGCGTGTTGGCGCTCGGTTTGTCGGCCAGCCTGAACGCGCCGATCCCGGAACGCCCG
>JANLVB010000114.1:0-9723 GCA_031363785.1 Betaproteobacteria bacterium
ATTCGCGAGGCAAATCGGACTCTCAAACTCGACTACAACCATGCGCCGACGCTGCGAGCCAAATTGTTGGCGCAGGTCGAGGCTGGTTACACCGCCGATGCCAAAGAAACTCTGTCGCACCTGCTTGTTGTGATACCCAACCTGACCGTCGCCCGGTACCAATCCATGGGTGGAGCCGAAAACCCACGACGACAACGTGTGGTGGCCGCTTTACGCAGCTTGAATGTGCCTGAGACAACCTGAACGAAGGAGAATAGTGATGAGTGTTTTTCGAATTTATAGCGGAGCCGCGAACGGGGCAGCAAGCGGAGCGGCCAGCGGGGCAGCAAGTGCTGGGGTGGGTTCGATAGCAGCGGCTGACGCACTGCGGAAGAGTCGTGACGCCATCGTCAACCCGGGCGACGATTCGTCTTATCCATTCCCACTGGATCCAACCGTCATGCCGCGCTCGGCGACCCCACCGCACCCAGCACCGGATTTCGTGACCATGGCGAGACCCGCGACACCGGATGACCTGCTCAACCGCCTGGCACATTGGGACGACTGGGTCGTGGCTACGTTGTGCCTGCCTGGCTTGCTCAGGCCATTGACGTTTGCAACAGGTGCTTCCAAGGCCAGTGTGACGATGCGTCTCAACGGTGTTGCTGCCGTCACGATGATTCGACCGACTTTTGACATGTTCAAGGCTCAGTTGAAAGACGTCATTGCGGACGCCGAATTGCGCGAAGACCGTGCGTCTGAAATCCTGATGCAGGTCAACGACACCTGGTCATTCTGGGCCTCCATGCTTCCGATCGGTGCGGACAAGACACCTGCCACGGTAATGCTGATATCGATTGCACACCAGTTTGCCGTACAAGTGCACATGCGCTTCAAACACGAGTTCGCCTGTGCCCGCCCCGAGGAATACAGCCCGCAGGTACAGCCCATGATTCGTACACCCGGTCACGGCAGTTATCCGATGGGCCACATGTGCGAGGCAGCGTTGACTGCAGCGGTTCTGATTGCTTTGACCAAGCCGACTGCCGCGACCGTTGCCTGGAACGGCCTGTCATTGCAATTGAAGGCCTTGGCCAATCGTATTGGCGATAACCGCATTGTTGCAGGCGTTCATTTCCAGATCGACTTGCCCGCAGGGCGTGCCCTTGGTGAGTGGTTGGGCAGTTACTTCATAACGTGCTGCCAACCCGCCGTGACTGGCGGCGCACCTTTTGCGCCGGTAAACTGCGATCCTGGATCGAGTGGCCAGGACCCTTTTGTCGTAACCACGGGTGCGCCCCAAACTACCAGCCTTGCCGCACACCCGGAGTTGAATAAGGTGTGGGAAGAGGCGCGAAAAGAACTGCGCTGGTTGGATCCGGATGAAAAGCGCGCTTAGCGGTGTGGATGGTACCCAGTCATGCCAGATATTCACCTGAATGCGTTCACAGTTGCCCAGATCGGCAAGCTCGATGCTTACCTGGTCGCGGCCATCACCAATGTATTTGCCGATTACGAGGTCGGTGACCGGGCTAATCCGCGCATCCCCATTGGCTTCACGGTGCGGACTGGATACAGCGGGTCTGAGATTTTGATCAATGCGGTCTTGGCGGCGCTGTTTGCTACACCTCTCAGCGGTCGTCTGACCATCGCCCACGGGCCGGTTGTGGCACCTAACACCAGCTATTTTTTTACTGCCGATGTTTCGTGGTTGACACTGTTCGCATTGATTGTGGCGCCGTTCGTGACAGAAGTTCAACTCGGCGCAGACCTTGCCCCGCGCCGCCCAGTGCCGAGGCGCACAACACGTGCGACGGCTGACTCTTCGTCAATGGCATCACCACCACGGACGGACAAGACACAAATTCTCGGTTTGATCGACCACGGCTGCCCGTTTGCACACCGCGCTTACCTCAGCACCACCGGCACGCGCATTTTTTCTTTGTGGGACCAGGACCCGGTGCCTGATTTTCCGACCGTTGATGGCACCTTGCCCCGCGGCTACGATTATGGTCGGCAGCTTGATCGCGCGGCATTGAACCGATTCATAGGCGCGGCGACTGTCAACACGCGGATTGACGAAGACCTGTGTTACGAACTTGCACATTACCCGGCCGTGAAATGCCAGCATACCCACGGCTCGATTGTCATGGGTTTGTTGGCTTCGCAATGGCAGTCGCCGAGCCTGTCGCGGAGTGGGCGGTCCGAGCCGAATCAGGACGCCATGGAGGCTGACTTCGTTTTTGTGCAATTGCCGCGCGCCGTGCCTCTGGCGCCGAATCGTGGTGGTGTGGAGCGCAGTACGCTCGACGGCCTGCGCTACATCCTGGACTGTGCGCCAGATCATGCCATCGTCTCGGTCGTGGTTGACTATGGCACAGAGCTGGGGCCACATGACGGCACGTCGTGGTTTGAACGCGCCCTCGACGCAATGGTTGCACAGGCGCGATTGCGCGCCATCAATCTTCGGGTCGTGTTTCCGTCCGGAAATGGCCATGAGGATGTGCGCAACGCCGTGGTGTTTCCGTTACCGGGGCCGCTACCCGGGCCGCCGGCCAGCGCCCGATTCGGTTGGTGGCTGCCGATGGGCAGTGGTGCGCCAACACCACTCGAATTGTGGGTGGGCGACGCAACCGCGAGCTTCACACTGCACATTACTGCGCCTGCAGGCAGCGGGCCAATCCCGGATATTGTGGTTCGCACTGGTGGCCCGAACGAAGTTGTGGTCTGGCCGGCGGCGCCAGCTCTGCCATGCTGTATCGTCGTCAGCAAGCGGGTCATTTCGCCATCCGGCCAGGCACAGCGGCAAATTCTGGTTCATCTGAGTCCCACTTCGAGTGATCACTTAAAAGCAAGTGCCCCGCCGGGCGTATGGATGCTGGAATTTGTGCATCAACATGGATACCCTGTTGTTGGCCCGATATACGCGTATGCGGCGTGGGGTGGTCGTAATCCTGGGATGAGTCAGCGTGTCCATGCGAGCAGATTCATCGCGTTTGGAAACCAACCCAATGTCCGATTTTCAGGTGACGGGTCCTTGCTCGGGTCGGCCTGTGGCGACGAGCCGGTGATGGTGGGATCGTACGAAAAATGGCATTACTTTGCCCGGGCGGCCTATTCCGGCGGCGGGCTGGCTCGCGGCGGATCACGCAGTACCCCGCCTGGAGCAGACTGGCTTGCTGTCACCGAGCAATCCCCAGTGCTTGGTGGTTTGTTGTGCCTGGGCACCCGCAGTGCCAGTGTTGTACGTGTGCGCGGTACCAGTTTGGCCACGCCGCAGGTGGCGCGGAAAATTATTGCCGTTGGCCCGGCGCCATTGCCAAAGCTGCCGACGCCAGTACCGTCCAATGCCGGCACCGTGAAGCATGAAAAGGTGCGGGCTGAGTATGCTGAGCCGCGATTGGCATAACAGACCAGTTTGAATGGAAGTGTGGTCCCGCAGCACATCCTGGCGCAGACCGGCAGGCGTGGTCATGACAATTTGACTTACTATGTAAGACGTTTTACAATGAACGGGATTGCGAATCTCAAGGAAACTGCATGGCGACACTGCTCGTATCCTCCAAAGGCCAGATCGTGTTGCCAGCGACGCTGCGGCGCCGACTGGCCCTTGGCGCCGGCACAAAGCTTGAGGTGCTCGAAGAATCAGACGGCCTGAAGCTGCGCGTCGTGCGATCGGTGCCGAAGACCGACGTGGCGGAGCTGGCCGGCATGGTGCGGGCCCGCAGGCGCGGGGTTCCGCGCACCCTGCAGGATTTTGACCCGGCGTCGCTGTTGTCACGCGCGCACAAGGCATGACCGTGAAGGCGCTTGACACCAACGTTCTGGCCCGCTTTTTTATCGACGACCCGGAAGACGCCGAGGCGCCCAAGCAGCGCCCGGCTGCCATCGCGGCGATGTCCGACCGGGCCTATGTTTCCGTGACCGTCTTGCTGGAGTTCGAATGGGTGATGCGCGGTTTCTATACCTTGTCGCGGCGCGAAATTTCCAGAGTGATGCGAGCCCTGATCGGAATTGAGCACATCACAATCGAAGACCGTACCGCGACGCTGGTGGCGCTGGATGCCTTCGACACGGGGCTCGACTTCGCCGACGCCCTGCACATGGCCCGCAGTTTGCGTGCGGCGGCATTTGTGACATTCGATCAACGGCTGGCCAAACGCGCACGCGGTGTGGCGTCGATGCCACTAGTCGAATTGCTTTGACACGATCGCGTTTGCAGAGCTCTCGCTCGGTTGTGTCCGAGTCACGCATTGAGCGACCAGGGTGCCGCAGTCAAAGCAGCAACATACGACCGACCAAGGGTCGGCAAAGGGCTGAATGAACCATCACTTCTGAATTGGGAGGCGTGGCGCGTCAACGTAGTTTTCGCCCCATTTATGCAGCCAACGGCTGTATAACTTTCTCCACCAAATGGGCCTTGATGACGCAGTCGCGCTCGGGGGTGAGCGTGACGACGCCAATCGGGGTCCAGTTGCCTGTTGTTCCTGACCAGCGCATCGGCTTGGAAGCGCGGGCCTGCAGGTACCGGGCACATGCGCCTCGTGTTCGAACTGGCGCGTGAGGACCACCCCACGCCATTCGACGATCTGATTCGATTTCAGTAAGGGACCAAACGGATCAATCGCCTACGAGTACTGGCGCGCGCAAGCCACAACCGCAACTTATCGCGTGTGATGTCTTTCAGCATCTGGCGTCCGAGCCAGTCTTCGGCAAGATATAGCTTTGCGGCATTCTTCCGATGGCCGACATCAGCCCCCTCCGCCAACAGGACTTTCGCCTCGTGGTGTAGTTCTCGCGCCCTGGCAAGACTGGTGTCGGGATAGATCCTCAGCGCAAGCGTTTTCTGTTTGCCGGCGAACCGGTAGGCGCAGCGCCAGTACTTGCGCCCGGTTGGCGTTACGTGCAGGTAGAGGTCGTGCTCGTCAGCGTACTTGCCCGGCCTGTTTGTGCGGCGAAATGCAATGTCAATGAGTCGCATCTGATACCCGCAAAAATACCAGCAATTTGTCTGGGATTTGATGATGTTCGGTGCAACCGCATGCCGCCATTCCGCCGGTGCTTCATTGGAGAAAGTGGGGAAAGGTGTCTGCAAGTGCCACCGGACCGGCATCCTGAACCGGGGTTCAGGTGGGCGAGGGCAGCGCTGGCTTCGGGTTCATCTAACGCGAGATGATCACACCTGCCAGGCAATGTTCCAAGCCCGGGCTCTAAGAGCATTGGTTCAAGGAAATATAAAGCCCGGTGCGCACTGCAGACAAACTGAATTGTAGGAGCTCGCGGCTGATTTCGCCAGCCTGGGCCAACAGAAAACCTTACAACAATCGACCGTCGTCACCCAGTGCGCGGTCGAGCCGGTCCAGCAGCGTGGTGAGCTGCATGGTGTTGCCGCCTTCGTCACTGGCGAGTGCTGCGCCGCCCGCCCCGGCAGCAGTCGGTCGCTCCGCGAGATCGAACGCCAGATTGAGTGCCGCCAACACCGCGATGCGGTCCCGCGCACGCACTTTGCCGCCATCGCGGATCTTGCACATGGCGCTGTCCACGCGCTCCACTGCCTCCAGCAGCCGTGACTCGCCGCCCGGTGGACAGCCCAGCAGGTAACTCTGCCCCATGATCTGCACTTCGAGCTGTTTCATGGCGTGTGCTTGTGCGCGTTGTTGCCCGGTGTTGCCTCGGGCAGACGGTCCAGCAAGGCGTCAACCCTGGCCCGTGCGGCGCCGAGTCGCGACTTGAGGGAGTCACGCTCCTGGGTCAGGCTGTCGACCTGTGCGCTCAGCAGCGTGTTGGTGCGTTGCAACTCCGCGTGGCGCACCAGCAGGCGCTCGATGCGCTCGGCGATCTGGTCGATTTGGCGCTGGTTCGACATAGGCTTGCCATTGTAGGGTTTGCGCCGGCTGGCCTGACGTAAAATTGCCGTGTTGGTGCTCGCAGTGTGGTTCACATGCTGCAGTTCAACGGGAAGCAGGAGGGTGCGCCGGAGACGGCAAGCCTAACCTGCGCTGCCCCCGCAACGGTAAGTGGACGAGTCGCAAGGCTCCGCTTCCATCACGGCCACTGAGTGTTTTGAACAGACGCTTGGGAAGGCGATGGAAGTTGCTCCACCAGCCCGGATACCGGCCAACAAGGTGGGTCCGCGTTTGCGCGCGGGTTTGTGACGCCCAAGGGCTGTCGGGGACGACGGCCAGGGTTCTTTTCCTGAGGTTTCTTTTCATGTTCAGCAACAACTTTCGTGCACCAGTGCGTGCCAGCCATGTCCGTTTTTTAATCACCCTGCCAGTGTGCCTGGTCTGCACAACGGCTCTGCAGGCCCAGACCCGGTTGCCTGACGTGGTGGTGACTGCCACGCGATTTCAGGAGCCTGCGGCCACATTGCCGTTTGGCGTCAGCGTGGTGACCGCCGAGGAAATTCAGGCCAGCGGGGTAACTACGGTAAACGAGGCCATCATGAAGTTGCTCGGAGTGGTCGGTCGCCTGGACACCTCCGGTGGCAACAACTACACGCTCGACCTGCGCGGCTTCGGCATCACCTCCGATAGCAACCAGGTGGTCATTGTCGATGGGCTGCGCTTGAATGAGGCTGACCTGAGCACGGCTGGCCTGGCGTCGATTCCGATCGAGTCGGTGTATCGGATCGAGGTGTTGCGTGGCACCGGGTCAGTTCTTTACGGTGAAGGTGCAACAGGCGGCGTTATTGTCGTGACCACCAAGGCCGGGACAGGCGCCCAGCGTACTACCTCGGCCCAGTTGTATGCCGCTGTCGGCAGCCAGGGTCTGCGCGAAAGCCGCGCCAGTGCGGTGCTTGCAGCAGGCGGTTTTTCGGTCGACCTGGCGGCCAGCCAGCGCGACAGCGATGGCCATCGCCAGAACTTCGCATCCCAGGCCAACGCAGTGACTGCGTCGGCACAGTGGAGCAACGACTGGCTGCGCCTGGGTGCGCGCGCTGGCCGCGACGCCATGCACAGCGGTCTGCCCGGGGCCCTGAGTGCCGCACTGTATGCGCTGGACCCAACCCAGGTGGACCCAAACCGTCCCAGCGCCCGGACCGACTACGGCGCCAACCAGAAGAACCATTCGGGCTTTTTCGTCGAGGCGCACTTGGGCGATTGGCAACTGGCGGCTGACACCAACTGGCGCGACAAAAAGTATGACAGCGTGCTGTTCGGCGGTGCCTACGATTATTCGGTGGGTGCGGACAATACCAGCCTGCGTGCTCGACATGAAGGCAAGTTCGGCTCCTGGACCAACGTGTTCGTTGTCGGCTACGACAAAGGCGCATGGGACCGGACCATTACCGCCAACGACTTCAACCCCACAGCGGTCGGAACAGTGGGGAGTGCCCGCAGCACGGCCTATTACCTCAAGGACGACATTCTGTTGCCCACTGGCACGCGCTTGACGGCAGGTGTGCGCAGTGAGCGCATGGCCAAGACAGAAGCGTTGTCCGCAACCAGTCTGGGTGAACGCCAGCAGGCATGGGAGGCGGGCCTGAGCCAGACCCTGGGCTCTGGTTTTACCGGCTACGGCCGGGTCGGGCGCAGTTACCGCCTGGGCAATGTGGACGAATTCTCCTTTGCCATCCCCGCCGTGCCGCTGCGCGCGCAGACCTCGCGCGATGTGGAAATTGGCGCGCGCTGGAAGGACGCGCAGAGCCAGATTGACGTTCGCTGGTACCGCCACAACCTGCGCGACGAGATCGGCTTTGATCCCTCGGCCTCCGGGCCGTTCGGGCCATGCTGTGGTGCCAACGTCAATTTCGACCCGACCAGGCGCCAGGGCGTCGAAGTGGAAGGCCGCCATGCGCTGACGCCGGGCCTGGACCTTCGGGTCAACGCCGCATTGCGGCAGGCCAAATTCACGGCGGGCCCGTACGTCGGCAATGACGTGAGCCTGGTGCCGCGCCAGTCGCTGGCGCTGCGCACCGACTGGCGCCCGGCACCAGGGCACACGTTCAACGCCGGCGTAAACTGGGTCTCCAGCCAGAGCCCGGATTTCGCCAACACCTGCCGCATGCCCAGCTACACGACGGCCGATCTGCGTTACGCCTACCAGAGGGGATCGGCCGAGTTCGCGCTGGGTGTCGCCAACCTGACCGACCACAAGTATTTCACCCAGTCTTTTGGCTGCCTGGCGGGTGTTGCAACGTCAGTCTATCCAGAGGCCGGGCGCACCGTCACCGCGTCGCTACGCTACAAGTTCTGAAATTGACCATGCGTGACGATGCCCGTGCCCGTGCCGATCTCGGCCCGCAGCGCATCGTCTGCCTGACTGAGGAAACCACCGAGTGGCTGTACCTGCTGGGCGAGGAACGCCGCATCGTGGGTATCTCCGGCTACACCGTGCGGCCCCGGCGCGCACGGGCTGAGAAGCCCCGCGTCAGCGCCTTTTTGACGGCCAAGATCGACAAGATACTGGCGCTGAAACCAGACTGTGTGTTTGGCTTTTCCGACCTGCAAGCGGATATTGCAGCGGCCCTGATTCGACACGGGGTACAGGTCACGGTGTTCAACCAGCGCAGCGTGGCCGAGATTTTTTCCATGCTGTACCAGGTCGCGGCGATGGTCGCTCAGGCCGAGCGTGGCCAGGCACTGATTGCCGACATGCAGGCCCATCTGCAGCATATCCGGGATGCTGCCGCGCAGCTGCCACGGCGCCCGCGGGTGTTTTTCGAGGAATGGGACGAGCCGCATATCAGCGCCATCCGCTGGGTGTCGGAGCTGGTGGGCATCGCTGGCGGTGACGACTGTTTCCCGGAACTTGCGCGCATGCCGATGGGCCGGGACCGCATCATTGCCGACCCGATGGAGATCGTCCGGCGTAATCCGGACATCATCATTGGCTCCTGGTGCGGCAAGAAATTCCGGCCGGAGAAGGTCGCTGCGCGGCCAGGTTGGCAGGTGGTGAACGCGGTGCGTGATGGCCAGCTGTTCGAGATCAAGTCGCCCGACATCCTGCAGCCCGGACCGGCGGCGCTGACCGACGGCATCGCACAACTGCATGCCCTGGTGCTGGCCTGGAGCGCGCAGTACGGCAAAGTGGCGAGATGACAAACCCATTACATGTCGTGCGCTCCGAATTGCTGCTGGGAGGCCAGAAAAGCGGCAAGTCGCGCCGTGCGCTGGAGCTTGCCATGGCCTGGTTACAGGGCGCATCAGGTCGGAGCGCCATGGTGGTAGCCACGGCCACCGCGAGCGACGCAGAAATGCACGCCCGCATCCTGCGCCACCGGCAGGAGCGTTTGCAGCTCGAGCCCCGGCTGACAACGATCGAGGAGCCACGTGATCTGGCCGCTGCAATTACGCAGCATAGCCACCCCGATACGCTGCTGGTGGTCGACTGCCTCACCCTGTGGTTGACCAATCTGTTGTGGCCACAAGGGTTGCAGCTTGACGGCGCGGATCTGCCGGACATCGAGGCAGATACCGGCGGCCTGCTTGATGCTTTGCAGCAGGCGCCTGGTCCGCTGGTGCTGGTGAGTAACGAAATCGGTCTGGGGGTGATTCCGATGGGCCAGTCGACGCGGGCGTTCGTGGATGCCTTGGGCGTACTGAACCAGCAGGTGGCGCGGGCTTGCCAGCGGGTCTGTTTCATGGCCGGCGGCTTGCCGCTGGTACTGAAGGCGCCGCTGTGAGCGTGGCCGCGAAAACGGCGACAGTGCTGTTATGTTCATGACCCGGCGCTGGCTGCTTTTGTGTGGCGGCCTGCTGCTGACGGGCGGCCTGCTGGCGCAGGAGCAGCGGGACGACC
>JANLVB010000124.1:0-9903 GCA_031363785.1 Betaproteobacteria bacterium
AGCAGGTACGCGCCGCGGGCCTCAAGCCCTACCTGACCTGCCAGAACATCGGGTTCCTGCGTTACGCCAATGCATTTGCCGACATGGGGCTGCTCAATGAGCCGCTGTACATGTGCCTGGTGATGACCGACAACATCTACCTGGGCGGCCATCCCCCCACGCTCAAGGGCCTGCAGGCCCATCTCGACTTCCTGCCGCCAGGCAAAAAGGTGGAGTGGACCGCCATGAGTTATGGCGGCAATCTGTTCGGCCTGGTCGCGGCCATCATCTCGCAGGGTGGTCACATCTCCATCGGTCTGGGCGACCATCCCTACAGCGAGTGGGGTACTCCCACCAATGCGGACCTGATACGCCGTGTGGTGGCGATTGCCGGTGACTGCGGGCGCGAGATCGCCACGCCGGCACAGGCTTGGCAGATGCTCAATCCCAGCTGAGCCTGGATTCGGCAGTTGACCGCTCGTTTCCCGCTGGCGACCCGCATGAACGCTGAGCACTTCGGCCACGAAGCGGCTCAGCCGGCACCGTGCGGCTGCGTGTTCGCATCAGCCTGCAGTTTTTTCCAGGCCAGGAAGCCGCCGGCCACCGACAGTGCCTTCGGATAACCCAGCGAGCGCAGCAGGGATGCCGCGGTCAGGCTGCGCCGGCCACTGTTGCAGATGCATAACAGCAGGTTGTCGCGCGCGTGGTGCAGTTTGTTGATCATGGTGAAGAAGGTCTTGGCGTCCATGTCCTTGGGTTGACCGGCGTCCAGCAGATCCTGCTCGTCCTCGGTCAGGCTGTCACCCAGCATGCGTTTGACCTCGAACATCGGTATGTGCACGGTATCGGTGATGGCGCCTTTCATCTCGATCTCGAACGACTGGCGGATGTCGATCATGGTTGCCAGGCCGAGCCGGCACAGCTCCATCGCGCTCGGCAAGGTGATCTCGAGCGCGGCACGCTCTTCGGCAGTCATGGTTTCTTCGGTTTTCATGCAAGGGCTCCGGGGCAGGGCGGCCAGCAGACGCGGCGCCACGCGGCATTGTCCCACCCGCTCGGCATGTGGCGCGACGGCCGGCGGCTCATCCGGCGACTATCCATTTCGCCGCCTTCTCGGCAATCATCAGCGTCGGCGCATTGGTGTTGCCGCTGGTGATGTCCGGCATCACGCCAGCGTCCACCACCCGCAGACCGCGTATGCCGCACACCCGCAGCCGCGTGTCGACGACTGCCATCGGGTCGTCGGGCCGGCCCATCTTTGTGGTGCCAATGGGGTGAAAGATGGTGCTGGCAATGTCGCCAGCCAGTGTGGCGAGCTCGTCATCGGTCTGGTACTGCACACCGGGCTTCAATTCCTGCGGTTTGAAGCGTGCCATGGCGGGCTGGGCCACGATGTTGCGCGTGACACGCAGCGAATCCGACGCCACCTTGCGGTCTTCGTCCGTGCTCAGGTAGTTCGGTGCAATAAGCGGCGCGTCCGCATGGCTGGCGCTGCGCAGGCGCACCGTGCCGCGACTGGTCGGGTTCAGGTTGCAGACACTGGCGGTGATGGCGGGAAAGGTGTGCAGGGGTTGGCCGAAGGCGTCCAGGCTGAGCGGCTGCACGTGGTATTGAATGTTCGGGTACGGCATGTCAGGGCTGCTGCGGGTGAACGCACCGAGCTGGGACGGTGACATGCTCATCGGGCCGCTGCGACGCAGCGCGTACTGCAGCGCGATGCCAGCCTTGCCCCACCATGAGTTGGCGATGGTGTTGAGTGTTGGTGTGCCCTGCACCGTGAACACGGCGCGGATCTGCAGGTGGTCCTGCAGGTTGGCGCCCACACCCGGCAGATCGTGCACCACATCGATGCCCAGCTGTTGCGTCTGCGCTGCTGGCCCGACCCCGGACAGCAGAAGTATCTGCGGCGTGCCAATGGCGCCGGCGCTCAGAATCACCTCACCCCCGGCCGCCAGCATGGCACGCTGCCCGGCCTGGCCAGCGCGCACCAGCTCCACACCCGCGCAGCGCAAGGCACCGTCCGCGGCGCGGTCGAACAACAGACGGCTCACCTGGGACTGGGTCCACAGGCTGAAATTTGCCCGCTTCAGCGTGATGGGACGCAAAAACGCTTTGGCCGCGTTCCAGCGCCAGCCGCTTTTCTGATTCACGTCGAAATATCCGACGCCGTTGTTGTCACCCCGGTTGAAGTCGGTCGTGGCTGGCAGGCCGGCCTGCTGCGCGGCCTGGGCAAAGGCGTCCAGCACCTCCCAGCGCAGACGCTGCTGCTCCACCCGCCATTCACCGTCGGCACCATGAAACTGCGCCATCAGGGCGTCTGCTTCGGCACCGGGGTCGAGCCGGTAATGGCTTTCATGGACCTTGAAATCGGGCAGACAGTTGGCCCAGTTCCAGGCCGTGTCGCCGGTCACCGTGGCCCAGTGGTCATAGTCACGCGCCTGGCCACGCATGTAGATCATGCCGTTGATACTGGAGCAGCCACCCACCGTCTTGCCACGCGCGTACAGCAGGGTTCGGCCATTGAGCCCGGCAGTCGGTTCGGTGTGGTACATCCAGTCGGTACGCGGATTGCCGATGCAGTACAGATAACCGACCGGAATGTGGATCCAGGGGTAGTTGTCCGGGCCCCCGGCCTCCAGCAACAACACGCGTTTCGACGGGTCGGCGCTGAGCCGGTTCGCCAGCAGGCAGCCAGCCGTGCCGGCACCGACCACGATGAAGTCAAAAGGGCCGGCGTCGAAATTGCTCATTGCTTCATCTCCCGCAGCAGCCAGGCCTTGAAGGCCTGTGCCGCCGCATTGGTGTGGCTGCCCTGCGCGGCGATCAGATAGTAGGCTTCCTTCATTGGCAGCATGGTCTTCAGCGGCCGCACCAGCCGCCCGCAGGAGATCAGGTCACCGGCCACCGTTTCATGTGCCAGCGCCACGCCCAGACCTTGCAGCGCCCATTCCAGGCTTACCGCCCAGGTGCTGGCACGGTGCACCACCGGCCGACCGGCCGCTTTGTCCGCTCCCGCCGCCTCGAGCCAGGTGTCCCAGCTTTGCAACGTGCCGGGCAGGTCGAACAGGCGCATTTTCTGCAGCTCACGCACAGTGCGCACGCGCCGGGCCAGTTCGGGCGTGCACACCGGGAACACGTTGTCGCGCGTCAGCCGCTGACCGACCCGGCTTTCCCACTTGCCCTGACCGAACACAATCTCGACTGCTGCCGAGCCGTCCGGTTTCTCCTGGGGCCAGATGGAGGTCGCCAGATTGAGCTGTACCCAGGGAAACTCGTCCATGAATCGGCCCAGGCGCGGGCTGAGCCAAAACACGGCGAATGACAGATTGACGTGCAGTTCCAGCACATCCGGGTCGTTGCGGCCCACCAACAGAGCCGTGCCCTCCTCCAGCGTGGCAAATGCAGCCTGCACCGTGGGCAAGTAACCACGCCCCTCGTCGGTCAGCTCGAGCCCGCGCACGCGCCGGTTGAACAGGGTGCGGCCGAGTGCGTTTTCCAGGCTCTTGATTTGCTGACTGACGGCCGACTGGGTCATGTGCAACTCCTGCGCCGCAGCCGTGAAGCTCAGTGCGCGCGCCGATGCCTCAAAGGCGCGTAACCAATTCAGGGGTGGCAGACGGAGCATGGGCGATTCAAATTAGCCGGGCAGTAGACGTGCTAATCTTATAACGCCAGTTTCCTTGTTTGCCAGCGCCGCGACAAAACGTCAGACTGGCTGGTTTTTTCATCCACCCAAACACACCATGACAAACATGCAGCAGCTCCGGATCGGCTTTATCGGCCTGGGCGCACTTGGCGAAGGCCTGTGCAACAGCCTGGTCAAGGCCGGCTTTGCGGTTACCGTGACCGACCTGAACAAAGACCTCGCACGCCGCCTGCTGCAGGCGGGTGCCCAGTGGTCCGACGACATCGCTGGCGTTTGCCGCAGCGCCGACGTGGTGATCACCGCCCTGCCCTCACCGGCCATTTCGCGCCAGGTGGTGGAGGGGCCCGGCGGCGTCTTCGACAGCCTGCCGCGCGGCGGCATCTGGGTGGAAATGAGCACCACCGACATGGAGGATCTGCAGCGCCTGGAGGCCGCCGCCACACAACGCGGCATCCAGGTGCTGGAATGCCCGGTCACCGGTGGTGTGCACCTGGCGAATTCGGGCGAAATCACGGTGCTGGTGGGTGGTGACCCGGCGATATTCAAACGCGTCGAGCCTCTGCTCACCACCATGGGTGGCCAGATCATTTATCTTGGCCGGCTCGGCAGTGCCTCGGTGGTCAAGGTGGTCACCAACATGCTGGCTTTTATCCACCTGGTGGCGGCCGCCGAGGCGATGATGGTGCCTGCCAAGTACGGGGTCGATCTGGACGCCGCCTACCGCGCCATCCGCGCCAGCTCGGGCAACAGCTTTGTGCACGAAACCGAATCGCAGCTCATCCTGTCTGGCAGCTACAACGTGAAGTTCACCATGGACCTGGCCTGCAAAGACCTGGGGCTGGTCAACAACATCGCGCAAAAACTCGGCGTGCCGCTGGAGCTGGGAAGCATGACGCAGCAGATCTTTACCCGGGCCCGCGGCCTGTTTGGCGGCAACGCGCAGTCACCCGAAGTGGCACGCATGATCGAAAAAGCCTGCAACCTGGAGCTGCGTGCACCGGGCTACCCGGCAGAACTGCTGGCCGAGGACGGCGCACCGCGGCCGTCCGGCACGAAGGCGAAGGCATGACGCATCCAGTGTCAACCCCACGCTACAGCCATCGTCTGGTGGGCGTTTCTACATGACAACATTGACCCACGCCCAGTGGATCGAGCGGGCCAAGGAACTGTGCGTGGCCACCGGGCTGTTCATCGATGGCCGCCACACGCCAGCCATTGCGGGCGAGACATTTGACTGCATCAATCCGGCCAACGGCACCGTGCTGGCCCATATGGCCCGGGGCCAGGCTGCAGACGTTGCCGCAGCGGTCGCCAACGGCCAGGCGGCATGGAACGACAGGCGCTGGCGCGGCCTCGCGCCGCGGGCACGGATGGCAGTGCTGTTCCGCTTTGCCGACCTGGTGGAGCAGCATGCGCAGGAGCTTGCGCTGCTGGAAACACTGGACATGGGCAAGCCGATCAGCGACGTGCTGAACATCGACCTGCCCGAGGTGCAGAAGACCATCCGCTACTTTGCCGAATGCATCGACAAGATCGAGGGTGCAGTGACCCACACCGACGCCTCGGCACTACACATGATCGTGCATGAGCCGCTGGGTGTGGTGGGTGCAATCACGCCGTGGAACTACCCGATGTTGATGGCAGTGTGGAAGATTGCGCCGATCCTGGCTGCCGGCAATTGCGTGGTACTCAAGCCGGCCGAGCTGGCACCGATGTCATGCCTGCGGCTGGCCGCGTTATTTGTCGAAGCCGGTGGCCCGCCTGGCGTTTTCAACGTGGTCAACGGCCTGGGCGGGGAAGCCGGCAAAGCCCTGGCGCTGCACCCGGACGTGGTCAAGCTGACGTTCACCGGCTCCACCGCTGTGGGCAAGTTGCTGCTCGTGTATGCCGGGCAATCGAATATGAAACGGGTGGCGCTGGAGACCGGCGGCAAGAGCCCACAGCTGTTTTTCGACGACCTGTACGACCTGGACGCGGCAGTCGAGCGCGCGGTGGGCGGCATCTACGACAACGCAGGCCAGGTCTGCAACGCCGGCTCGCGCCTGCTGGTGCAACGCGGCATCCATGATGAATTCGTGAAGCGTTTCATCGCGCGTACCGCCCTGACCTACCGCCCCGGTGATCCACTGGACCCGGCCACCACCATGGGCCCGCTGGCCAGCCAGCAGCACCAGCGCCACGTGTTGACCCGCATTTCGCGCGGCCTGCGCGAGGGCGCGCAGCTGGTGATGGGCAGCGCACGCGCCAATCCGAACTCGGTTGGCGCTTTTGTGGAGCCGGCGCTGTTCGTCGGCGCGGGCAGCCGCAATTCGATCGTGCGCGAAGAAGTGTTCGGCCCGGTGACCGCGGTCACCGCGTTCGACACCGAGCAGGAAGCCCTGGCGCTGGCCAACGACTCGGTCTATGGCCTGGCGGCCGCAGTCTGGACCCGCGACCTGAAAAAAGCCCACCGCTGCGTCGCGGCGCTGGAAGCCGGCGTGGTGTGGGTAAACTGTTTCGGCGACGGCGACATGACGCAACCCTTTGGCGGCTACAAACAATCCGGCAATTCGCGCGACAAACACATGATGAGCCTGCTGTCGTACACGCAGAGCAAATCGGCCTGGTTCAACCTGGGGTAACAGGGATGTGCCCCGCAATAGCCAGCACCAGGGTACTTCGATGAGTTATGCGCTGTACATCGGCCGCAACCGCAGCGCGGGCGGGATCGCCTATCTGGCCGGCTACGGTGACGAGCCATCGAGCCATTGGCTCGAGATCGTGCCACGGCAGCAACATCCCGATGGCGCCATGATCACCGTGGGCGTGACGTCCGAGGCGGACCTGCCGGGGCAGTTGACCGACATCGCGCAGGTGCCGCAGACAGCGCGCCATATACGCGTCAGCTACAGCTACTACAAAGGCGTGCCGGCGCCCCTGACGAACGGTGGCCTGAACGAACACGGGGTTGCCGTGCGAGACGTATGGTCGAGTTCGCGCGCCGAACTGGTGGCGCTCACGCCCGCCACCCAGAGCGGGCCGAACTACAGCGACCTGGCGCGCATCATGCTCGAACGCGCCACCAGTGCGCGGGAAGCCGTGCTGCTGGCAGCCGAACTCATCACACGCCATGGTTACTCCGACTATGGGGGCAACTCGCACCTGATCGCCGATGCCGACGAAGCCTGGGTGTTGATCGAGTGTGCTGGTGGTGCCGGGTTGTGGGCAGCCGAACGGCTGGGACCTGACGCCATCCGGGCGTCGCGCCCTGGCCACATTGGCGACATTCCCGTCGACCAGAGCGGCCATCCGGACTTCTTGTACAGCGCCAACCTGGTGGCGTTCGCGCAGGCCAAGGGGTGGTTCGACCCCAGCGCTGGTACGCCGTTCAATTTCAACCGCGTCTACGGTGACAGTGCCGGCCCCTGGCCAGGCGCCACCTGGATCGAGGACGAGATGGCCCGCCGCGCCAGTCGACCAGAAAAGATAGGCCTGGTCGACATGTTCTGGGCCATGCGCACCGAAAAGTTGACAGGCGACACCGCGGGCTACGGCCAGGTGGTGCCGCTGCAGCGCCAGGCACACCATGCGTTGTACAAACTCTGGCACACGCCAATCGGCGCAATTGCCGCGCCCTTTGTACCGGTCTTCATGGGCATGCAGGTGGTGCCCGAGGAATACCGGCAACACCGTTACCTGAGCGCTGGAGAGGCCAGGCGCTTCATGGATATGCGACAGGCACGCAACGGCAGGCTTGACTCTGTTTCGGCGATTCCCCAGGGCGTGGAGTCGACGCGCTCGGCGGTGCAGGTGTTCAAACAACTGCTCTATTTGGTGCTGCTGCACGAAGAACTTTTCTTGCCCGACGTCACCTCCACCTGGACGGCAACCGAGCGCCGGCTGCTGGATGGCCACGATGAAGCAGTCGCCACGGCGGCAACACTGCTGGCGGCCGGGCGCGACGATCTGGCGCAAGCCTACCTCGACTTTTACTGCCACACCCACATGCGGGCGGCGCTCGATCTGGGGCAGATTCTTGCCCAGTCGCTTGAAGCGCGAACCCGGGCGATGTTCGGCTTCAGCGACAGCCCGCTTCCCGTGACACCCAAACAGATCTGGTAAGTCACCCGTCAGCGACCGAGGCCACACCATGCCCCCAGGTAGTACCAGCCCCAGCCGCCCCAACATCATCCTGATCCTGGTCGATGACATGGGGTTCGCCGACCTCGGTGTCATGGGCTCGGAGATTCACACACCCACCATCGATGCCATGGCCAGGCGCGGCGTGTTGCTCTCGGCGATGTACAACTGCGCGCGATGCTGTCCGACCCGCGCGTCATTGCTGACAGGCCTGTACCCGCACAAGGCCGGTATCGGCCACATGGGCGCCAACCTGGGCACACCGGCCTACCAGGGATTCCTGCGCGACGATGCCGTGACCATCGCCGAGGTGCTGCAGGCCGCGGGTTACCAGACCCTGATGTCGGGAAAATGGCATGTCGGGGGTGACCTGTGGGCAACCCGGGTCGACTCCTGGCGCCCCGGCAGCCCCGGTCAACCGACCCCGCGCCAACGCGGCTTCGACCGCTTTTACGGCATGCTGGACGGTGTCACACACCATTACTCGCCACACTGCATCATGGAGGACGAGCGGCGCGTCGAGGTGTCGCCGACCGATTTCTACTTCACCGACGCCATCACCGACAAGGCGATCAGCATGGTCGAGGAAAGCACGCGGCTGGACAAGCCGTTCTTCCTGTACCTGGCACACCATGCCCCGCACTGGCCGATACATGCGCGCGAAGACGACATCGCTCGTTACGACGGCGTCTATAGCAAAGGCTGGGATGCGATCCGCACGGCCCGCCACGAGGAAATGCTTTCGCGCAAGGTGCTGCAACACCCTTGGGCCATTTCGGCGCGCGACAGCGAAGCGCCGGCCTGGCACGACGTGCGCCAGCGCGACTGGGAGGCCAGCCGCATGGCGGTGTACGCGGCGATGGTGGACCGCGTGGACCAGTCCATCGCCAGGCTTCTGGCAGCGCTGAAGCGGCTCGGCCAATACGACGACACGCTGATCCTGTTCCTGTCTGACAACGGTGGTTGCGCCGAGTTCATGGCCGAAGACGGCTGGGGCAAGTTCTATCCGACGGTGCACAACGACGGACGCAGCATCCAGATCGGCAACCGGCCTGGTCTGCTGCCAGGCGGTCCACTGACCTTCATGAGTTACGACTTGCCCTGGGCCAACGTCTCCAACGCGCCGTTCCGCTCCTTCAAGCACTGGGTGCATGAGGGCGGAATTTCCACCCCGCTGGTGGTGCAATGGCCCCAGCGTATCCACCAGGCATTGATCGACCACGCGCCCTGCCATGTGGTGGACATCATGCCCACCATACTGGAGGCGGCCGGTGTCGCTTACCCGCGCCAGTTCGGCGACCACGCCATCCAGGCCGCTGACGGCGAGAGCCTGTTGCCGCTGCTGCAGGGGCGCAACTGGGCGCGCCAGCAGCCGATCTATTGGGAGCACGAAGGCAACTGCGCGATCCGCAGCGGCAACCTCAAGCTGGTGCGCAAGTTCGCCCAGCCCTGGGAGCTGTACGACATGGAGGTGGACCGCACCGAACTGCACGACTTGGCGGCAGCCAACCCGGCGTTTTTGCAAGCGCTGCTGAAAGACTACTCGGGCTGGGCGCAGACCGTGGGCGTGATGGACTGGAGCCTGGCGATGCCGATGCTGCAGAAACAGTGGGCGATGGACAACATCCACGGTTGACCCTGGTGCCGCGGCGGCGCACAGGCCGCGCGGTGTGTCACAACTCTCCCTGGGCGATCATCGTTGCAAGGTTTTTCAAGGGCACGCCTCAAACGCGCCACAACACATGCCGCGTGGCGACCGCGCCCGGCAATATGCTGGACTGGACCAACGCCTGGCCGAGACCAAACTGGCGCTGCACCAGGGGCACCATCACCGAACGCAGGTCAATCGTCGGCTTCAGGTCGCGACCCTCGAACAACTGCGCGTCGGCCAGTCCCGGCCAGTCGGTCAGCACCCGGCCGCCAGCGACGCTGCCACCGGCAAGGAAGGCGACCCCGCCCGTGCCATGGTCGGTACCACCCGAGCCGTTGAAACGCGCCGAGCGGCCGAACTCGGTCATGACCAGCACGCTGGTGCGTGCCCATTGGCCTCCCAGACCCTCGCGCAACGCAGCCAGCCCCTCATCAAGCCCGGACAACAAACGCCCCAGTCTGACATGCTGGTTGGCATGGGTATCCCAGCCGCCCGCCTCCAGCCATGC
>JANLVB010000138.1:0-12432 GCA_031363785.1 Betaproteobacteria bacterium
CGCTCATTATTTCTGAGTTGCGACTGATCAGAGATGTGTCCATGACGACCTCCTGTCTAAATAGTTTACTCGCTACCAGGCAAGCTGCGTTATTCATGTTCCATACACGGTGATGTATGAAGTCCTTGGCCGGAACGTGACCGTCTTTGCGATTGCGCATCAACGTAAGCTCCCAGGATATTGGCGCGATCGCTGACACGCACCGACGACAGCGCTGGACGGAGAACGAATGCTGGTGTTGCAACATGTCTTGCCCAATCGATTTCGGCGCTCGCGCAATTTTGGTTTGACTCATCCCAATTGCAAATACCGCCAGCGGCTGACGCTGTTGCGCATGAGCCTGCGCCCCATCGCGACGCTGCCCTGCCCGGCGGACATGCGGCCACCTGCACAGCCAGCATTGAGCGAGCGCCCCAGATTGCAGTGCCGCTGCTGTGGCTCGGCGATGGTGATCGTGCGCCGGCGCATCGCACCCTGGCATCCGATGATGGCGCTGCGCGACCGCCCAGCGCTGCACGCGAGGCAACCATGAACTGAGCAGCCAGCACCGATCCACAATGGCCGCCAACATGCCCACTGGTGTGGTGGTGGTGCTCGGCTGAGATATCGCGATTTGCATCAAGCCACCCGTGCAATGCGGGTGGAGGTGGCAACAAAAGCCGCCAGCGTCAGTCAGCGTGACCTTCCCGGGCGTCAGTGCCGGGCAAACGTCCTGGAGATGTTTTCTGTACCGGCCACCGACCACCTGGGCCGGGCTCGTCCAACCGCCGGTTCAGATCGCGGCTTCGCGCGATCTATCCTTTTTCGTTAGGTGCCGGCGTTGGGGTGCAAATATGCGAACACCTCCGCGAAGGCGGGCATTGCCTCATAGATAACTCCGGTTGTTGGTATTGGTTCCCAGGAAGCTTTCGATCCGACGAACAAGTGGACGGCGATTTCGAGAGTGCCTGGATCTTCCAACAACCCGGCAGGGACCCAGACATACGATGTACTTTGGATGCGGTTCGGCACGGGCGAACCGCAGCGGCTGCAGAAGTCGGAGCGAAAACCTGTGGGCTTGACGTAGGAATGGATCAGCGCCTCTCCTGAGAGCCACCGCAACTGCTCGTCTTTGACCACGAATGCTGCATTGCCTGCAGCGCCGCTCTGCTTGCGACAGAGCGAGCAATGGCACTGATAGAGCCTTTGAGGCGGAGCTTGCACCTCGAACTCGATGTCGCCACAAAGGCACTTTCCTCTCATGACTTACTCCTGAGGCACCTAACGTCCGGCTTCAGGCGCACGCCGCTCGCGGCGCGTCGTCCTGCAAGCCGTTGTTCGGTGGCACGCGCACTTGAAGATCATAGTCTAGAGAGGCTGCGAACGGCCAAGAGCGGCCCTTCGTGGCGATCCTCCAATTCTCCCGAAAGCAGCCGTTCGCGTGCTGCCGGAGCCTACTCAATCACCCGGTCGGCGCGCAGCAGTACCGACTGGGGAATCTTGATGCCGACGGCTTTGGCCGTCTTGAGATTGATCACCATCTCGAACCGGGTTGGCTGCTCGATCGGGAGATCGGCCGGCTTTACCCCGGCGAGGACCTTCTTCACATAGACCGCGGCGACCCGAAACAACTCGGAGTATTCCGTCCCGTACGCCATCAGGATGCCGGCATCGACGAATTCCGATTCGCCGGCCATGGTGGGAATCCGGTTCTTCAGCGCGAATGCCGAGATGCGCTCTCGCTCTTCATAAAGCAATGGGGAAGTAAGGATGAGGAGCGCATCAGGCCGATACTCCGCGATCGCGGCGAATGCTGGGCCGAGCGCCGGGGGCGTGGGAGCGTCGAATGCGCGAGCATCCATGCCAAACCCGCCAGCCGTCGCGCGGACCTTGTCGAACATTTTCGTGTTCATCGGGTTGCTCGAGCTGATCAGTACCGCGAAACGCTTGGCGTGGGGCAGGGTCAGCTGCACCAGCTGCACCAGCTGGACTTGCTTGGCCACGAGATCCTCGGCCTGGCCCGTCATTCCCGTGGTATTGCCGCCCGGCCGTGCCAGGCTTGCCACGAAGCCTAAGCCGACCGGATCACCGGCGGTGACAAAGACAATCGGGATGGTCTTCGTCGCCTGCTGCGCGGCGCGTATCGACGCAGGATGCACCACCACGATTACCGCAGCATTGCGTTGCACTACGTCCTGCGCCAGGGCGGGGAAGCGATCAGCGTTCCCGTCGGCGTACCGTGCGTCCAGCACGTAGTGCGTTCCTTCAATCAGGCCGTTGTCGCGCAGGCCGCCCTTGAGTGCGGCGATCCGGGTCACGCTGGCTGCCTCGCTGATCGGCGAGATGAAAGCGATACGCGGCAACGTCTGGGCCGCGGCCGATGTGGCGATGCCGAGAGAAAGTAGTGCAAGCACTACGTCACGCCTGTTCATCTGATCCCCTTCTGCTCGCTGCGAGCCAGCGCAAGCACCGGGATCAATAGGCCGATGGCCCAGCCAATCCGAGTCGCGGTCGTTCTACGCTTGTGTGGCTACTATGGGGAAACTCGACCGGCTGTTCAGGGTCGCAAGCAGCCATCGGTGGTGGCTTCCGGTGTTTACCAGAATGATGCGCCCTCTGGACATTGATACTGACAGCGGTGCTAACCTGCCACCGAACGAACAGCGTTTATCTGCCGCGAGGCCAAGACTGCAGAAACCAACGGCACCTCCTGGGGCAGATAAACCTTGTTGGACTGAACCGCCACACCGACAGCGGATGATGGTGGCGGCAAAGGGGGTTGTAAGGTTCGCCCGGCCCGCTTCGCTCAAATTATGACCGGGCAATGGGCGCTTGTGGCCACAATCGATGTGCCGATTGGGTAAATCACGTCAGCCGACGATTCCCCTGGAACGTGTTCCCGCCCGTTACACGGGTGCACCGCCACCACGTGCGCAACTACACTCCCCGACGCCAAACAGGCGGCGCTACACACCGGCACCTGGCGATCCTGCCGCGTCATGGTGGCCCCTGCGCCTGGGGCACCACTGCACCGATGCTGCCGGGCGCAGGCAAACGCTTGGCCCCTATGCGCATCTCGGTGGCATGCAGGCGACCCACCTTGCAACACGGGCACAGGTGCGCCTGCCTGTCGGTCACCATGCGGGTCTGTTCACTCGTAGTGCGTCCACATACGCAACACACGGACGATCTTCTCCTTGGCGAAAATCTCATACACCATTCGGTGCTGAATGTTGATGCGCCGCGAGTAAGCGCCCGCGAGGTCGCCGACCAACTTTTCGTACGGCGGCGGATTTTGAAGAGGATTGATGCCAATGATGGCGAGCAATTCTTGCGCCCGGGGCTTGAGCCCGCTGGCGGCGAGTTTCTTTGCGTCTTTGAGTGCTTGCTTGGCAAACACGACTTCCCAACTCACCACTTCAATGTCTTCGCGCTTTTTGCCAGCGGTTCAGCCATACCCGCCTTGATGGACTCGCGCATACCAGGCACCGCAAGAAGATACAACGTCTCCTGAATTGCACTCCAGTCTTCAGCCGACAGCAAGACGGCACTCGAGCGCTTTCCCGAGATGGTTACCGGCTCGTGAGACGCCGCCGTCTCATCTATGATCCGGTACAGGTTTGCGCGAGCTTCGCTGGCGGTAAGTGTTTGCATCATGTTTCTCCTGACAGTGGGGTTGAATGGTACGCAATATCGTACGCATTGTCAACGGGACGATGCATGAGTGGATGCACGAGAGGATGCAGGACGAGAGGATGCAGGAGAGGAAGAAGGTGCACCAGAAGCCAGGGTGAAGGTGTGCAAGGTGGTGGCGGCGCCTGCGCTTCAGCCTGTCACTGGCACGAACCGCGGCACCGCCACCCCATGGGCGAGGTGGTCGTCCCATACCACCGTCACGGCCATGCCGACGCGGATGCTGGCCACGTCGACGTCAACGATATTGCTGATCAGCCGCACACCGGGTGCGCCGTCGAGTTCGATCACTGCGGGCACATAGGGCAGGTGTGATTCCATGCCGGGCACGATGCCGCGCAGGGCGATGGTGTACGAATAAACGCGGCCACTGCCGCTCAAGGTGCGCCAGTCTATCGCCTGTGATTGGCAAGCCGGGCAGAACGGCGTGGGCGGCATGCGAAAGCGCCCGCAGATTGCGCACTGCGGCGCCACCAGACGGTGCTGCGCAGTGGCGTCCCAGAATGGCTGCGTCCAGCTGTTGGTTGACAGCTTGAACAGCTCGGGCGGCGGGCGCTTGGCAATCGGCATGGGGCTATTGTTGTGTCAGTTTGCCAGTATCAGGCCGCTCACCGGGATGATCGACGGCCCGCCGGTGACCAGCGCGAGCTGGGCGCCGGCCACCTGGTTCACTGCGGTGCCGCGCAGTTGCTCCACCGCCTCGCGGACATGCGTCATGCCCCAGACATAGCCGCACGACAGCTGCCCGCCGTCAGTGTTCACCGGCAGGCTGCCGCCCTGGTAACGGATGGCGCCGCTGCGCACAAAGGCACCGCCTTCACCCTTGCCGCAAAAGCCGTAGTCTTCCAGCTGCATGATCACCTGCGACGTGAAGTGGTCGTAGATCTGTGCCGTGTCGATGTCCTGCGGGCCCACACCGGCCGCTGCATACAGCCGCTTGGCCACTGCCGCGTGGCCCGAGGAGGCAAAGGCGTCGTCGGGCATGTTCATCCAGTAGATGGAGCGCCCCCAGTCGCGTGCGCCGCCGTGGTTGCTGGCCAGCACCCGCACCGGTTTCTGGCGCAAGTCGCGCGCGCGCTCGGCCGAGGTCACTATCACGGCAATGGCGCCATCGTTCTCCAGGCAAAAGTCGTACAGGCAATGCGGGTCGGACAACATCGGCGCGTTGAAGTAGTCCTCAATCGTCAGCGGTTTGCGGATTGTTGCATTCGGGTTGGTCTGTGCATTGGCGCGGGTCGACAGCGCCACCTCGGCAAAGTCCTCGCGCGTGGTGCCATACAGATGCATGTGCCGGCGCGCCAGCAGGGCGAACATCTGCCCTGGGCCGACCAGCCCCGAGGCCGAGAAAAATGCGTTCTCCGGTGTCGCCGGGTAGGCCGCGGTGATGGCGCCAAAACGCTGGGCACCTTGCTGGTTACCACCTACACACACCACCACCTCGGCCTGACCGCTCACGATGGCGGCTGCCGCCAGACCAATGGCGCCGGCCGATCCACCCCCGGTGCCGGTGAGCGTGGCGCTGAAGCGTATCTCCGGGATACCCAGCGTCTCGGTCAGGCTGCCGGTATCGAAGCCGCCGGCGAAGTAGGCGAAACCGTCGATGTCCTGCACCGCAAGTCCGGCGTCGGCCACGGCGGCCAGAATCGCCTTGCCGACCAGTTCTTCCAGCGTCTGGGGCGCCGACGCGCCGCGCCGGTAATACGGCGTGGAACCCAGCCCGACGATGGCGGTTTTGTCGCGCATGGGTGGTGCTTCGCGGGGGGCGCTCAGCCCGGCAGGCTGTTCTTGATCAGGTTGCGCGCGATCACCAGTTTCTGAATCTCCGAGGCGCCTTCGTAAATGCGCATCGGACGCGCCTCGCGGTAGAGTTGTTCGATGATGTGGCCGCGCGTCACGCCCTGGCCGCCCAGCAACTGGACGGCGCGGTCCACGATGCGCCCGGCTGCTTCGCTGCCGGCCAGCTTGGCCATACAGGCCTCGTAGGCCCCGCGCTCGCCGCGTACGTCGTGCGCCCAGGCGGCACGGTAGACCAGCAGCGCCGCGCCCTCGAGGTCGGTCGCCATGTCGGCCAGGGCCATCTGCACCCCTTCCAGGCCGTGCATGGGCTTGCCGAACAGGCGGCGACGGTCGGTGTGGGCCAGTGTTTCGTGTAGTGCGCGCCGCGCCAGGCCCACGCCGGCGGCGCCAACTGAAGGTCGAAAGATGTCGAATGCCGCCATCGCCGCCTTGAAACCCTGGCCGGCTTCGCCGATCAGGCTGGTCACCGGAACGCGGCAGTTGCTGAAGGTCAGCCCGGCGGCTGGGTGGGGCGCGATGAACTCGATCGGGTCACCGACCACCAGGCCCGGTGTATCGGCATCCACGATGAACATGCTCAGTCCCCTGGCGCCTGGAGCTTCACCAGTGCGTACCGTGACCAGGTAGTGGTCGGCCATGCCGGCATTCGAGATCAGCGTCTTGGCGCCGTTGATCACGTAATGGTCACCGTCACCGGTGGCTGTGGTGGTCATGGAGGCCACGTCCGAGCCGGTCTCGGGCTCGGTCAGCGCGAAGGCGGCGATGCGTTCACCCCTGCGGCAGGGCTCCAGATACTGCTCGCGCTGCGCCGCGCTGCCAAAGCGGCGGATCGCCATGGTGCCAATGCCCTGCATGGCAAACATGGCATCGGCCAGTGCGTGCTGGTAGGTCAGGCCTTCACGGATCAGGCACACCGAGCGCACGTCGAACGGCGCGTCACCCTGTGGCACCACATAGTCGAGCAGACCAGCGGCACCGAAGCTGCGCACCATGGCGCGGCATTCGGTGTTCATGTCGGGGTAGGTCTTGCCGTGGTTCTCGGTGTTCCAGGCGATGATGCGCTCGGCCAGCGCCTTGTGTGTGGCGTCGAAAAAGGGCCAGGGCCACAGGCCCCATTGCTGCTGCGTCATGGCAAAACCTTCAGGAGGTGGCGGGGCGCGGTGCACCACCGAAATTCGGGTCGTAGCGGGTGCCGGCGGCGCCGCCGATCGGTAGCAGAGCCTCCAGCGCAGCGCGTTCTGCGACCGACAAGCTGATGCTGGCCGCAGCCACATTCTCTTCCAGGTACTTGATGCGCTTGGTGCCGGGTATGGGTACGATCTGCTGCTCGCGCCCCAGGATCCAGGCCAGCGCGATTTGCCCCGGCGTGCACTGTTTGGCCGCGCACAGCTTGCGCAACTCGGCGATGAGCCCCAAGTTCTTGTCGAAGTTGTCACCCTGGAAACGGGGCGATGACAGGCGGAAGTCGTCCGGCGCCAGCGCCTGCGCGGTGGCCAGGGCACCCGTCAAAAAGCCGCGCCCGAGCGGGCTGTAGGCGACAAACGTGGTGCCGAGTTCACGGCAGGTGGGCATCACGTCGAGCTCGGGCTCACGTGTCCACAAAGAGTACTCCGACTGGAGCGCCGCCACCGGGTGCACAGCGTGCGCGCGGCGCAGGGTCTCGGCGCTGACTTCCGACAAACCGTAGCCCCGGATCTTGCCGGCGCGGATCAGGTCTGCCAGGGCGCCGGCGGTGTCCTCGATCGGGGTTTTCGGGTCGGCCCGGTGCACGTAGTACAGATCGATGGTGTCCACACCCAGCCGCTGCAGCGACTGCTCGCAGCACTGGCGCATGTAGGCCGGCGAGTTGTCGATGTCACGGTCATAGGTGCTGCCCGGCGGGCCGCTGGGGTCGCGTACCACGCCGAATTTGCTCGCCAGCATGATGCGGTCGCGTTTGCCTTTCAGAAAGAGGTTCAACAGCCGCTCGTTGTGGCCGCGGCCATAGATGTTGGAGGTGTCGTAGTGCGTCACGCCGAGCTCGAAAGCACGCTCCAGCGTGCGCATCGACTGCGCATCATCCGGCTCGCCGTAAAACTCCGACATACCCATGCAGCCCAGGCCGATTTCGCTGCCCTGCAGGCCGGAGCTTCCAATGGCAACACTGCGCATGGTGCTCAGCCCAGGCGTTCGATGATGGTCGCTGTGCCCATGCCGCCCGCGCAGCAGATGGCTTGCAGGCCGTAACGCACCTTGCGCCGCTCCATCTCGTGCAGCAGGGTGGTCATGATGCGCGCGCCGCTGCCGCCCAATGGGTGTCCCAGGGCAATCGCGCCGCCATTCACGTTCAGCCGTTCGTGCGAAACGCCGAACTCGCGCATCCACACCATCGGCACCGGGGCAAAGGCTTCGTTGACTTCGAACAGGTCGATGTCCTGCAATCTCAGGTTAGCCCGCTCCAGCACCTTGCGCGTGGCGGCGATCGGGCCGGTCAGCATCAGCACCGGGTCGGAGCCGACGGTTGCCGCTGCGACGATACGTGCACGCGGCCGCACGCCCAGTTTGCTGGCGTGGTCAGCACCCATCAGCAGCAGCGCCGCAGCGCCGTCGGAGATCTGCGATGCATTGCCGGCAGTGACGCGCCCGCCGTTGGGGCGAAAACTGGTTTTCAGGGTAGAGAGCCGTTCACGGCTGGTGTCACGGCGGATCGTCTCGTCGGCTGTGACGACGGTGCTGGCCATGTCGTCACCGCGCTCGCACCAGTCGGCCAGCGCCAAAGGCACAATCTCACGCTGGAAGTACCCGGCATCAGACGCCCGCGCCGCGCGCGCATGGCTCTCGATGGCGTAGTCGTCCAGCGCGTCGCGGCTCAAGGCCCACAGGTCACACAGCCGCTCAGCCGCCTCCCCCTGCGAGGTCAGGGCAAAACGCTCGTTGATACGCCAGCCAAACGGCACGCCGTGCACGTCGCGGTTGCCGCCCATCGGCACCCGCGTCATGCTCTCCGCGCCGCCGGCCACCACGACGTCGCTCAGGCCCGCCGCGATGGCGCCCATGGCCACATGCACCGAGGCCTCGGATGAGCCACATTTGCGGTCCACCGTCATGCCGGGGATGCGCTCGGGCCAGCCGGCCGACAACAAGGCGGTGCGCGCGATGTTGCCGCACTGTTCACCCACCTGTGAGACACAGCCAAACACCACGTCATCCACCTGCTCAGGCGTGATGCCAGCGCGTTGTACCAGGGCGCCCAGCACGGCAGCGCCCAGGTGGTCGGCCCGCACACTTTTGAGTCCACCGCGAAAGCGGCCCACCGGTGTGCGCCCGGCAGCAACAATCACCACATCACGCATATCTGGCCCCTTGGTTGATCTGATCGAGTATCAGGCCCGGTCGCGATCCCAGGTGGCCGGGCCGACGCCACGCTCGCGCAACTCTTTCTTGCGCACCTTTTCGGTCGGCGTGCGCGGCAGCTCTGCCAGGCAGTCCAGGTAACGCGGCACCATGAAGGTCGGCATGCGTGTTTCACACCAGGCGGTGATATCGCGGTAGTCCAGCGGCTGGCCGTCGCGCGGCACGATGAAGGCCATGACCTCGTCTTCCCCGGCCTGTTGGTCGGCTGCCACACCGACCACCGCGCAGTCAGCTACCGCTGCATGACCGCGCAGCACCGCCTCGACCTCGAACGACGAGATGTTCTCGCCGCGCCGGCGCAGGGCGTCTTTCACCCGGTCGACAAAATAGTACCAGCCGGCATCGTCGCGTCTGAGTGCGTCGCCGGTATGAAACCACAGGTCGCGCCGCGACTCGATGGTCTTGTCGGGCATGCCCAGATACTCGGTCGAAATGATGCCCGGGTGTTTGTGCCGCACCAGCAGCTCGCCGGCCTGCCCGGGTGCTACTTCTTCGCCGCTGTCGGGGTCGGCGAGTTTGATCTCGAACCACTGGTCTACCAGCACCCCGCTGGCGCCCGGCGGACGCTTGGCATCCGGCGGTGTCATGAATACATTGGAGATCTCGGTCTGACCGAAACCGTCGACAAACTCGTACACACCAAAACGTTCCGAGAACGGTCCGGCCAGATCGGGTGCCAGCGGCGCGGCATAGATGCAGCGGATGTGGTGTGCCCGGTCGTCGGGTGAAGGTGGTTGCGCACACAAAAAGGCCAGCGTGGCGCCCAGCAGGTTGGTCACGGTGGCGCCACTGCGGCGTGCGCGGCCTGACCAGTCGGAGGCACTGAAGCGCGTGTACAGCACACAATGCGCACCGACGATCAGGCACGGATAGACGGTGAGGAACTGCGCGTTGCCGTGAAACAGCGGGAAGCCGGTCATGTAGACGTCGGTCTCACGCAGTCGCGTGAGTTGTGCGTCTTCTTCGGCAAAGAAGTAGAACTGGGAATGTGGCATGACCACGCCCTTGGACGCTCCGGTGGTGCCGGAGGTCAACAATACAGCCGCCGGGTCCTGTGGTGTCACGACCAGCGGCGGATTGTGCGTGTGCGGCGACAGCAGGTCGGAAAACCGGTGCACCGTCAGGCGCTGGAACGCTGGGATCTCGGGCTGCTGAGCCAGGGCCGGGTCGTCCACGATCACCAGCCGCCGGATCGGGATGTCGTTTTCGATTTCAACCAGGCGTTGTGCCAACGCAGCTGTGGTGATCAGCACATGCGACTGCGCAAGTTTCAATGGATGCGCCAGGAAGCTGCCTTTGTAGGCGTCGCTGACCGCGACCTCCACTGCACCCAGTTTGCACAGCGCAAACCAGGCCAGCACGAACTCCAGGCAGTTGGGCAGCAGGATGCATACATGTTCACCGTGGTGAATGCCGAATTCGGCCATGCCATGGGCCAGCTGGTTGACCCGCGTGTTGACCTGGGCGAAGGAATGGGGCCGGCCAGCGTCCGTCCATGACAGGAACGGTCGATCCGGCCGCACCTGCGCCTGATGCTCCAGCACAAACGGCAGCGTCCATTGCTGGCGCGGGAAATGCGGCTCGAAATGCGGAAACGTCAACATGGCCAAGTGGTTTGTCCAGAGACTGTGGGTGTCTGGTGCGGTCGATTCCACACCATCTTAATGCAAAACTATATAAAATAAGGTGTTGACAATTATATTCAGAGGTATCCATGCTCACCGAAGTGACCACTGTCGATGGTCCATCCGATCGGGTCGTCAAGACTGCTGCGCGGCGCGTGCGCACCGCGGATAAATCACCGGACGGCAAGAAACTGACGCAATGCGAAATTGTGCGCGGCGCGCTGGAGCAGGAGATCTTCTCCGGGCGACTGGCGCCTGGCGATGCACTGGACGAGGATGGCATCGCAAAGCGCTTTCTGGTGTCGCGCACTCCGGTGCGCGAGGCGATGTTGCAACTGATAGAAACCGGGCTGGTGGAAAAGCCGCCGCGACAGCGCGCCGTGGTCGCGCCATTGGACGTGCGCCGGCTGATCCAGACGTTTGAGACCTTGTCGGAACTGGAGGCGGTATGTGCCCGTTTTGCTGCGCGCCGCATCACCGAGCTGGAAAAGCAGCAGCTGGCCGATATTCAGCGCGGTTCGGAGGCAGCCCTGCTGGCTGGTGACGAGGACGAGTACGGTCGGCTGGGCGTTCGTTTTCATGTGGCGGTCTGGCGCGCCACCCACAACGACGTGTTGTTCGAGACCACCCGCAATGTGGCTGTCCGGCTCAATCCTTACCGCATGTTCCAGTTGCGCTCCAAAGGGCGGCCTGAAGCCAACAACGTGGACCACCAGGTCTTGTTGGCCGCAATCCTGGCCGGCGACGCCGACGAAGCCTATGCGGTGATGCGCGGTCATGTCACCGTGCAGGGCGATGTGCTGGCTGAGTACATTTCGTCCGGGCCGCGTCCGACGCAGTATGCAAAGTACGATTGAGTCGGGCAAAACGCTTGACAGACATTGAATATATATCGATAGTCGTGGAAAAATATAATTTCCCAAGTTTCAAACCAATTTCACTGGAGACATCCCATGGCATCTAAAAGCATACCCATCAAATTACTTGCGGTCGCGGTCGGCATGGCGCTGGCGGCGCACGCGGCGCAGGCGGCAGATCGCAAGATCATCATTCTGCAAGCACTTACCGGTGGCGCAGCATTTGTGGGTGTGCCGGCATCGGACGGCATGAAGTTTGCGGCGGACGAGATGAACGCCAAGAACTTCCTCGGTGTCGACAAGATTACCTATGAGGTGGTGGACAGCGCCTCTGCCCGCGCGCAGGCGATGGCTGCGGTCACGCGGTATGCCGCCGACCCGAGTGTTTTGTTCATTCTGGGGCCGACGACGGCGCCGGAGTCGATTCCGTCTGCCGGTGTGGCAAACGACGCCAAGATCGGCATGAAAGCCATGACCAATGCGGTGGGCCTGTTGGCCGCCGGGCCGTGGGGCTTCATTTCGGCGCAGCCACCGGTCATCACGATGCCGCAACTCGGCAATTATGCGATTGACGTGGCCAAGGTCAAATCCTGCGCGACCATCCGCTTTACCGACAACGAGGCCTATGTCGATCTCGAGCGCATCTTCGTTGAGCACACCACCAAACGTGGCATGACGTTTGTCGACCGCACCGGTATAAAACAAGCCGACACCGACTTCTCGGCCATCGCGACCCGTATCGTTGCCGCCAAGCCAGACTGCGTGATGCTGTTCACCCTCGGCCCAAGTGCCGCCAACCTGGCAATCCAGCTGAAACAGGCTGGCTTGCCGGCCAGCGTCAAGTTGATTGGCCAGACCGGCCTGTCGTCGCCGCAATTGGTGCAAATCGGTGGTGCCGCAGTGGAAGGCCTGGTTTTCAATTCCGACTGGACGCCAGGGGGCAATACGCCGGCAGCGGCAGCTTTTGCCGCCGCCTACAAGGTCAAGACTGGAAAGGATGCAGACAACTGGGCGGCGCTCGGTTACAGCTACATGACCGTGGTGGCCAATGCAGTCAAGGCCGCCGGCCCGAATCCGACCCGCGAATC
>JANLVB010000141.1:0-5591 GCA_031363785.1 Betaproteobacteria bacterium
AACACGGTGGCCCGGACCTCGGCCCGACCCGGGCGAAAAAGGCTTGGGCCGTGCTTGGTGTTGATGGCATGGGCATTGCCGACGACTCCCCTGCCAAGAATTTCGTGGGGCTTCCCCGCCTTACCGTTCGCATGGCAGCACGTATTCAGGGGTTTCCAGACAATTGGCAGTTCAGTGGCAAAAAGACTGCTGCGTACCGGCAGATCGGCAACGCCTTTCCACCGCCAGTGGCACGCGCCGTCGGCGCACAGATTGTCGCGGCGCTCAACGCCGCCGCCAAGCCAAAGCTGAAGCGCGCCTAGCCATGGTACTTGCCAAGGCCCCACATGGCGGCGCTCGCGCAAAGTTGCGCACACACTTTCTTGCCAATGTTGGGCGGGTATTGGGCTCTGACGAAGTGCGGGTTGTCGCAGACAACCAATCGGAGTGGGCGAGGCGCATACGTGAGTTGCGCACAGAGGAGGGGTACTTGATACTTACCCACAACGACCGGAGCGATCTCAAGCCCGGGCAGTACCTGCTGGAAACCCGAAAACCGCAACCGGCGTTTGCGCGCGCCATCTCGAAGGAAACCCGCGCCTATGTGCTGGATCGAAATGGCTTCACTTGCCAGATGTGTGGTGCAGTCGCTGGCGAGCCTCACCCGTACGATGCTTCACGGAAAACCAGGTTACACATTGGGCATGTTATCGACAAGAGCAAAGGAGGTCTGGACGAGCCGTCAAACCTGCGTGCAATTTGCTCGGTATGCAACGAAGGCGCTCAAAACGCCATGTTGATACGCCCAGACCTGAAACAATTGCTGATTCAGATTCGCCGCGCAAACTCTGCCGACCAGCGCGAGGTATTGAAATGGCTGGTTTCCAAGTTTCCTGATCACACCATCAAGGCGAACCTGGAAAAGAAGTAGCGCACACTGCACCGTCAGTGCACGCCGCAAACACCCATCACAACTTTTCATCCCGCAACCAGTACCACTGGTACACGATGCGCTGACCGATGCGTCGAAATGGTGCCAACGCGGGAGAACGCACCAGCCCGACGCGGCTACCCTGACGGGCATCATGCCGCTGCCCGGTGCGTCACCCGACAAGAACCATTCGCGCTTTATGATCGATGCATGGTCAGCGTCTTCGATCCAAAACACAACCACCTTCTCGCCGCACTGCCGGCTGACGATTGGGCGCGCATCCAGCCGGCCCTTGAACCTGTGGCATTGCGCCTGGGCATGGTTCTGTACGAACCGGGCGTCGAACTCGATCACGTCTATTTTCCGACCACCGCCATACTGGCCCTGCTCTACGTGATGGAAAGTCGTGCCTCGGCCGAGATTGCTGTCGTTGGCAACGAAGGCCTGGTCGGGATCTCCTTGTTCATGGGCGGCAATTCCACCCCCAGCCGCGCCGTCGTCCTGAGCGCCGGCCAGGGATTTCGCCTGTCTTCCCGCGCGCTCAAGGAAGAGTTCAACCGCTCCGGGCCGGTGATGCGCCTGTTGCTGCGTTACACGCAGGCACTGATCACCCAAATGGCACAAACCGCCGTATGCAACCGCCACCACGCCCTGGACCAGCAGCTCTGCCGCTGGCTGCTGATGAGCCTGGACCGGCAACATGGGAACGAACTCGTGATGACGCACGAACTGATCGCCAACATGTTGGGCGTGCGTCGCGAAGGCATCACGGAGGCCGCCGTCCAGCTGCAAAAGGCCGGCGTCATCAGGTACGCACGCGGACACATTTCGGTGCTTGACCGCAAGGGCCTGGCGCAACGCAGCTGCGAATGTTATGGCGTGGTCAAGGCGGAATACGATCGCCTGTTGCCGCAACCTGCCGCGCTGTAGCCCCGACTGGCGCACGAGCGGGCCCTAATGCACCCCCACGCCAACACCGCGGTAACCGATAAAACGGCAAAACTGATCGAACATCGGCTCCCCACTGACCCGAAACTGGTGTTTGGAGCCGTCGGCATCGACCCGGCTGCACGCAAAATCAAGAAATGGCTGGCGATCCGCGATTTTTGCGAGCAACTCCTTGCGCTCCATTTCGTTCCATTGGTCGCGCTCGGTATCACTGCTGGCGCCGACCAGGCTACCTACCCGGATTCCCAGCATCTCCAGCACCGGACCCGACACCTTCGTGAATGCCCCGTCCTGGTCTTGCTCCCAATACCAGTCGGAGGCCAGCTCGGTCAGGCTGCGGTAGCGGGCCTCGCTTTCGTGCAGCTCCGCGGTTCGCTCCTGCACTTTCTGCTCCAGCAACTGGTTGTGCTTTTCCAGTCGCCGGTACAACAGGCGCACTTCCAGTACGTTGCGGATACGCGTCGTCATTTCGACCAGGTCAAACGGCTTGCTGACGAAGTCCTTGGCTCCGGCCTGCAAGGCCCGCAACCTGTGGCCGGGTTGGGCCGTCAACACAATCACCGGGAGGTAGGGGTCCTGCTGGTTCGTCTTGAGCCCCTCCATCACCTGGAATCCATCCATGCCCGGCATCTGCAGGTCCAGCAGGATCAGGTCGTAACGGTGCTTGCGATGCAACGCGCACACCTCCCGCGGGTCCATCGTCGAGCTCACATGGGTGTAAGCTGCGTCGGCCAGCAACTGCTCGATCATCGTCACTTGGACTGCTGATCGTCCACCACCAGAATGCTGGCCTGGTGAATATCCAAGTCTGTTACCGTCACCGTTGTTCCTCCTTGTTGTTGTTGGATTGCCCGGCGCAGCGCTTCCACTCGACCCAGAACTCGCTTCCCGCACCGCGTTCACTGCGGACCCCGATGCTGCCTTCCATCAGCTCCATCAGGCGCTTGCACATCACCAGGCCGATGCCGGCGCCTTCCGTATCGCTCCCCTGACGGCCCAGTCGATTGAAGGACTGAAAAAGCTGCACCTGTTCGCCCGCGTCCAGCCCCGGGCCACTATCCTTCACGACCAGGCGAAGGTGTTCCAGGTCGGTGGCCGGGCAAGTCAGCTCGACGGACCCGCCGGGCGTGTTGTACTTGACCGCATTGGACAACAGGTTGACCAGCACCTGCTTGACCCGCCTGCGGTCGGCAAACACGACACAAGCCGCGTCGAGCTGCGGAAAAATCAGGCGGATGTCGCGCTCTTGTGCGCGAAGCTCCACAAGAGCGTGGCATTCGCGCATGACTTCGCCCAGCGACACCGGCTCCATCACCAACGCCATTTTTCCAGCCTCTATCAGCGACAGGTCGAGGATGTCGTCGATCAGCGCCAGCAGGTACCAGCCGCCCTGCAGAATCTGGTCGATGTTGCGTTTCTGGAGCGGCGTCGGCGCAGGTTTCCCGGTGTCCAGAAGCTGGGCATATCCCAACACCGCGTGCAGCGGCGATCGCAATTCGTGGCTCATGCCGGACAGAAAATCCGACTTCGCCTGATTCGCCTTGTCGGCTTCGATTCTCGCCAGCTGGAGATCCTCGCTTTTCTGCTTCAGCGCCGATACGAGCTGCTTGAGTTCGGTGACGTCGTGTAGTACCGACTGGATCGCCGGCTCCCGGTCGAAAATCGTCCAGATGCCCTGCACTTGCACGTCGATCGGTGTGCCGTCGAGTTTGAGCAACACGGCATTGATGCGCGGCAAGACCCCATTGATTTGCCGCAGTGTCTTGAGGCGATCCAGCGCGACGGTACGGAAATCCGGATGAACCCGGTCCAGCATGGCCTGTCCGATCAGGAGCCCGGGCGTGTCGGCACCCAGAAGTGCGGCGGCCGCCTTGTTGGCGAAGATGATCTTTCCGTCCCGGTGCACCAGCACCGCTTCGGGCGACCACTCCACCATGGTCCGATAACGTTCCTCGCGTTCCTGCAGGGCCGAAGCCATCAGCTTGATCTCGCTGATATCGCTCAGCATCATGCGGATCAGATGCCTGCCATCCACGCCGTCGGACAGGCTGATTGACAGCTTGACCCACACGGCCGCCTGATCAGGCTTCACCATCCGCAACTCGCAGGACTGCGCTTTGCCAGTCGCCGCCAGCTGTTTGCGGTGCAGGTAATAACTGTCCTGATCGTCCCTGAATATGAAGCTGCCGATCGGCTTTAGCACTGCCTGCGCCCGGGACACTCCCAGCAGCGTGGCGGCCGCCAGATTGGATTGCACAATCATCCCGCGTTCGTCGACCGTGCAATAACCCACCGGGGCCAGGTCGTAGAGGTCGAAATAACGCGCGCGCGCGGTCTCCAGTTCCGCCTGCACCCGCCGCAGCTCCTCGTTCTGCATCTCCAGTTCGATCTGGTGCACACGCAGCTCGTGCAGCGCCACGCGCACTTCTGGCACCGACATGGCTTCGATATCGTCCGCAACGCCACTGACATTGCGGCGCACCTGCTCCTCGGCCTGTCGGCGCAAGGCATCGCCGGCGTCGACCGCGTCACCGGGGGCGTCAGGGTCTTGGTTCATCTGCGTGATTGTGCACTTACGCACTCAAGCACTTGTATCCGCCCGGTGTCCCCGCAGGCGCTCCGTTGTGGCAATCGCATAGGTGTCGCCGTCGCCGTCCAGCAGTGCGGTGGCTGTCAATGAAACGTCCATTACGGCGCCGCCCTTGGCAAGCCGCTGGGTTCGGTACGGCTCCAGAATCTCGTCCAGGCTGAGCAGGCGCATCTTGACCAGTTCCTCATCACGCCGTTGCTGCGGAATCCGTTCCCGCACGTTCATGGCCAGCGCCTCCGCCTCGGTCCATCCGTACATTCGCACGGCGCCCGGGTTCCAGGCCAGGATACGACCCTCCAGATCCTGCAACGTGATGGCATCGTGCGCATCACGCACCACCACCGCCAGTCGCAGCAGTTCGTTGGCCTTGCGCAGGTCGTCACGGGTGTGCACGACTTCGGTGATGTCGACAAAAGTCATGACGGCGCCATCGATCACGTTCTCGAGCGTGCGATACGGCCGAATGCGCATCGCGTACCAGGTGCCCGAGGTGGTTTGTACGTCCACCTCCTTGGCAACCAGGCTGTCAAGCACACCCTGCGCGTCCGCCACCAGGCTGTCGTAGCCGACCAGGTTCAACACCGTATGGGCCACCGGGCGCCCCACATCGGTCGGGATGAGATTGATGATCCGGGTGGCGGTTGGCGTGAAGCGCATGATGCGCAGCTGGTGGTCCACGAAGACAGTGCCGATGCCGGTGCTTGCCAGCAGGTTGTTCATGTCGTTGCTGGCCCGGGAGAGGTCGACCACCTTGGTCTGCAGCTCGGAGTTGACGGTGGAGAGCTCTTCGTTTACCGACTGCATTTCCTCGTTGGAGGATTTGAGCTCTTCGTTGGATGTCTCCAGTTCTTCATTGGCGGCCTGGCGGTACTCTTCGTGGGCGCGCAGTTCTTCCCTGAGCTCGGCCAGGGCGGCGGCGGCCGTGATCGCTTCCGCGCCGTGGTTGTCGCTGCCCTGGCCGGGGCTCTCCGTATCGTCCAATTCGGTGACGCCACGCGGCTTGCCGCGCCGTCCTGCATCGCGGGTCGGCACAGGTCGACCGGAGCGGCCCGGCTCCGCAGCTTCCTCCAGCACCACCAGGTACAACATCGACTCCGGTGTGTCGGCGGTGTCCGCCACGACCGGGCGCACGGTCAGGTGGAT
>JANLVB010000162.1:0-4186 GCA_031363785.1 Betaproteobacteria bacterium
CACACGGTCACCCACGCGCAACTGATCGTTGCTGGTCTGGGTCACCGTCTGGTAGGAGCCGTCGTTCATGCGCACCGTGATGCGAAACGCGTCCGAGCTCTGCTGGTTGCGCTTCTCGATCTGGTTGCCCGCATAGGCGCCCCCGGCGGCGCCCAGCACCGTGGCCGCCGTGTTGCCACTGCCTTTGCCGACCTGGTTGCCGACCACACCACCGACCACCGCACCGATAATCGTTCCGGCGCCGATGCCGCTGCCGCCGATGCCGGTATTCTCCAGCCGCACCACGTCGATCGCCTGCACCACGCCATATTGGGTCTGTGGAGCCGTCGTGTTGGCGCCAGTTGAGTAAGTGCCGGGCATTGAGCCAGTGTTCGCGCAGCCGCCCAATACAAACACGGCGGCCGCTGTGATGGCACCTGCCAGGTGCCGTGGGATGTTCATTCGCATATCGTTTTTCCTTCTGGGTTGTTACAAAAAATCCGGCAGAACCTGCCGGGCAGTTACTTTTTCAGGCTCATCTCGTTGCTGACCAGGAGCACGCCATCGATGCCGCGAGCCACCAGTACGGCGCGGTCCATCTGGCTCTGGCTGTCGACAAAACCGCTGAGCTGGACCTCGCCCTTGCGGGTTTCGGCCTTGATGTCAAAACTCTTTACATCCGAGTCGGACAACAGGCCCGAGCGGACCTTGGTGGTGAGCACACTGTCGTCGATTTCGGTACCGACTGAGGTCGTCGGCCGTGTATTGCCAGTGGTTTCGACCGCCTTCGTGCAGCCGCCAAGGACAAGCGCCAGCGCTGCCGCCAGCGTGATCGGCAAAAAAATGGAACGGGTTGGTTTCATGATCGGAGTCCTCGCATTGAATTGACGGTGTGCGGCTACTAGCTTCTTCGCATAGTCCCGGCTTGACTGTGCGTTCGCGCACATACGGATGGCTTGGCGTCCCCTACGCTGCAAAAAGCATGAAGCCCGCAACAATCACCTTGGCGCAACCGGAAGAAATCGTTTTGTCCGGACGCTGGACGGCCGACGCAATGGATTCGCTGGAGGAGCGGCTGCAGGCCATGCAGGTGGCGCCCGGCAGCAAACTCACGGCCAGCGGCACGGCGTTGGAAGCGCTCGACAGCGCCGGGGCATGGGTGTTGCAGCAGTTTCTGCAGCGTCTGCGTGGCCAGGGCATGGAGGTAACACTGCACGGCATGCCTGCCGAATACAGCCGCCTGCTGGACGCGGTAGCACAACAAGTGCAGCAGCCGACCAGCGCTGCTGCGCCACGACCCAGCACGCTGATGGCCAGCCTGGACGCCGTCGGTCACGCGACCGTGGATGCACTGCTGCAGGCCCGGGCCCTGCTGGCCTTCGTCGGCGAAACCGCCCTGGTGCTGCTGGCGTGCCTGGCGCAGCCGAAGCGCCTGCGCTGGAAACCCATCCTGTTCAATATCCGCAGCGCAGGCTTTGACGCCTTGCCGATTGTGGGCCTGCTGTCATTCCTGCTCGGTATTGTCGTTGCCTACCAGGCCGCCGACCAGCTGCGGCGTTATGGGGCCAACATCTTTGTCGCCGATCTGGTCGGCCTGTCGATGCTGCGCGAATTCGCGCCGTTGATGACAGCAATCATCATCGCCGGGCGCTCCGGCTCGGCTTACGCCGCACAAATCGGCACCATGGCGGTGACAGAGGAAATCGACGCCATGCGCACCATCGGCATCGCCCCGCTGGAACTGCTGGTGTTGCCCAAGATCATCGCCCTGGTAATCGCCCTGCCCCTGCTGACGGTGTTTGCCGACCTGCTCGGTGTGTTGGGCGGCATGGTGATGGCGCGCGCCCAGCTTGGGGTGTCGTTCTCCGAATTCCTGGACCGCTTTGCCAAGGCCATCAGCGTCACCAGTTTCCTGATCGGCATCGGCAAGGCGCCGGTATTTGCAGCCATCATCGCGGTGGTCGGGTGTTTTCAGGGCTTGCGCACCAAGGGCGGGGCCGACAGCGTGGGCCGCCAGACGACGCGCAGCGTGGTGCAGGGCATCTTCCTGGTGATCGTGGCCGATGCGCTGTTTTCGATCGCCTTCAGCCTGCTGGACCTCTGACCCAACGGCCATGGACAACACACCGGTGATCGACATGCAGCATGTGGCTACCAGTTTTGGCGACCATGTAGTGCATTCGGACATCAACCTGACAGTGCGCCGACGCGAGGTGTTCGCAGTGATTGGCGGCAGCGGGTCCGGCAAATCGACCCTGCTGCGCGAAATGATCTTGTTGCAACAGCCCAGCGCTGGCAGCGTCAAGGTGCTGGGCATGGACCTCAAGGGCTTGAGCGACGATCAGGCCCGTGCCCTGCGCCGTCGCTGGGGCGTCATGTTCCAGCATGGCGGGCTGTTTGGCGCCCTGACGGTGCTGGAAAACGTGGGCCTGCCGCTGCGTGAGCACAGCAGCCTGAGCGACCGCCTGATCGACCAGTTGAGCGCCTGGAAACTCGACATGGCCGGGCTCGCTGCGCAAGTTGGTGCGCAATACCCATCCGAGCTCAGTGGCGGCATGATGAAACGGGCATCGCTGGCGCGTGCACTGGCGCTGGACCCGGAGTTGCTGTTTCTGGACGAGCCCACGGCCGGTCTGGACCCGCATAACGCGCATGGAGTGGACGAACTGGTGCCACGGCTGCGTGACCTGTTCGGCCTGACGGTGGTGATGATCACGCATGACCTCGACTTGTTGTGGCAAGTCGCCGACCGGGTCGCCGTGCTGGCCGACGGCCGGGTGCAGGCTGTGGGCTCGATGCCCGAGTTGGCAGGCAACGACCACCCGGCGGTACGCCAGTTTTTTGAAGGCCCGCGTGGCCGGGCCGCCCGGACGGGCTCGGCCACGTCGCGGCAGCGCGCGGCAGCGACAGTTGAGCGGGAGGCCATATCGAAACCAAAGTGAACTACCCGCTGGTTGGTGCCTTTGTGTTGACATTGGCGGCACTGCTGGTGGTCGGCGTGTTGTGGTTGGCCGCCGGCGGCGCCTTCCAGACCCGCTACGACCTGTACCAGGCAACCGAGGACGAATCGGTGGCCGGACTGAACCTGAACGCGCCGGTGAAATACAACGGCGTCGATGTGGGCAAGGTGCGCCAGATCCACCTCGACCCGCTCAATCCTGCGCTGGTGCATCTGCTGTTTGCCATCGAGCGCGGTACACCGATCAAGGTTGATACCGTGGCGGTGCTCCGCACGCAGGGCCTGACCGGCATCGCCTATGTGGAACTCAGCGGCGGCGCCAGGGATGCCGAGTTGCTGCGCGCGATCCCGCCGAACCGTTATCCCGTCATACAAACCAAGCCGTCACTGAGCGCCCGGCTGGAGAACGTGTTGACCAATGTACTGGCCAAATTGGATGACACGTCGAGTGGCATCAACGCCATACTCAGCACCGAGAACCGCGCCGCTTTTCGCAGTGCGCTGGCCGATATGGCCACGGTGGCACGCACCATTGCGCTGCGCCGGGACGCGATCGACAGTGGCTTGTCGGCAGCGGCTCGCACGTTTGCGCAAACGGCCAGCGCCAGCGCCCAGCTCACACCGGCGCTTGAGCGCGTGAGCCGGGGCGCCGAGGCAGTGGAGAAAATGGGCAACGAAGTCGCCACTACCAGCGCGAGTGCCGCCAAGACGGTTGATCAGGTGGGTGCCGACCTGCAGCGTTTCAGCAACGACACCTTGCCCGAACTCAAACGCCTGCTGGTCGAACTCGGCACCTTGTCGGTGTCGCTGCGCCGCCTGAGTGAGCAAACCGAACGTGACCCGCGCGGCCTGTTGTTCGGCCGCAAACCGGTAGCGCCCGGGCCGGGAGAGGCCGCTGGCCGTACCGGGGCACCCGTACCATGATCAGGCTGCGACTGCACTGCAAGCGGCTCGGTGCGACAGGCCTGCTGCTGGTGTTGTCCGCCTGTTCGGCCCTGAAACCCAGCGATGCGCCGCAACCGGCGTATTACACATTGGACGGTCTGCCGCTGGCGTACACGGCGGGCGCAGCACGCAGCGGCCCGACGCTGGTCATCGGCCTGCCCTCTGCCGCCGCCGGCTATGACAGCCAGCGTATTCTCTATGTGCGCGAACCACACCGCCTGGAGTATTTCGCCCACAGTGAATGGGTCGATCCACCGGCGCGCATGATTGCCGCGGCCCTGCTGGCCGGCCTGCAGAACCACG
>JANLVB010000167.1:0-4545 GCA_031363785.1 Betaproteobacteria bacterium
CTGGCCAAAGTGTACGAGGTGCAGTTGAAGCACCGGGTCGACGCATCGGCGCTGGCGCGTCTGTTGGCAGGTGTCGTGCTGGACGACGACCCGCGACCGGTGCGCGCCGCCGCCTGTGAACTCGTCGACATCGAGGGCCGCGCACAGCACTTACGCCTGACCTTGACCGAGGGCAAGTACCACCAGGTCAAACGCATGGTTGCCGCCGTGGGCAATCGTGTCGAAGGGCTGCACCGTTCGCGTATTGGCGGGTTGGCCCTGCCCGCGGACCTGGCGCCCGGCCAGTGGCGTTGGCTAGAGACCGGGCAGCTGGAGTTGTTGCGCCCCGGGGCAGGCTGAATGGGGCATGGCTTCGTGCGCCGGGCCATCGAAACCCACACTCGTACACCATTCATGTCGCGTGGCGCGGCGCGCGCCACCACACCAGCAACATTGCCACGCCACATAGTGCGGCACCGGCGTAGAACGTCCAGGCGGCGCCAAAGCTGTCCCACAACAACCCAGCCAGGACGCTGGCCAGCAGCATCGACAAGCCGCTGATCAGGTTGAAGAAACCGTAGGCCGTGCCCCGCAGGCTTGTCGGCGCAGCATGCGCCACCATCGCGGCCAGCAGACCCTGTGTCATGCCGAGGTGAATGCCCCACAGCGCCACACCTGCCACCACGGCCATGGGGGTGAGCGCGGCCGCCAGCACCAGATCGGCGGCGATCAGCACCAGCATGCCGCCGCCAAGCAGCCAGTGGTGCGGCACACGGTCCGACAGTTTTCCGAATGGATAGGCGCAGGCGGCGTACACCACATTCATTGCCACCATCACCAGGGGAACCCAGGCCATCGCAATGCCCGACTGCTGTGCACGCAGCACCAAAAAGGCCTCGCTGAAGCGGGCCAGGGTAAATGCCGCGCCGATGGCGACGATCCACCAATAAGGCGCGCCCAGCAGTCGCAGGTTGCTGCGGGTGATCGGGTTACTGCGTACCGTGTTGTTGCCCTTTGCAGGCTCGTCAAGGCCAAACCACAACAGGGCGACGGCCATGCAGCCCGGAATGACAGCTACCCAGAACACGGCGCGAAAGTCGTTCGCCCACAGCAGCATCAGCCCGACCGCCAGCAGCGGCCCGACAAACGCGCCCACGGTGTCGAGTGACTGGCGCAGCCCGAAGGCAGCACCGCGCAGGTGTGCCGGCGCGATGTCTGCCACCAGGGCGTCGCGCGGGGCGCCCCGGATGCCCTTGCCGAGCCGGTCGATCAGCCGCGCGGTCACCAGCAGTCCCATGCCGGGGGCCAGGGCGAACAATGGCTTGCTCAATGCGCCCATGGCGTAACCCAACACCGCCAGACCCTTGCGTTTGCCCAAGTAGTCACTCAAGGCGCCGGAAAACACCTTGACGATCAAGGCGGTGGACTCAGCCAGCCCCTCAATCAACCCGACCGCAAAAACACTGATGCCCAGTGTGGTGACCATGAACATGGGCAACAGGCTGTGCACCATTTCGGAGGAGATGTCCATCAGCAGGCTGACACAACCCAGAACCCAGATGCCGGGCGGCAACTGGCGCAGGGTACTTGGTGTGGGTGTCGCCATGTTGTGTTGTGTTGTGTCGGGGTGTGCCACTGGCGCGCGAGCGCATCATTTACCATGGGGCCATGAACTCAGCCACCCTCGCGTCCGCGTCCAGCGCGCCGCTCAGACAAGATGCTTCCATCATAGGCCTGGTCGGCCTGGCACATGCCAGCTCGCATTTTTCGCATCTGCTGCTGCCATTGATGTTCCCGGTCTTCATGAAGGAGTTCGGCCTGAGTTATTCAGAGCTCGGTTTGCTCATGACCACTTTTTTTGTGGTGTCTGGCCTGGGGCAGGCCAGCGGCGGTTTCCTGGTGGACCGCATGGGCGCGCGCCCGGTGTTGTTCGGTGCCGTCGGCATCTTTGTCGCAGCTTGCCTGGCAGCGTCGACAGCCAACAGTTACCCGGCGCTGTTGTTGGTGGCCGCCTTGGCGGGGCTTGGCAACTCACCCTTTCACCCGGTCGATTTCACGATCATGAACCAGCGCGTGTCAGCGCAGCGCCTGGGGTATGCCTTCAGCGCACACGGGCTGACCGGCAATCTGGGCTGGGCTGCGGCGCCGGTGTTCTTCGCCTCCATTTCCGCGCTGGCCAACTGGCGCATTGCCTATGTTGCCGCCGCAGCGATGTATGCGGGAATTTTGCTGCTACTGGTTTTGCAGCGCGACAAGCTCAGCACCGTGGTGGCTGTGCGACGGCCCGACCAGCCGCAGGAGCACGACCTGGCGTTCATGCGCTTGCCGGTGGTGTGGTGGTGTTTTGGCTTCTTCCTGTTGTCGACCATGACCTTTGCGATGGTGCAGAGTTTCTCGGTCTCGTTGCTGGGAGCCATGCACGGCGTGAGTTTCGAGACGGCCACACTGACGCTCACTGCCTACAGTCTGTCCGGCGCACTCGGCATGTTGGTTGGAGGTATGGTTGCGGCTCGTATGCCCAGCAGTGACCGGGTGGTGGCATCCTGCATGACGGTGGCCGCCGTGTTGCTGGCCTTGTGTGGTACGGCGTTGTTTGGGGGCACCGGCACCATAGTGGTGCTGGCGGCCACCGGCTTTGCGATTGGCATTGGTGGCCCGTCGCGTGACATGATGATCAAGAAGGCGACACCGAAGGGGGCAACCGGCCGGGTCTATGGCCTGGTGTACTCGGGCCTCGATGTCGGTTTTGCCGTGGCACCGTTGTTGTTCGGCGTTTTGATGGACCGTGGCCAGTACAGCGCCACCTTCTTTGGCGCCGCCTTGATTTTGTTGCTCAGTGTGGGCGCTGCCCTGGGTGTTGGAAAACGCACGCCTCGGTGAACCGGCTGGTTGGCGAGCGCGCCGGGCGTCCGCGCCGTCTCGCTTCCAATCGCGCAGATGGTGCGTGAGGCGCGCAATGCTGGTCGGCGTGACCACTGGCGTCTGGACGCGTGGTGTTTGTGGCATGCGCGAATAATTCCAGCGATATGGCGCAGCCACCCGCCACGCCTGGGGGTTAGGTTTAGTGGGGTTCTTTTGTGCGGGCTCATTTCTTGAGCCTGTTGCGGCTTAAGCTTGAAGGCATGTTCAACAATCTATCGTCGCCGTCATCACCGGGCGCTTTTGCCGTTGCCAGGCTTGATCACATACCGGTCTTCTTTTCTCCATTGATGGTGGCGCAGACAGAAAGCTTTTCGCCGAGTGCTGCAAAGCCTGCTGCGGCGCTTGCGTCATGGCGCAAGCTGGGGATTCCATTGAGCGTGACTGCACCGGAACCGGTGACCGTGGACGACCTTGCACGCGCGCATCTGCCGGCGTTCGTTGATGCAGTTCTGTCGTGCCGGGTGGCCAATGGTTTTGGAAACTTTTCGGAGGCAGTTGCAAAGTCCTTGCCGTATACCAGCGGCTCCATGCTGGCCGCTGCACGCGAGGCCCTGCGCAATGGTCGCGTGGCTGCAGCACCATGCTCAGGTTTTCACCACGCTGGGTACGACCATCCCAACGGATACTGCACGTTTAACGGCTTGATGGTGACCGCCATGGCGCTGCATGCCTCGGGCGAGGCCAGGCGCGTCGGCATTCTGGACTTTGACCAGCACTACGGCGATGGAACCGACGACATCATTCGCCACTTGGGGATCGATTGGGCCAACCACTACTCGGCAGGGCTGCATTTCTGCTTCCAGGCGGAGGCCAGACGATTCCTCTCAGCAATCCCGGGCCTCGTGGCTGGCCTGCAGGATTGTGATGTGATCCTGTACCAGGCTGGAGCGGACCCGCACATCGACGACCCGCTGGGCGGCTGGCTCACGACCCGGCAACTGCTTGAACGGGATCGGCTTGTTTTTGAAGCCGCCGCAGACCTTGGGATTCCGGTAGCGTGGAATCTGGCCGGTGGGTATCAGACGCCGCTACGCAAAGTGCTGGAGATTCATGACAATACGATGCGGGCTTGTGCGGGGGTTCATCTGAACCGCGCGCACACTTGAGCATCCGTGAACAAGGAGCAGATATGAGTCTTTTTTCCAACCGAGTCGATTAAAGTCACCTGAATGCCAGGCAAAAAGAGAACTTCAACTTTCAGAAGGTATCTGCCTTGTTAGCTGACTACGGCTTCATGACCCTTCGCGTGAGCAGCGACTGGCAGAGCGCCGACTTCATCGCGCAGCATGTCGATGGCGTCAGTTTTCTAAAAGTTCAGCTGAAAGGCAGCTTCGCGATCGACAAGGACTACGAAGGCAAAGACTTGTATATTTGCTTCCCCGATCGACCTTTCCCTGGCCGCAGCACCTGGTTTTTGTGCCTGCACGACATGTTGGTGTCACAAGCGCGAAGTTGCACGAATATCTGCAATACGGACTCTTGGATAACCCATGGGACCTATCGCGCCGCAAAACCCCCTGCGTCGCTAGTACCCTTCCTCGATAGGTTCGCATTGCAGGAAATCGAAGCGAGCGGAGATGTCCTTTGACACCCGAGAAGAATTCAATGTGTGGTGTTCAAGCCTTTCCATACATTCACGCAAGC
>JANLVB010000228.1:0-1662 GCA_031363785.1 Betaproteobacteria bacterium
CTCAAGGCGGTGGGGGAATCGGTGCAACAACCGCTGGCCTACTACGACAACAACGTCGTCGGTACATTGCGCCTGCTGGAGGTGATGGCAGAGTGCACGGTCAACACCCTGGTGTTCAGTTCATCGGCCACGGTATACGGCGAGCCACAGCACCTGCCACTGACGGAAGACCACCCGTTGTCGGCCACCAACCCCTATGGCCGCAGCAAGCTGATGATCGAGGACATGCTGCGCGACCTGCATCGCAGTGACCCGGCGTGGCGCATCTCCATCCTGCGCTACTTCAACCCGGTCGGGGCGCATGCGAGTGGGCGTATCGGTGAAGACCCGCAGGGTATGCCGAACAACCTGTTGCCGTTTGTCGCGCAGGTAGCCGTGGGGCAGCGCGAGTTTGTCAATGTATGGGGCGACGATTACGCCACGCCCGATGGCACCGGTGTGCGCGACTACATCCATGTGGTGGATCTGGCGCTGGGCCACTTGCGGGCGCTGGAACGATTGCAGACCCATGCCGAATGCCACGCCGTCAATCTCGGCACTGGCGTGGGCTACAGTGTGCTCGACATGTTGCGTGCGTTCGAACATGCTTGCGGAAGAAAAATACCCTACCGCATTGCGCCACGTCGCGATGGTGATGTGGCCGCGTGTTACGCTGCACCGGCCGCTGCGCAAAATCTGCTGGGCTGGCAGGCGCAGCGTGACTTGGCAACCATGTGTGCCGATGCATGGCGCTGGCAACAAAGCAACCCGACGGGATACCGAGACGGTGCATGACCGGCTGAACAAAACGGACAGGACAAGAACAACGATGGCCAAGGGAATGATTCTGGCAGCGGGACAAGGCACCCGCGTACGCCCACTCACCAACGATCTGCCCAAGGCTATGGTGCCAATCCTGGGCAAACCGGTGATGGAGTACCTGATCGAGCATCTTGCCAGGTACGGCGTGAAAGAGATCATGGTGAACGTGGCGTTTCACCACGACAAGATAGAGCAGTACTTTGGTGACGGGCACCGCTGGGGCGTGCAGATTGGTTATTCGTATGAAGGCGTGCGTGACCACGGCGACGTGTTGCCCAAACCCATGGGCTCTGCCGGCGGCATGCGCAAGATTCAGGATTTCAGCGGTTTTTTCGACGACACCACCATCGTGTTGTGTGGTGATGCGTTGATCGACCTGGACATCGGCGCCGCGCTGCATGAGCACAAAAGCAAGGGCGCGATTGCCAGCGTGGTGACACTCGATGTGCCCTTGGCCGAGGTGAAGAACTATGGCATTGTGGTGGCGGGAGAAGACGGCAAGATATTGTCGTTCCAGGAAAAGCCCGACCCGGCCGATGCCAAATCAACACTTGCCAGCACCGGCATCTACATTTTCGAGCCGCAGGTGCTGGAGCGTATCCCCTCCGGCCGGGTGTATGACATTGGTTCGCAGCTGTTCCCGCAGTTGGTGGCCGAACAACTGCCGTTCTACGCGCAGAGCCGGTTTTTCAACTGGATCGATATCGGGCGCGTCAGTGACTACTGGTCGGTATTGCAGCGGGTGTTGCGCGGCGAGGTGGCCGAACTGAACATGCCGGGGCGCGAAGTACGGCCCGGTGTGTGGGTCGGGCTGAACACCTCGATCGCCTGGGATGCGGTGACCATTCAGGGGCCGGTCTA
>JANLVB010000512.1:0-2984 GCA_031363785.1 Betaproteobacteria bacterium
CCATCGAGCAGTTGCGCACGGTGACAAAACAGGCCGGCGCAGAATGGTTTGCCAGCACTGCCGATCAGAAGCCGGTGGATATCGGCCTGGCAGCGCTGGACTATGCGCGCAAACATTACTTTGATGTGTTGCTGGTGGACACCGCCGGGCGGCTGGCGATCGATGCAGTGTTGATGCGTGAAATCAGCGAGCTGCACCAGGCGCTCAACCCGGTGGAGACGCTGTTTGTCGTGGACGCCATGCAGGGCCAGGACGCCGTCAACACCGCGCTGGCCTTCAAGCAGGCACTGCCGTTGACCGGCATCATCCTGACCAAGACCGATGGCGACTCGCGCGGTGGCGCGGCGCTGTCGGCGCGACAGATCACCGGTGCGCCGATCAAGTTCGCCGGCACCAGCGAGAAGATTGACGGCCTGGAGCTGTTTGATGCGCAACGCCACGCCGGGCGCATATTGGGCATGGGCGATATCGTGGCGCTGGTCGAGCAGGTCACGGCCGGCGTTGACATGCAGGCGGCGCAGCAACTGGCGGCCAAGGTCAAGAGTGGCGCCGGGTTCGACCTGAACGACTTTCTGGCGCAGATCCAGCAGATGAAGCAGATGGGAGGCCTGTCCAGCCTGATGGAAAAGCTGCCAGCGGCGATGGCGGCCAAGGCCGGTCAGGTCGACATGGGCCGGGCCGAAAAAGACATCCGGCGCAAGGAAGGCATCATCCACAGCATGACACCGCTGGAGCGGCGCAAACCCGAGCTCATCAAGGCCACGCGCAAGCGGCGCATCGCCGCCGGTGCCGGTGTCCAGGTGCAGGAAGTGAACCGCATGCTCAAGGAGTTCGAGCAAATGCAGGACATGATGAAAAAGATGAAGGGCGGCGGGATGATGAAGATGATGAAACGCATGGGCGGCATGAAGGGCATGAAGGGCATGCCCGGGATGCCTTTTTAGGCCGCAGCCTCACACACCGCGCAGTGATCGGCTTTACGCGTCGATTTCGATCACCATGGAACCCACATCGTCGATCTGCACCCGTTGCCCCGAACCGACCAGGGTGGTGGCATCAAGCTGGGTCAGGATGGCTGGCCCGGTAAATTGCACGCCTGCGCCAAGTTTGCTCCTGTCATAGACCGGACAGTCGCGCAGGCCCTGCGGGAAGAAAACCGGCTGCATGCCGATCAGCGCATCCTTCAACGCCCCCGATTTGCCGAGCCGGGGCAGTTCGGGCTGCGACAGACTGCCCACTGCAGTCACCCCCAGCGTGATCAACTCCACCGGCGCATCTTCCTGGGCAAAGGTATAAAGCTGCCGATGCAGTGCATGGAACTGGCCGATGCATTCCGCCGTGGACGCGGCATCGACCCGGCCGTTCCAGGGCACACTGAGTTCGAAGCCCTGCCCCTGGTAACGCAGGCTGGCCGAGCGTTGCAGCAGGCGACTGCGCAATTGCAGGCCCTCGCGTTCGAACCATTCATTGGCCCGCTCCTCAAGCCCGCTGAACACGGCCTCCATGTCGTCGTGGTGGAAATGGGGCGGCCGCTGCAGGCAGGTGCGGGCGTAATCGGCACGCAGATCGGACACCATCAGGCCAAGCGCGGACAACACCCCGGGCGCCGGTGGCACCAGGATCTTGCGCACACCAAGCAGTTGCGCCAGCGCGCCGCTGTGCAACGGCCCGGCGCCGCCAAAAGGCAGCAGGACAAAGTCGCGCGGATCATGGCCGCGTTCGATCGACACCACGCGGATCGCACCCACCATGTTGTTGTCGATCACGGCAAGAATGCCGCGCGCCGCCGCTTCGACGTCCAGGCCCAGGGGATCGGCCACCTTGTGTTGAATCGCCTCGCGCGCACGCTCGACATTGAGCGTCAGGCTGCCCTGCAGCAGGTAGGGTGGCAAATGGCCCAGCACCAGGTGTGCGTCCGTCACGGTCGGCTCGGTCCCACCACGCATGTAACAGACCGGCCCGGGCACTGCGCCAGCGCTGCCCGGCCCCACGGTGAGACCACCGGACGGAGACACCGAGGCGATCGAACCACCGCCAGCCCCGATGGTGTGGATATCGATCATCGGCAGCGACACCGGCCATTCGCCGATGCGGGTGGCCGTCGTGGTATTGAGCACACCGTTCTTGATCAGGCAGATGTCGGCCGAGGTGCCACCGATGTCGATGGTGATCAAATCCTGGAAACCGCTGGCCCGCCCCACGAAGGCGGCCCCGACCGCGCCGGCCGCTGGCCCCGACAACGCGGTCTGGACTGGCGAGACCTTGATCTCCCGGGTCCCGGTGACCCCCCCTGAAGACTTCATGAGCAGCAACGGGGCCTTGATGCCGCGCTGCTGCATGCGCGATTCAAGACGCCCGACGTAGGTGGACACCGAGGGCATGACATAACTGTTGAGCAGGGTGACCAGCGTGCGCTCGTACTCCCGGAACACAGGCAACACATCGGATGAGATCGATACCATGGCCTGCGGATAGACCGCGAGGAGCAGGTCACGCGCGCGTTGTTCGTGTCCCGCGTTGGCATAGGCGTGCAGAAAGCAGATCGCCACCGCCTTGATGCCGCGACTCTGGATGCGCCGCGCGCAGTCGTGCACCGCCTGCTCGTCGAGGGCCTGCAGCTCGATACCGTCCGGGCCAAGCCGTCCGCCGACCTCGAAAATCTGGTCCGGCTTGATCGGACGCGGCGCGCGGCTCCAGGAATACAGGTTGGACTTGCGCGGAATATCGTGACGCGCAATTTCCAGCACGTGGCGGAAACCGGTCGTGGTCAGCAGCGCGCATGCCGCGCCCTTGCCTTCCAGGATCAAATTGGTGGCCACCGTGGTGCCATGCAGCAACTGCGAAATGTCGCCCGCGTGCTGGCCTGAGGCGGCGAGGCCCTGCTCCACTCCGTGGTCGAAACCGATCGACTGGTCCTGCGGCGTGGAAGAGACCTTGGAATTCCAGATCCTGCCGGTCTGGCTGTCAAAGGTCACGACATCGGT
>JANLVB010000233.1:0-8216 GCA_031363785.1 Betaproteobacteria bacterium
GAGCCGTTGCCTCTGGCATCGGCACGTACAACGAACGGATGTGAGTGTGGGGGTCCATAGATTCTCCTAATTCAATAAATCGTCAACCGGCCTGCGCACCCACAGACAGCAGGCGGTGGTAAAAGCGGATCAGGTCGGCCAGGTTGCTGGTCGCGAGCCGTTCGTTGGTGCCGTGGAAGCGTGCCAGGTCTTCGGACTTGGCACGGATCGGGGAAAACCGGAACACATGGTCGCTGACCTCGGAAAAGTGGCGCGAATCGGTGCCGCCAATCATCAGCCCGGGGGTGACGAGTGTGCCGGGGAATACTTCCCGCACGGTGCGGTTGATCAACTGGTAGGGTGCCGATTGTGTTGGCGACACCGGCGATGCTTCGGAGCCGCCGGGCAGCGCGTACAACTCAAACTTGTCGTGCCCGACGCTTTTCGACACCTGTCCCTTCATGCGCTGCATGATGGCAGCGGATGTGTCGCCCGGCAACAGGCGGAAGTTGACGGTTGCCTCCACCTGGCCAGGCATCACGTTGTCGGCGTTGCCGGCGTTCATCATGGTTAGCGCGGTCGTGGTGCGCAGCATGGCATTGGTGCTGGCCCCTGCCTCCAGCTGCTTCTGTACCACTGGCCCGAACAACCAGAGGTTGGACAGGGCGACGCGCGAGAAGCCGCTCATCTCCGGCGCGATGGTCGAAAACATCTCAGCCGCAACACCGCGTATGCCGGCTGGCAATTGCTCGTCATCGATGCGCTTGAGGGCGGCACTCATCATGGCGATGGCGCCGGTTCCCTTGGGCGGTGGCATGGAAGAATGCCCGGGCGTCGATGGCATCTTCAGCACCACCGACAGATAACCTTTTTCCGCCACCCCGATGATGGCCGCCGGCTTGGCCAGGCCGCTCAGAATGCCCTCGGTGATCAACAGCCCCTCGTCGATCACGAATTCAAGGCGTACGGCCCGCTCCTTGAGCAATGCCGCAATACGTTTGGCACCACGCTCACCACTGACCTCTTCGTCCGCACCAAACGCCAGGTAGATGGTGCGCCTGGGCTGGAAACCGCTGGCCGCCAGCATCTCGATAGCCTCCATCTGGGCGATCAGGTTGCCCTTGTCGTCCCAGGCACCGCGTCCCCAGACAAAACCGTCTTTGATGATGCCGCCAAAGGGATCCACGGCCCAGTCTTTCTCTGTTCCCGGTGACACCGGGACCACATCCTGATGCGCCATCAACATGATCGGCAGGGCTTTGGCGTCACTACCCGGCCAGCTGTACAGCAGGCTCAGGCCACCGACGACCTCGCGCTTGAGCACCGCATGTGCCTTCGGGTAACGTAGCTGCAGCATGGCGTGCAATTGCGCGAACTGTTCGCTATTGGCGTTGGCGTCGTCGCGCCGTGATATGGTGCGTGCGCGCACCGCCTCGCCGAGGCGTTGTGACGCGCCCTCGGCATCCACTGCCAGCAGTGGCAGCGCCGCCACTTCCAGTTGGCGTGAACCCTGGCGCAGCGTATTGACCGCCAGCGCCACCACCAGAACCAGCAGCAAACCAATCAAGCCGAGAAAAATCCGTTTGAACATGGCTTGACTCCTTGCAGGTCGCAGCGAGCGACTCAGGTGAAGGTCTTGGCTTGCGCCGCCAGACTGGCGAGCAAGGGCGCCGGCTTCCAGAATTCGGCGTCATCGAGCGGATTGGCGGCAAAACGGTTCATCGCCTGCACCACGTTGAACAGGCCAAACTGGTCGGCGTAGTGCATCGGGCCGCCGCGGTGCATCGGGAAGCCGTAACCTGTGATGTAGACCATGTCGATGTCGCTGGCCTTGGAGGCAATGCCATCCGCCAGGATATGCGCCCCTTCGTTGACCAGGGCAAACACCAGACGCTGCACGATCTCGTCATCAGAGATCTTGCGCGGCGTGATGCCCAATTCCTTGCGGTGGGTTTCAATCATTTTCACGACCAAATCGGAGGCAATCGCATCGCGCTTGCCGGGTACATAGTCGTACCAGCCGGCATTGGTCTTCTGGCCAAAACGGCCTAGTTCACACAGCAGGTCGGCGGTCTTGCTGTATTTGAGGTTGGCGCGCTCGACAGCACGGCGTTTGCGGATGGCCCAGCCAATGTCATTGCCGGCCAGGTCACCCATGCGAAATGGCCCCATGGCGAAGCCGAATTTCTCGACCGCCTTGTCGACCTGTGCCGGAGTGCAGCCTTCGTTGAGCAAGAAACCGGCCTGGCGGCTGTACTGCTCGATCATGCGGTTGCCGATAAAACCGTCACAAACACCGGACACGACGGTGGTCTTCTTGATCTTCTTGCCCAGCGCCATCACGGTCGCCAGCACGTCTTTGCCGGTCTTCTCGCCACGCACCACCTCGAGCAGGCGCATCACATTGGCCGGACTGAAAAAGTGGGTGCCGATGACGTCCTGCGGCCGCTGGGTGAAACTGGCGATTTTGTTCATGTCCAGTGTCGAGGTGTTGCTGGCCAAGATAGCTCCCGCTTTCATCACTTCATCGAGCTTTTTGAACACGGTCTCCTTGACACCCATGTCTTCGAACACCGCTTCAATCACCATGTCGGCGTCTTTCAGGTCGGCGTAATCGAGTGTGCTGCTGAGCAAGGCCATGCGCTGCTCGTACTTGTCCTGCTTGAGCTTGCCGCGCTTGACCTGGGACTCATAGTTCTTGCGGATGGTGGCAATGCCCCGATCCAGTGCCTCCTGCTTCATCTCCAGTATCTTGACCGGAATGCCGGCGTTGAGGAAGTTCATGCTGATGCCGCCCCCCATGGTGCCGGCCCCGATAACGGCCAGCGAACCGACAGCGCGCTGCGGCGTATCAGCGGGCACATCGGGAATCTTGGCCGTGGCGCGCTCGGCCATGAACAAATGCCGCAAGGCCCGGCTCTCCGTTGTCCACATCAGGTTGATGAAGATGTCGCGCTCTACCAGCATACCCTCGTCGAACTTGCGTTTGGTGGCAGCCACCACTGCCTCGACGCATTTGAGTGGCGCCGGGAAGTTCTTCGACATGCCGCCCACCATATTGCGGGCAAACTGGAAATAGGCGTCCCCTTGCGGGTGTTTACACGGCAGGTTACGCACCATGGGCAGCGGACGCGTATCGGCGACTGAGCGCGCATACGCCAATGCTTCGGCGGGCAGCGACTCGGCCGACGCGGCCATCTTGTCGAACAGTTTCTGACCCGGCAACATGGCCAGCATCTCGCTCTTGATCGGCTCACCGCTGACAATCATGTTCAACGCCACTTCGACCCCCAGCACACGCGGCAGACGCTGCGTGCCGCCGGCGCCCGGGATCAGCCCCAGTTTGACTTCGGGCAGAGCCACACTGCAGCCTGGCGCGCGGCCATGCGGTAGTGGCAGCCCAGGGCGAGTTCCAGACCGCCACCCATCACAACGCTATGGACCGCCGCGATCACCGGTTTGCTGCTGTTCTCGATGGCCAGGATGACGCTCAGCAGGTTCGGCTCTTGCAGCGACTTCGGCGTGCCGAACTCCTTGATGTCTGCACCACCCGAAAATGCCTTGCCGGCGCCGGTGATGACGATGGCACGCACTGCAGGATCGGCCGCCGCCTTGCTCAAGCCGTCGGTGATACCTTGGCGGGTGGTCAATCCCAGACCGTTGACCGGAGGATTGTTCAGGGTGATCACAGCCACGTCACCATGGACTTCGTACAGAGCGGTCATGTCAATTTCCTTCGGGATACGCGTCGATTGGTAAAAATAGAACGGTCGTTCTTTTCTACATTGTAGATTTGCGAGCTTGCTTCGGTGCCGATCTCTGTCGCAGCCGGGACTAAAACTCTGCAGCTGCGTTCAAACCTCCAGCCACTCCTTGCGGACCGCGGCGTCCTCCCGCAAAGACGCTGGCGTGCCGTCGAAAACGATGCTGCCGTGGCCCATTACCAGTGTGCGATCGGAAATCGCCATGGCGATGGTCAGCTTCTGCTCGATCAACAGCACTGAAATGCCGCGCTGCTTGAGGTTCTTCAGGTATTGGCCCACCAACTCGACAATCTTCGGCGCCAGGCCCTCTGTCGGCTCGTCGATGATGATCAGGGCCGGGTCACCCATCAGGGTGCGGCACAAGGTCAGCATTTGTTGTTCGCCGCCCGATAACACTCCGGCCTCATTGTGCTGGCGTTCCTTGAGCCGCGGAAACATCTCGTACATGTCGTCAAACGACCAGCGACTGCCCTTGCCGCTTCCTTTCAGCCCGAGCAGCAGGTTTTGCTCGACAGTGAGCTTGGGGAAGATGTCGCGATTTTCCGGCACGTACCCGATGCCCAGATGGGCGATTTCGAAGGCCTGTTTTCCCACGATTTCTGCACCCTGCCAGCACACCGAACCCTTGCACTCGACCATGCCCATGATGGCCTTGGCGGTGGTGCTGCGGCCGGAACCGTTGCGCCCCAGCAGGGCCACGATTTCACCCTGGCCGATGGTCAGGTTCACGCCGTGCAATACGTGGCTTTTGCCGTAATAGGCGTTGAGATTTTTGACGTCGAGCAGCATGTCAGTGCCCTCCGACCTGTGCGTCCGCGACCGACGAGCCCAGGTACGCCTCCTGGACCCGCGCATTGGCACGCACTGCCTGCGGTGTGTCGAAGGCCAATACTTCGCCGTACACCACCACGGCGATCTTGTCGGCCAGCCCGAACACCACGCCCATGTCGTGTTCTACCGTCAGCAGGGTCTTGCCCACGGTGACCTGCAAGATGAGCTCGATGAAGCGCGTGGTCTCACTGCGGCTCATGCCAGCCGTGGGTTCGTCGAGCAAAACCACATCGGCGCCACCCGCAATGGTGACGCCGATCTCGAGTGCCCGCTGCTCCGCATAGGTGAGATTCATCGCCAAGACGTCGCGCTTGCGGTCAAGGTGGATCATCTGCATCAACTCTTCGGTGCGCGCATTGGCGTCGACCAGGTCGGCCAGGAACTTCCAGAAGCTGTACTTGTATCCAAGGCTCCACAACACTCCACAACGCAGGTTTTCGAACACGCTGAGCTTGGGAAAGATGTTGGTGATCTGGAAGCTGCGCGACAGGCCCAGCCGGTTGATCTCAAACGGCTTGAGGCCATTGATGCGCCGGCCATTGAGCAGCACATCACCACTGCTTGGCTGCAGCCGGCCGCTGATCAGGTTGAACAGGGTGGACTTGCCGGCGCCATTGGGACCTATGACACCGATCCGTTCGCCGGCTTTCACAGCCAGATCGACGCCGCGGATGATTTCGGTCTTGCCGAAACTCTTGCGCAGGCCTATGAGTTCCAGCGCGTTCATTGCGTCCCCTCCCGGCGTCTGACTTCTTTTTCGATGTAGGTCTGGAGGGCACCCCATTTGTGTGCGAAGCCACGCCGCACCCACTCGAACAACGCCACTCCGACAGCCAGCACCAACAACGAGCCGGACCAGCTGGCAACACTGCGCACATCGAGCGCCAGACCCAGGTAACTCAGGGTGGAACCGGATGTGCTGTGCAGTTGCAGGTGGTAGATCATCTCAACCAGAGCCGAGGCGCCCAGAAGCATGACCAAGGCCGTGCTTGCCAATGCAAGATAGGTGGGAAGAAGCTCGCGCAGCCGTCCGAATGCGGCCACCCGCAGGTTCATCATGATCAGGCTGGCAATGCCACCCGGCGCGTACATGACGGTGAACATGAAGATCAGACCAAGGTACAAGAGCCAAGCCTGCGTGAACTCGCTGAACAGCACAAAAGCCAGCACCATCAGCACGGCACCGATGATCGGCCCAAAAAAGAACGTTGCTCCACCCAGAAATGTGAACAGCAAATAGGCGCCCGAGCGGCCTGCTCCCACCACCTCGGCTGTGACGATTTCGAAGTTCAGCGCCGCAAGCCCGCCGGAAATACCGGCAAAAAAGCCGGCGATGATGAAGGCGATATACCGCACGCGTTGGGTGTCATACCCGACAAACTCCACGCGCTCCGGGTTGTCCCGCACCGCATTGAGCATACGTCCCAGTGGTGTGCGGGTAAACGCAAACATGGCGGCAACACAAAAAAACGTGTACACAGCGATCAGGTAGTAGACCTGGATCGGCGGGCCGAAGGTGATGCCCCACAGGCCATCCTTGACCATACGGTTGCCCGACACCCCGCCCTCGCCACCGAAGAACTCCGGCACCATCAGCGACAGCGCGAACACGAGTTCGCCCAGCCCCAGTGTGATCATGGCAAAGGTATTGCCGGCCTTTCGGGTCGTGACATACCCGAATAAAACGGCAAATCCCAATCCGGCCACGCCACCGGCCAGTGGCACCAATGCGACCGGCAACGGAATGCTGCCCGAGGTTGCCGCATTGAGGGCATGGATGGCCAGGAACGAGCCAAGGCCGGTATAGACGGCATGGCCGAAACTCAGCATGCCGCCCTGCCCGAACAGCATGTTGTACGACAGGCAGGCGATGATGGCGATGCCCATCTGCGACAGCACCGTGATGCCCAGGCCGCTGGTGAATGCCAGCGGCGCCAGTGCCATCACCAATGCAAAGGCACTCCAGATCAGCAGGCGCGAGCGGTTGAACGTTGCGACCATGGCTCAGCCCTCCCGCGTACCGAGCAGGCCCTTGGGCCGGAAGATCAGGATCAGGATCAGGAACAGGTAGGGCAATATCGGCGCCACCTGCGCCAAAGTCATCTTGATGTAGGTGTTGGCGAGCACGCCCGGGCTCAATTGCAGGCCCAGTTGCTGCGCTACCGTGGCAAGCGATGTGTCAAAAGCAATGGCAAAGGTCTGGATCACCCCGATCAGCAGCGACGCCAGGAACGCGCCGGACAAGGAGCCCATGCCACCCACCACCACCACCACGAAGATGATCGAGCCCACCGTGGCCGCCATGGATGGCTCGGTCAGGAATATGCTGCCGCCAATGACGCCGGCAAGTCCCGCCAGACCGGTACCAGCGCCGAAAACCAGCATGAACACCCGCGGTACGTTGTGGCCCAGCGCCTCGACCATCTCCGGGTGCGTCAGCGCTGACTGGACGACCAGGCCGATCCGGGTGCGGGTCAGCAGCAGCCAGACGGACACCAGCATGACCAGCGCCACCAGCATCATGAAGCCGCGCGTCGCCGGAAACGGCGAACAGACAACACGTACCGCTGCGTCTGTGGCACTGCACAGGGCCTGCGGAACCGCGCCCAGGAACAACTGCAAACCGTCCACGGAATGGTTGACCAATGTGAACAAGGGCCCGCGCAATGCCTCGGGCGGTTTGAAGTCGAGCGCCACCCGGCCCCAGACCAACTGCACCAATTCGAGCACCACGTAGGCGAGTCCAAAAGTGATGAGCAGCTCCGCCACATGGCCAAACTTGTGCACCCGGCGCAGACAGACCCGCTCGAACAACGCCCCGACGGCACCGACCACCAAAGGCGCCAGTACCAGTGCCGGCCAGAAGCCGACGACGGTTGAAATGGTGTAGCCAGCGTAGGCCCCCAGCATGTAAAAACTGGCGTGGGCGAAGTTCAAAACCCCCATCATGCTGAAGATCAGGGTCAGACCCGAACTCAGCATGAACAACAACAAACCGTAGCTCACGCCATTGAGCATCGAGATGATGAAGAATTCCATCGTGCCTGTCTTTCAGTGGTGCCAGAAAGAACGAGCCCGTTGCGGATTGGCCGCACGGGCTCTACTCTCTGCGGGTCTACCCGTTTTGTGGCTGAACTTGCATCAGCCGGGTCGTTTCATCTGGCAACTGGTAGGGGTGCTGGAGACGTAGTTTGGGTACTCCTTCAGGGGCACCATGGTCATACCGGTGTTTTCCGGGCTGTACGGGTACTTGGCGCTGGCCTTGTCCCAGACCGACATGTACAGTTTTTGCTGCAACTGGTGGTCCGACTTGCGCATCTCGATTTCGCCATTGAAGCTGTCAACCTTGAGACCCGACATGGCTGCCGCCACCTTGACCGGGTCGGTCGACTTGGCCTTGGCCATGGCCGCACCCAACATCTGGTAAACGCGGATGGTGGAGCCGGTATAGAAGTCGTCTTTGTACTTTTCATTGAACTCCTTCATCCACTTCTCCATCTGCCCGCCCATGTTGTAGTGGTTGTAGGCAATCTGGTAAACGCGCCCGGCGCCATGGGTACCCAACGCCGTCGGGGTACCGGTACCGCCGGCGTAAGAGGTGAAGAACTTGCCGGTGAAGCCGCCGTCGGTCGCCGCCTTGAC
>JANLVB010000239.1:0-4871 GCA_031363785.1 Betaproteobacteria bacterium
CATGATGCTGCGTCGCCTGGAGCCCCACTTTGTGAACATCGGCAAGCGGCTGGTCAAGTCACCCAAAGTGTATGTGCGCGACACCGGGCTGTTGCATGCCTTGCTCAATGTGCCGGATGTGAGCAGCCTCATCGGCCACCCGCAGGCCGGACATTCACGGGAGGGCATGATGGTGGAGCATATTTGCGCCCTGGTGCCCAAGGGCGGCAGTGTGGGCTTTTACCGCACGGCTGCCGGAGCCGAGCTGGATGTCGTGGTGGAGCTGGGCAACAAGAAGATCGGCTTCGAAATCAAGTTTTCCAGTGCCCCCAAGCTCACCAAGGGGTTCTGGCAGGCCTGTCAGGATGTCGGGGTAACTCACGCCTATGTGCTTGCACCGGTGGCCCAGCGGTGGCCGATGGTAGCCGGCGCCAGTCATACGGTAGATGTCATTGCCCCGACGCAATTGTCCTGGGCCTTGAGCCGGTGATGGGTCCGCGCACTGCGGAGAGGCTTGTGCTGCAGGACAGCCAGGTCAGGCAAACCCCAGCACGACGCGTCGCGTAGTGGCCGACTTCTTTTCGATCTTTGTCACCACCACGGCGCCTATCTCAGCCGTGTTGGCTACGTGGGTGCCGCCGCAAGGCTGGTAATCGATCATGTTGGCAGCAGCATCGCCCGCAATACCAATGCGAATGGTGCGAATCTGGCCGCTGCCACGTGGCGGTTGTACGCTCATGCTCTTCACCAGTGACGGGTTGGCGTCGAGCTCATCGTCGGTGATGGCGCCCACCGTTACCGGCAAGGCTGCTGCCACCAGGGCTGCGATGCCGGCACTCAAAACGTCCTTGTCCAAGGGCTCCGTCATGTTGAAGTCCAGCCGCGCATAGTCCGGCGTGATCGAGCAACCGTTCACGAGTTGCGGCACCAGATGGCACAACAAGTGGGTGGTGGTGTGAAAACGCATCATCCGATGCCGGCGCGACCAGTCGATGCGCGCGGTGACCAGGGTACCGGTACCGAGGCCCGCCAGCGCCTCGTCCTGCCCCGGTGCGGGCACATGCACGATGTCGGCGGTTGGTTTGCCGTCGGCGTCCTTGTGTTTGCGGGTGTCTGCGATCTGGATCATGCGGCCATCGATTAGCAGTAACACGCCCGCGTCGCCAGCCTGACCGCCCCCCAGCGGGTAGAAGACGGTGCGGTCCAGCACAATCCCCCCCGGGAAAATGTCAATTACGGTTGCGCTGCACTCGCGCAGGTCAGCGTCGGTTCGAAACAGGTCTTGCGTCATGGCACGATGGTAGCCAAAATCGGGTGTGCACTACGACATCGCAACCGGCTGGCTGCTGTTGCCCACCTGCAATTTCCGCTGCAGCGTGTGCTTCATCTAGCCGCGTCATCTCGGCGCGCAACAGTCGGAGTCAGGCGGCGCGCCACTGCCGGATAAAACCAGCCACCAGCCCAATGGCGCCTGATGATTTGTGCTGGTTGCCTACCGACAGATAGAACTGCTGCGACATCGTCGGCGACACGATGGGGCAGGCGCTGAGCAGGCCAGTGTCCAGTTCCTCCCGGACTGACTCTTGCAGCGCCACGGTGTAGCCCCAGCCGGTCTGGACCATCTTCTTGATGAGGTGCACCGAGTGCACTTCCATCGTGACATTCAGCGCCAGGCCGGCCTCGCGAGCCGGGTAGCTTCCCCAAGCACCGCACCATCCGTGACTTTCGCGCGCTGCACCTCAAGGAGTTGGCTGATCTGTTCGTGCAGGTGGTCCAACTGGCCCGTGAGATGGGGCTGGTCAAGCTGGGCACGGTTGCGATCGAAGGCACCAAGATCAAGGCCAATGCCAGCCGCCACAAGGCGATGAGCTACGGGCGCATGCGGCAGGCCGAAGGCGAGTTGAAAACGCAGACCGACGCTTTGCTGGAGCGCGCGAAGACCACCGATGCGGCCGAGGCCGACGAGCCTGAGCGGGCCATTCCGGCCGAGATCGAGCGGCGTGAGGTGCGCCTCAAGGCCATCGTCGAAGCACGCAAACGCCTGGAGCAGCGCCAGCGCGATGCCGATATCGAGCGTGGTCGCAGCGACAACGACGACGCAAACCCCGAGACGGGGACGGCAACCCCAAGGGCGGGCGCTACAAGCGGGATACAGCGCCGAGCCGCAGCACCTTGGATAATGTCTGCATCTGACACAAGGAGTACACGATGAACCCGCAGCAATTCAAACAGCAACTGACCGACGAAGGATTTGACGAGATCTTCGACAAGAACCTGCCTGCTGGCCAGTATGTGGCCGAGCACAGCCATCCGTTTGCGGTGAAGGCCCTGGTCACGGCCGGTGATGTCGCGCTCGGGGTCGCGGGTGTGGTTACCACCTACCGCCCCGGTGACGTGTTCACCATGGCGTTGGGTTGTGAGCACACCGAGCGGTATGGCGACGCTGGAGTGAGTTACGTCGTGGGGCGCAAGAATCGGACGCCGTGACCATGCACCCGCGGACTGCTGTGGTGCGGCCTTGGTGTTACCGCAGTCCAGTTGCGCCAGCACATGGTGCAGCCGTGCCGGTACCTCAAAACACGGCACCATCTGGCCACGGAACATCTCCATTTTTCCCTGGTGCAGGGTATGCAGGCGGTTGTAGAAGGTAATCATTGGAGGATAGTATCTGGCAATGGTGTCACGACGAACGCTGCTTGCGGCAACCAGCTACGCGCTGGCACACACGGCCATGGCCCAGCCGGCAGTGCACCAGGTGGTGATTGAGGTTTCAGATTACCCGCTGGCGTTTGCGCCAGTGCGCGTCAATGGCAATACGGTGCGCGCGCTGATCGATACCGGCAGTTCGTCAGCAGTGCGGCTGTCGGCCCGCCTGGCACGAACAATGAAACTGGTGTTGACACCAGTCGCTGGAAGAACGGTCCAGGGGCTGGATGGCCAGCGCTTCTCCGTTGAAGCGGGAACACTGGACACACTGGGCGTTGGTGACATGCTTGAGCACAAGTTTGCGATTGAAGTCACGGGCGAGCGTGTCGAATCGATTGCGGCGCAGGTCGGCACCCCTTTCGACGCCATCCTGGGCTGGAATTTTCTGTCGCGCTACAGCTTCATGCTGGATTACCGCGCTCGCGCGCTACGCTTCAGCGAAGGTCCGTTGCGACCAGCAGCCACGCCAGACGCCATCCCCTATGCCGTTGTCAACCACCTGCCCGTGGTCAGTGCGCGCTGGGGCGGGCAGAATGTCCTGCTGCTGGTCGATACCGGTGCACCGATGTGCAACATCGATACCGGATTCGCGCGGGTCGCTGCCGGCCAGACCCTGACCGCCGCGATCGATATGGGTGCGCGCAGGCTGACGCTGCAATGGCGTGCCAAGGACCTGTCGGTGACCCGCAAGGCGCTCGGCACCGTGGGCACCCTGGGCAATAACCTGCTGGGCCAACACGCCACCACCTTCGACACCCGCAACCAGCGGCTCTACCTCGACTGAGAGCGGTTTGTCAACGCGCCAGAACCGCCTTCAAGGCCTGGCCGGTATGGGTACCCAGAGCGACCACAGCTTCCGGGGTCGCGGCCGCCACCACGCGCCCGCCGGCAGCACCACCGTCCGGCCCCAGGTCGATCACCCAATCGGCTTCGGCCACCACATCCAGATCGTGCTCGATCACCACCACGCTGTGGCCGCCGTCGACCAGCCGGTGCAGCACACGTATCAACTTTTCCACGTCGGCCATGTGCAGGCCGACCGTGGGTTCGTCCAGCACATACAGGGTGTGCGGGGCTTTCTGGCCGCGCCTTGCAGGCCGCAGCGCCGGGCCGCTCCCAAGCAAGGTCGTGCCCCCCTCGGGGGGGTCATCGCCAGAGGCGATGGGGGGCCCTGGAAACTCATCACGCACCTTGCTGAGCTCGGTCACCAGCTTGATGCGCTGGGCCTCGCCGCCGCTGAGTGTGGGTGATGGCTGACCAAGCGTCAGGTAACCCAGCCCCACATCCTTGAGCAGTTGCAGCGGATGGCTGATGTTGGGCATGGCGGCGAAGAACGCCACCGCCTCGTCTACCTCCATATGCAAAATTTCGCCGATGTTCTTGCAGCGCCAGGTCACCGCGAGTGTCTCGGGGTTGAACCGGCTGCCGCGACAGGTCTCGCACAACACTTTGACATCGGGCAGGAAACTCATGGCCACGGTTCGAATGCCTTGACCCTCGCAGCCCGGGCAGCGGCCGTCGCCGGTATTGAAGCTGAAGCGGTTGGAGGCATAACCGCGCGCCCGCGCCTCCAGCGTGTCGGCAAACAATTTTCGGATGGTGTCCCAGAACCCGATGTAGGTGGCGGGGCAACTGCGCGGTGTCTTGCCGATCGGCGTCTGATCCACTTCCAGCACCCGGTCCACCGTTTCAAAGTCGAAAACACCGCTGCAGCCGACCCAGGGAATCTTCTCTCCCGCGGCCAACGCGTCGCGCCCGGCCCTGGTGCTGCGCCGGGCCACGGCGGTTTGCACGTTGGCCAGCAGTACGTCGCGTGCCAGGGTTGACTTGCCGGAGCCGCTGACACCGGTGACTGCGACCAAGCGCGACAGCGGAAAACGCACAGACAGGTTGTCCAGGTTGTGCAGACGAGCACCATGCACCTCCAGCCAGTGCGGCACCACTGTGTCCATGGCGCGGCGCAATTGCAACGGGTGTTTCATGGCGTGCAGTAGGTAACGTCCGGTCTGCGACGCAACACTGGCCATGATGCCCTCGAGTGAACCCTGAGCTACCAGGTTGCCACCGCGTTTGCCGGCACCTGGGCCGATGTCGATGATGTGATCGGCATGCCGGATGGTGTCTTCATCGTGCTCCACCACCACCAGCGTATTGCCTTTCTCACCGAGTTTGGCCAGCGCCTTGAG
>JANLVB010000255.1:0-20116 GCA_031363785.1 Betaproteobacteria bacterium
GGGGCGTCACCATGCGCCAGGACACCAGATTGTCCAGCGCCGTGCCCCACAACACCGCCTTCTTGCCTCCGGCATTCATCGCGATATTGCCGCCGATACACGACGCCTCGGCCGAGGTCGGGTCCACCGCGAACACATAACCAGCGGCCTCGGCAGCGTCGGCTACGCGTTGCGTCACGACACCGGCCTCGGTCCAGATAGTCGGCACCGGAGTTTCGACGCCACCAATATGCCGCAGTTCCAGTTGCGACATGGCTTCGAGTTTTTCGGTATTTATCACCGCACTCTTCCAGGTCAACGGACAGGCACCTCCGGTATAACCCGTGCCGCCGCCGCGCGGGATCACCGTCAAGCCCAAAGCGATACAACCGCCCACCAGGCCAGCCATTTCGGCTTCCGAATCCGGCGTGAGCACAACAAACGGATACTCGACACGCCAGTCGGTGGCATCGGTCACGTGTGACACCCGGCTCAGCGCGTCAAACTTGATGTTGTCCTTGAGTGTCAGGCGCCCGAATTGGCGCAGGCACCTGCGTCGAAGCGCCTGCACCTCGACGAATCCGCCTTCGAACGCGTCGACCGCGTCAGTTGCGGCCTGCAACAGGGTGCCAACCATGGCGTCGCGCTCTGGATCGAGGTCGGGCGTACGCCGTTTGCCGACTTCAGCCAGCCGGTGCCGCAGGGCATCGACCAGCAGGCGGCGGCGCTTCGGGTTGTCCAGCAGGTCGTCCTGCAGGTAGGGATTGCGCTGCACTACCCAGATGTCGCCCAGTACTTCGTACAACATGCGCGCCGAGCGCCCGGTACGACGTTCATCGCGCAGTCGCAACAGCGTATCCCAGGCCCCCCCACCGAGCAGGCGGATGACGATCTCGCGGTCCGAGAACTAGGTGTAGTTGTAGGGAATCTCGCGAATGCGTTCGTGCGGGGTACCCATGTGGTCGGCAGGGGCGAGGAGTTCAGGGCGAGTCGGGGCGTTCATGGGTCTCTCTGGTGACAACAGCCACCGGTGGCATTACAGGCACCAGTGCGGCGCAACGCCCACATGCGATTGTCAGAAGTCCGCAGGCACAAGCCGGATATTACCGCAGCGCAGCAAATCTTTGACGCGCGCAAGAAACCTATGGAAATCCCTCTATCGCCCCAACTGTCATCTGTGTTTAATCGGACTGTCACAGATTCAGGGTACTGTGCGCCTTTCATCCAAGGAGAAAACAATGAAATTCAAGATCGCGGCACTCGCCGTAGCAGCATCATGTGGCTTCGCCGCCCATGCACAGACCGAAATCCAGTGGTGGCACTCAATGACCGCCGTCAACAACCAGGTGGTGAATGACCTGGCGAACAATTTCAATGCCAGCCAGAAGGCCTACAAGGTTGTCCCTACCTTCAAGGGGGTTTACGCTGAATCCTTCGCCGCGGCAGTCGCCGCCTTCCGGGCCGGCAATGCTCCGCACATTCTTCAGGTGTTCGAAGTTGGCACCGCCACCATGATGGCCAGTACGGGCGTGTCCGTGCCGGTCGGCAAGATAATGAAGGACGCAGGTGAGAAGTTCGACCCGAAAGACTATGTTTCAGCCGTAGCCGGTTACTACACCGCGCCAAATGGCGAGATGTTGAGCTTCCCGTTCAACAGTTCCACCACGGTGTTCTACTTCAACAAGGACGCGTTCAAGGCGGCAGGCATCGACACCAGCAAGCCGCCCGGCACCTGGCCCGAAGTGGCGCTGGCCGCCGCCAAACTCAAGGCAAGTGGTCATAAATGCCCAATAACCATTGCCTGGCAAGGCTGGACCCAACTGGAGAGTTTCTCCGCCTGGCACAACGTCGAGTTTGCCACCAAGGGAAATGGCATGCAGGGCATGGACGCCCGCATGAAGATCAACTCGCCACTGCATGTGCGCCATATCGAGAACCTTGCCAACATGGCCAAGCAGGGCCTGTTCGTCTACAAGGGGCGCGCCAACGTGCCGGAGGCAAGCTTCATTTCGGGCGAATGCGCGATGACAACCACCTCCACCGGCTTCTATGGCAACGTCAAGGCCAACGCCAAGTTCGACTGGGGCATTGCACCGCTGCCCTTTTATCCCGACGTACCCGGCGCACCACAGAATACGGTCATTGGGGGCGCCAGCCTGTGGGTCATCTCCGGCAAGAAGGCTGACGAATACAAGGGTGTCGCCCAGTTCTTCAGCTACCTGTCAAAAACTGACGTTCAGGCGGCGACCCATCAACGCACAGGTTTTCTGCCAATCACTACGGCAGCGTTTGAGACCACCGACAAGTCGGGCTTCTACCAGAAGAACCCTGGGTCGGATGTCGGTGTGAACCAGATGATTCGCAAGACCACTGACAAGTCGCGCGGCATCCGGCTGGGCAACTATGTGCAGATCCGCGACATCCAGGACGAAGAACTCGAGCAGGTCTGGGCCGGCAAGAAGTCGGCCAAGGAGGCACTCGACTCGATCGTACTGCGCGGCAACGAGTTGCTGGAACGGTTCGAAAAGGCCAACAAGGGCAAGAAGGGCTAGTGGAAAAACGTGTAGTTTTCCGCTCCGGCTGGCTGCCCTGGGTGCTGATTGCACCGCAGGCAGTGGTGATTGCCGTGTTTTTCTTCTGGCCGGCGGCGCAGGTTTTGCTGCAGTCGGCGCAACAGACCAACGCGTTTGGCACCTCGGTGGAATGGGTCGGCCTGGAGAACTTCGAGAACCTCTGGAACGACCCGACCTACCTAGCGTCGTTTTACACCACGGCGATTTTTTCCACCCTGGTGGCGGTACTTGGCATCAGCATCTCGCTGTTTCTGGCGGTTTTCGCTGATCGCATCGTCAAGGGCGCACTGGCCTACCGCACGATGCTCATCCTGCCCTATGCGGTGGCGCCTGCAGTAGCCGGCGTGTTGTGGTTGTTCATGCTGGCGCCCAGCGTGGGTGTAGTGTCGTTCTGGCTGCGCGCACTGGGCGTGAACTGGAACCCGCTGCTGGACGGACAAGAGGCCATGGTATTGGTGGTGCTTGCAGCGGTCTGGAAGCAGATCTCCTACAACTTTCTGTTCTTTCTGGCCGGCTTGCAAAGCATCCCGAAGTCGCTGATCGAAGCTGCGGCGATCGACGGCGCACGGCCATGGCGGCGCTTCTGGACCATTGTTTTCCCCCTGTTGTCGCCGACCACCTTTTTCCTGTTGGTGATCAATATCGTGTATGCCTTCTTCGAGACCTTCGGCATCATCGACGCCGCCACCTCGGGTGGCCCCGGAAAGGACACTTCGATCCTGGTCTACAAGATCTATTACGACGGTTTCAAGGCCATGGACCTCGGCGCTTCGGCCGCGCAGTCGGTGGTGCTGATGGTGATCGTGGTCATGCTCACCGTGGTGCAATTCAAGTTCGTCGAGAAGAAGGTCAACTACTGACATGGTCGAACGTCGCCCTTGGCTCACCGCGCTTTCGCATCTGGTACTGATACTGGGTGTGCTGGTGGTGGCCTTTCCGCTCTACCTTACCTTTGTCGCCTCGACGCATACGGCGCAGGATATCGTGCAGGCGCCGATGTCCCTGTGGCCGGGCGCACAAATGGTGCAGAACTTCAGCGAAGGCTGGAACGGCACACGCACCGGTCAGGGCTCCAAGGCGCCAGTGGGGCAGATGATGCTGGTCAGCCTGGTGTCTGCCTTGACCATCGCCGTCGGCAAGATCGCCATCTCGCTGCTGTCGGCATTCGCCATCGTGTACTTCCGGTTTCCTTTGCGGATGTTCTTCTTCTGGGCCATCTTCGTGACGCTGATGCTGCCGGTGGAGGTGCGCATCCTGCCAACCTACAAGGTGGTGTCCGACCTGGGCATGCTCAACAGTTACGCGGGCTTGACGATACCGCTGATAGCGTCGGCGACCGCCACCTTCCTGTTTCGCCAATTCTTCCTCACCGTGCCGGATGAACTGGTGGAGGCAGCGCGTGTGGACGGTGCCGGCCCGATGCGGTTTTTCAAGGACGTGCTGGTACCACTGTCCCGCACCTCGATTGCGGCGCTGTTCGTGATCCAGTTCATCTATGGCTGGAACCAGTATCTCTGGCCCCTGCTGATCACTACCGAAGAGAACATGTATCCGGTGGTAATAGGCATCAAGCGCATGATTTCGGGTGGTGACGCACAAACCGAGTGGAGTGTGGTCATGGCCACCGCGCTGCTGGCCATGATCCCGCCGGCCGTGGTTGTGGTGCTGATGCAGAAATGGTTTGTCAAGGGACTGGTGGATACCGAAAAATAGCAATCTCGCGGGCCCGTCCGGAACACCGTGACGCCCCGTCTTGCACCGAACTGATCAGACAACATGGCCGCAATACAACTCAAAAACGTCATCAAGCGCTACGGCTCGGGCAAGAGCGCCAACCAGGTAATTCATGGTGTCAACGCCGAGATCGCCGACGGCGAATTTGTCGTCATCGTCGGCCCCTCAGGTTGTGGCAAGTCCACCCTGCTGCGCATGGTGGCCGGGCTGGAAGAGGTGAGCGCTGGCGAGATACTGATTGGCAACCGTGTCGTCAACGACCTGGAGCCGGCCGAGCGCGATATCGCCATGGTGTTCCAGAACTATGCGCTTTACCCGCACATGAGCGTGTTCGACAACATGGCTTATGGTCTGAAAATCGCCAAGGTGCCGCCCGACGAAATCAAGACCCGTGTCGACATGGCAGCGAAGATACTGGAACTGGGCCCCTACCTGGCGCGCAGACCGCGCGAACTCTCCGGTGGCCAGAGGCAACGCGTCGCCATGGGCCGGGCCATCGTCCGCAAGCCCCAGGTCTTCCTGTTTGACGAGCCGCTCAGCAACCTTGATGCCAAGCTGCGCGCCCAGACCCGGTTGGAGATACAAAAGCTGCACCGCGACCTCGGGATCACATCGCTGTTCGTGACCCACGACCAGGTCGAAGCCATGACCCTGGCACAACGCATGATCGTCATGCATGCTGGCGTGATGGAGCAGTTTGGCACGCCAGAAGAAGTCTATACGCGTCCGGCCACCACGTTTGTCGCCAGCTTCATCGGCTCACCGCCCATGAACTTGCTGCGCGCCGCGCCGGACGCCAAACCGGGAACGATTGTCGGCATCCGCCCCGAGCACCTGGACATCAGCGCAACGGGCTGGACCCTGCGCGTGGACGCGGTGGAAATGCTGGGCGCAGAGCGTCTGGTGTATGGCCGCTGGACCCATGGCGCGGGTGACGAAACGGTGATCGTGCGCATCAATGAGTCCGCCCAGGTACCGGCTTTGGGCGCCACCATCCACGTGACGCCGCGACAGGATAGGTTGCACCTGTTTGATGCGTCCAGTGGCAAACGCCTGTGATTGCCACTGACTGGCCCTATCCGCGCTGGATCGCGCACCGTGGAGCCGGGAAACTGGCTCCGGAGAATACGCTGGCGGCGTTTGCGCTGGGCGCGAGCTACGGGTACCGCATGTTTGAGTGCGATGTCAAGCTTAGCCAGGATGGCGTACCGTTCCTGATGCACGATGCCGAACTGGAGCGCACCACCACTGGCAAGGGGGTTGCCGGCAGCATGCCATGGAGCGATCTGGCCCGGCTGGACGCCGGCGGCTGGCACTCCCGGCGCTACGCTGGTGAGCCTCTGCCCAGCCTGGAAAACATCGCGCGGTTTTGCCTGGCCAATGGGCACGCCCTTAACATCGAGATCAAACCAACACCCGGCACCGCCACACAAACCGGCACCGCCGTGGCCAACCATGCTGCGTTGTTTTGGCAAGCCGCGGACGTACCCCCGTTGCTGACCTCGTTTGACCCATTGGCATTACAGGCCGCGCTGCAGGCGCAACCCGACTTGCCGCGCGGCTTGCTGCTGCACGCTGCGACCGAGGGCTGGATCACACTCGCGCAACAACTGGGCTGCGTCGCCATTGTCTGCAACCATGTCTTGTGGAACGCCGAGAACATCGGCCAGGCCAAGCAAGCCGGCATGCGCTGCCTGAGCTACACGGTCAACGACACACCGACTGCCGAGCGTCTGCTTGCACTGGCCACCGACGGCATCATCACCGACCGGGTGGACCTGTTTGTGCCAGGCTGAGAACCTGGTCAACTTTGGATTCGACGCCCACTGCGCAAACACTTTGGCGTGTTTTCCGGGCTTGGCCAGATCGAACTCAATCCAGTTGACATCGCGCAAAGCAATATCCGTGGCGATGCTGGTTTGATATGATTTATTGACGCGTTATCCTTCATCCGCCGCTGGCAACCTGACCTGCCCGCCCCTTCAATCAAGACGAGGATCGATCACCATGACTTTCAACTTCAAGACACTTCGGTCCCTGCTGCCAGGCGTGTTTTGCGCGACCCTGCTGGCAGGTGCTGCACATGCCGCCGACCCCAAGGTCCTGAACATCTATAACTGGTCGGACTACATCGCTGAAGACACGATCAAGAACTTCGAGAAAGAAACCGGCATCAAGGTTCGCTACGATAACTACGACAGCAACGAGATACTGCACGCCAAGCTGGTGGCGGGCAAGACCGGGTACGACATCGTTGTGCCAGGCTCGCATTTCGCGAAGACGCAGATCGAAGGCGGCCTGCTGCAAAAGCTTGATCGCAGCAAGTTGACCAACTGGGGCAATCTCGACAAAGGACTGCTGGAGCAGTTGGCCAAGCTGGATCCAGGCAACGATCACCTCGTGACCTGGCTTTGGGGGTTCGTCACGGTGGGCATCAACGTCAACAAGGTCAAGGCGGCGCTGGGTGACATGCCGATGCCAGAGAACAGCTGGAGTCTGCTGTTCGACCCCAAGTACGCCAGCAAACTCAAGAGCTGCGGTGTCAGCGTGCTGGATTCAGCGTCGGAAGTGGTTCCGGCAGCCATGCTGTACGCAGGCAAACCGGCCTACAGCCGCAATGCGGCCGATTACGCCGAGGCGGCCAAGGTGCTCAAGGCCATCCGACCGTTTGTCACGCGATTTTCGTCCTCCGGCTACATCGAGGAAATGGCCAGTGGAGCGACTTGCCTGGTCATGGGATTTTCTGGCGACATCAACATCGCCCGCAGCCGCGCTGAAGAAGCCAAGAAAAAACCCAAAGTCCCGGTCGTCATCGAAGCGCTGGTCCCCAAGACCGGCGGCACACTGTTCTTTGACACCATGGCCATCCCCAAGGATGCCAAAAATGTCGAGAATGCGCACCTGTTCATCAACTACATCCTGCGCCCGGAAGTACACGCGACGCTGACAAACAAGGTGTTTTATGCCAACCCGAACACTGCCTCACTCAAGTTCGTGAAAAAGGAAGTTGCCGAGAACAAATCGATCTTTCTCGACGCCGCAGCCACCAAGACCATGATCGCGCCGGACGCGCTGCCGCAGGACATTCGCAAGGTACAGACCCGTACCTTCAGCAGCTTCAAGACCGGCAAGTGACCGGCCAGGTCAGGGATTTGACGCTTGGCCGGCACTCGGCGCGCGTCAGGGCTTCCAGGCGCGTGACAGCAGCCATTGTGTGCTGCCCACCACCAGCACCAGGCTGGTATAAGCCAGCATTTTTCCGTCGCGCCCGAAAAACCAAATCGAACCACACAGCACCAGCAACCCGGCGGCAGCATTGACAGCCAGGCAAACCCAGAACGTGGGCGAATTGCCGGCCGGGCCGGCCCACCGACGCGCCGCGGCGGTCACCACCAAGGCTACCACCACCGCCGGAAGTCCAAAGTTTGCAAGGTGGTTCAAGCTGTCAATCAGGCCCATGGTGTGTGAAATTTTATAATCAGCCTGAAATACACTTTATGGCAGTCTGGGCCCTCGGGATAAACCACACCACCGCGCCACTCGACCTGCGCGCCAGGTTCAGTTTTGCCAGTGAACAGATTGGCTCGTCCTTGCAGGGCCTGCGCGCCAGTCTGGTGCGCGAACCCGAAGCGGCCATCATCTCCACCTGCAATCGTACCGAGGTGTATTGTGCCGGTGACCAGGCGCAACCCGGGCCGACACTGGACTGGCTGGCGCGCAGCGGTGGGGTTCCGGTGGCGCTGTTGCGCACACACGCGTATGCGCTGGAAGATGGCTTGGCGGCGCGCCATGCTTTCAGGGTCGCCAGTGGCCTGGACTCCATGGTGCTCGGTGAGCCGCAGATTCTGGGGCAATTCAAGGAGGCCGTGCGCTCGGCGCAACAGGCAGGCGCACTGGGCACCACCTTGAGCCAGATGTTTCAGCGCTCTTTTGCCGTGGCCAAGGAGGTCCGCTCCTCGACCGAAATCGGGGCCCATTCGATCAGCATGGCGGCGGCAGCGGTGCGGCTGGCGGGCCAGCTGTTTGAAGATCTGTCCGACGTGCGGGTTCTCTTCGTCGGCGCGGGCGAAATGATCGAGCTGTGCGCGACCCACTTTGCTGCCCGCAGCCCGAAGTCCATCACCGTCGCCAACCGCACGTTGGAGCGCGGTGAAAGGGTGGCCGCGCAGTTCGGTGGTGCGGTCATGCGACTGGCTGAATTGCCAGAGCGGCTGCACGAATTCGACGCCGTGGTCAGTTGCACTGCCAGCACGCTGCCGATCATTGGCCTGGGTTCCATCGAACGGGCCCTCAAGCGGCGCCGCCACAAGCCCATGTTCATGGTGGATCTGGCGGTGCCACGCGACATCGAACCCGAGGTCAAGGACCTGCAGGACATTTATCTCTACACGGTTGATGACCTGTCAGGCGTGGTGCAGACTGGACACGCGAATCGACAGGCGGCGGTCGCCCAGGCCGAAGCCATCATCGACGCCGGAGTGCAGAGTTTCATGCACTGGGTGGATCAGCGCAGCACGGTGCCACTGATCCAGCAACTCAACTCGCAGGCCGACGGATGGCGCCAGGCCGAACTGTCGCGCGCGCGGCGGCTGCTGGCCAGGGGGGACAGTGTGGAGGCCGTGCTGGAAGCGTTGTCGCGTGGGCTGACCCAAAAGATGCTGCACGGTGCGCTGGCCGAGTTGCGCTCTGGCGATGCCGATGCCCGCAACGTCGCCAGTTCGGCTGTACAACACTTCTTTTTGCGCAGCGAGCGTTAGCGTGTTGTAGCGCATTGCGCTGCCCCGGGCCATCCACGCCAGTTGTGGGTCGTCAGCCCACCACCGATTGCAAGCATTGACCCCGGTACCGAGCCAAGCACATGAAATCCTTCTTCCGCCAGCAACTCGACCGCTACACCGACCGGCTGGGAGAACTCGAGTTCCTGCTGTCGCGCGAAGACATCATGAAAAATATGGACCAGTTCCTGGTGTTGTCGCGGGAACATACCGAGGTCGCAGCCGTTGCATCCCGCTGGCAACGTTACCGCACACGGGAGGCTGACCAGGCCGCAGCGCACGACATGTTGCATGACGCGGCGCAAGAGCCCGACATGGCGTCCATGGCACAGGAGGAGCTCGACGCGGCTGGCGCCGAGTTGGCGACGCTGGAGACCGAGCTCCAGCGCATGTTGCTGCCCAGGGATCCGGACGACGCTCGTAACGCGTTCATCGAAATTCGCGCCGGCACCGGCGGCGACGAGTCGGCTTTGTTCGCCGGTGATCTGCTGCGCATGTACACGCGCTACTTCGAGCGACGCGGCTGGAAGACGGAGATCATCAGTGAAGCAGCATCGGAACTCGGTGGTTACAAGGAAGTGGTGGCGCGGGTGGTTGGCCCGCATGTCTACGGCGACCTGAAATTCGAGTCTGGTGGCCACCGCGTGCAACGTGTACCGGCCACCGAGACGCAGGGCCGGATCCACACCAGCGCGTGCACGGTGGCGGTACTGCCAGAGCCGGATGAATCCGTCGCCGTGCAGATCAATCCCGCCGACTTGCGCATCGACACCTACCGTGCCAGCGGCGCGGGTGGTCAACACATCAACAAGACCGACTCGGCGGTGCGCATCACCCATATTCCAACCGGAATTGTGGCGGAGTGCCAGGACGACCGCAGCCAACACCGCAACAAGGCGCGGGCATTGCAGGTGCTCTCGGCACGTATCGCGGAAAAAGACCGGTCCGAGCGGGCGGCGCGAGACGCGGCGCAGCGCAAAAGCCTCATTGGCAGCGGAGACCGCAGTGACCGCATACGCACCTACAACTTTCCCCAGGGACGGCTGACAGACCACCGCATCAACCTGACCCTGTACAAGTTGCCAAGCATCATCGAAGGTGACCTTGACGACGTGGTGCAGGCACTGCAGGCGGCGCAGGCGGCGGAGCAACTCGCGGCGCTGGAAGTCGGAATGGCCTGAGCGCCAGTACGCGACCCAAGCGCCAGTACGCGACCCTATTTCAAACCGCCATGCCAACCATTACGCAGGCATTGGAATCGGCAGCGGCACTTGGCCTGCAGCGGCTCGATACGCAGTGGTTGCTGCTGCATGCCCTGGCCAAGCAGGAGCCAGGATTGGCGAGTGGGCGCGCATGGCTGGTGGCCCACGGCGACGACACACTGGGGCAGGAAACGCTGGACCGGTTCTGGCACTACGTGGGGCGCCGGGCCGATGCAGAACCGCTGGCCTACATCACAGGTGAACGCGGCTTTTTCGGGCTGTCGCTGCGGGTGGACACACGGGTGCTGGTGCCGCGACCGGATTCCGAACTGCTGGTGCAATGGGCCATCGAGTCAGTGGATCACATCGCCCAACGTGCCCAGCGTGTGGTGCGCTTGCTCGATCTGGGCACCGGGAGCGGCGCCATTGCGCTGGCACTCAAGGCCGAGCGCCCGGCGCTGCAAGTCGAGGCTAGTGACAACAGCGCCGATGCTTTGGCGGTGGCGACGGACAACGCCAGCCGCTTGGGCCTCGACGTCGCGTTCGCACAGCGCCATTGGCTCGATGGTGTAGCGCAGCAGTACGACTGCATCGTTGCCAACCCGCCCTATCTGGCACAGCATGATCCGCATCTGCGCGACCTCGGCTACGAACCCGCATCCGCCCTGGTCGCTGGCGCCGACGGGCTGGCCGACCTGCGCCAGATCGTGGCGCAAGCGCGCGCTTGCCTGGCGCCTGGGGGCTGTGTGCTGCTGGAGCATGGTTATCAACAGGCACCAGCGGTACAGGGCTTGCTCGCCGCGCATGGCTTCATCAACATTTCCACCCGCCAGGACTTGGGGCAGAACGAGCGCTGCACTGGCGGGGAAAATTCGCTGTAGTGCCACCGCCGGGAAAATTGCCCGGTCCATATCGGGGCCATGACACCAAAACCGTGCCAATGGTGAAATAATTGGGGATCAGCCCACCAGGAGAACAAGCATGAACACCACCCAGCAGCGCATCGACACATTGGTCAAGTCCAGTGAGGTCGTGTTGTTCATGAAGGGCAACGCCAGCTTTCCGCAGTGCGGATTTTCAGGGCGAGCCATCCAGATCCTCAAGGCCTGCGGGGTAGAGCCCAAGACCATCACGACCGTGAATGTGCTGGAAGACCCGGAGATCCGCTCCGGCATCAAGGACTACAGCAACTGGCCCACCATCCCGCAGTTGTTTGTCAAAGGCGAGTTCATCGGCGGCTCCGACATCATGATGGAGATGTACGAAAACGGCGAGCTGCAGCAGGTATTGGCCAAGCCGCAGTGAGGGGCCGTGCGTGCCTTTGTTGACCACGGGGCACAGGGCTTCAGTCGGACCTGATCTCCCACTGCCGCGTGGCGGCAAAAACCGCCTGCGGATAGGGCGTCTTGCCGCGCGAGCCGTTGTAGCGCCCCAGCGCCATGAACAGGTCACCGCGCTCGCGATCGAGGTAGTGGCGCAGAATCACACAGCCAAAACGCAGGTTGGTCTGCATATGGAAAAGGCGCGAGGCGTCGCCGTCGCCCAGCACGCGGGTCCAAAATGGCATAACCTGCATGTATCCGCGCGCGCCCATGCTGGACACGGCAAATTTGCGAAATGCACTCTCCACCTGAATCAGGCCCAACACCAGGGCCGTCTCGAGGCCGGAACGCTTGCTCTCGTACCAGACCGACTGCAAGAACTCCTTGCGTGTTTCCAGATCCGGTTTGCGTTGGCGCAAGCTCTGACTGGCAGCGCCCAGCCAGCGCAGGTAGCGCAGCCGACTGGTCGTGTCTGCAAACTCGGGCTCGGGAGGCACTGAGTTGGCAATTGCCGCACTGAGGGCAGTGCGCACCGAATCCACCAGCGGTTCTTCAAGCTGCGCACCTGCCAGCAGATCGGCGCTGACCGACAAAAGGCCAAGGAAGCCTGCCCCAGACAGCAGGCAGGAGCGTCGACCCAGGAGGTCTACCGAGGCGGGTCGCGGTCCGGTCCCGTTGGGCGTCATCGACCCATTTTGGACAGGAGGCAGGCCAAGGCCTCGGTCTGGGCGACCTTGGTGGGCGCAACGTCGCGCCGGTGCTGGTACTCGATTTGGCCGTCTTTGAGGGCGCGGTCACCGATCGTGACGCGGTGCGGTATACCGATCAACTCCCAATCCGCAAACATGGCACCGGGGCGCTCACCACGGTCATCGAGTATGACGTCCACACCAGCCGCCAGCAGTTGCTGGTACAACTGCTCCGCCACCTGCTTGACAGCGGGAAACCGCTCCGGTGTGATCGGGCACAACACCACGGTGAAAGGTGCAATCGCATCTGGCCAGATAATGCCCCGCTCGTCATGGTTTTGTTCAATCGCCGCCGCCGGCAGGCGTGTGATGCCAATGCCGTAACAACCCATCTCGAATGGTTTGGGTTTCCCACCTTCGTCCAGAAAACAGGCTTGCATCGGCGCGCTGTATTTGGTGCCGAGCACAAAAATATGGCCAATTTCGATACCACGCTCCAATGCCAGCACGCCCTGGCCATCCGGTGAGAGATCACCCTCCTGCACGTTGCGGATATCGGCAACCATGTCTGGTTCCGCAACATCCCGGCCCCAATTGGCGCCACTGATATGGAAGTCAGGTTCATTGGCGCCGCATATCCAATCCGCCATGACGGCCACATCGCGATCGGCGACCACGCGTACCGGCTGCTTCAAGTTGATGAGACCCAGATAACCCGGCTTGCAGCCGAAACACTGATCGATCTCCTCCAGTGTGGCGAAGCGAAAGCCAGCCTCCAATCCGGGCAACTTGCGAACTTTCACTTCATTCATCTCGTGGTCGCCGCGCAACATCAGCAGCCAGATACAGGGCTTGGCTGGCTGGCCCTGCGCGTCGCGCTGTTCGGTGGCCACCACCAGGGACTTGATGGTGCGCTGCAACGGAACGTTCAGGTAGGCGGCGACATCGGCACAGGTGCTCTTTCCAGGGGTTGCAATTCTGGCCATGGTCTGCGCTGGCACTGGCCGTACGGTTGTCGGAGCCAGGGCTTCGGCCTTCTCCATGTTTGCCGCATATTCGCTGTGGGGGCAATAGACAATGGCGTCCTCGCCGGTTGCGGCGATCACCTGGAACTCCTGGCTGACATCGCCGCCGATCGCGCCGCTGTCGGCGGCAACCGCCCGGTAACGCAAACCAAACCGGTCAAAAATCGCCCGGTAGGCCTTGGCCATGGCCTGATAACTGCGCTTTGCGGCGTCCAGGTCCCGGTCAAAGCTGTAGGCGTCTTTCATGATGAACTCGCGCCCGCGCATGAGTCCGAAACGCGGCCGCCGCTCATCGCGAAACTTGGTCTGGATCTGGTACAAATTCCTGGGCAACTGCTTGTAGCTGCGCAGTTCCTGGCGAGCGATATCGGTGATGACCTCCTCACTGGTGGGCTGGACGACAAAATCACGGTCGTGCCGGTCCCGGATGCGCAGAAGTTCCGGCCCATAACTCTGGAAGCGGCCGGATTCCTGCCACAACTCTGCTGGCTGGACCACCGGCATACTGAGCTCAACTGCACCGGCGCGGTTCATTTCCTCGCGCACAATGGCCTCAACCTTGCGGATTACCCGAAGGCCCATGGGCATATAGCTGTAGATGCCGGCGCCCAGTTTCTTGATCATGCCGGCACGCATCATCAAACGGTGACTGGCCACCTCCGCATCGGCTGGGGCTTCCTTTTGCGTGGAAATGAAGAATTGGGTGGCTTTCATGAGCGACTTGCGGTGACAGACATGGCTTGGCTACTTGATGCACGGCGCACGCTGTGCATAATGGGCCAAGTTCAGAAATTGGGGTTTGATTATGCTTGACCGTGAGGGCTTTCGGCCCAATGTCGGCATCGTCCTGCTCAACCAGAAAAATCAGGTTTTCTGGGGAAAACGCATTCGTACCCACTCCTGGCAATTTCCGCAGGGTGGCATTGACCGGGGTGAAACACCCGAACAAGCCATGTACCGCGAGCTGCATGAGGAAGTGGGGCTCCAGCCGGAGCATGTCTGCGTTGTCGCCCGCACCCGAGACTGGTTGCGCTACGAGGTGCCGGACCGTTATATCCGGCGCGATGCGCGCGGACATTACAAGGGACAAAAACAGATCTGGTATTTGCTCCAGCTGGTCGGCCACGACTGGGACCTGAACCTGCGCGCGACCGACCATCCCGAGTTCGACGCATGGCGCTGGAACGACTATTGGGTTCCACTGGACATGGTGGTCGAGTTCAAGCGCGGGGTCTACGAAACTGCCTTGACCGAGTTGTCGCGTTACCTGCCGCGTAGCGACGTGCGCAACCGCTATCTGCGCAACAGCGCGCGCAACCGTGATGCAGACGGGCAAGGCGCGTTGGAGCAGATGCCGGGAGCATCGTTCGAGCTACCGCCAGGTGCAACCTTCGAGCCGGATCCACAAACCAACGTCGCACCCGGCTCGCAGGAGGACTACCATGCGAATTGAGCGGGTGTTGGTGGCTGCCGTGCTGCTGCTGCTTGGTGCAGCGGTCGGCGCACAACTTGTCGACCAGGACCCGGATTGGAAGGAGACCGAAGTACCGCCGCCACCGGTGTTCCGGACCGACCGGCTGATCAAGCTGGAGATGCCGCGTTATCTATCTACGCAGTTTGGTGTCGACCCACAGACCTTGCAGATCACACCAGACGGTCTGGTGCGTTACGTCATCGTTGCAACCTCGCCCGATGGCAACACGCAAGCGATGTACGAAGGCCTGCGTTGCCCGACTGGAGAGGTCAAGACCTATGCCAGGTCTGGCAGCAACGTCGCCTGGAGCCCGGTGCGCGACCCCCAGTGGCGCCCACTCAGCGGCAACCAGGCCTCTGTGCACGCCCTGGCACTCGCGCGCCAGGGGGTCTGCGACGGACGCGCCGCCGCATCGGCGAGCGTGGCGGCGATCATCCGCAAGCTGAAAGCGGCGGCACCCGAGGGCTCCATGCACTGACACCCTGGCAAGCTGTCACCGCGTCAGCACCAGATTGTCACGATGCAGCATTTCCGCCTCGGCCATGTAGCCGAGCAGGCGCTCGATCCCAGCGGACGGTTTGCGGCACAGCAGCCGCGCTTCGTGGCTCGGGTAGTTGGCAAGGCCCCGCGCAACTTCGATGCCGGACGCATCACGTACCGCAATCACATCACCGCGGGAAAAGTCGCCCTCAACTGCGGTCATTCCAATTGGCAACAGGCTCTTTCCTTCGTCACGCAGCTTGACTACTGCGCCGGCGTCAACGGTTACCGAGCCGCGCAACTGCAGGTGGTCGGCGATCCATTGTTTGCGGGCCTGCAGCTTTTGTGTTTGCGCCACCAGCAAGGTGCCGATCGCCTCACCCGCGCACAGGCGCAGCAGGATGTCAGGTTCGCGACCCCAGGCGATGACGGTGCTGGCACCCGACCCTGCCGCCCGACGCGCCGCCAATATCTTGGTGATCATGCCGCCACGGCCGATCATGGAACCGGTACCCCCGGCCATCAGTTCCAGTGCAGGATCAGCGGCCTTGGCGTTATGGACGAACTGCGCATCCGGGTTCTTGCGCGGGTCGGCCGCATACAGGCCTTTTTGGTCTGTCAGGATCACCAGCACATCAGCTTCAACCAGATTGGCGACCAGGGCTCCCAGTGTGTCGTTGTCGCCAAACTTGATCTCGTCGTTGACGACCGTGTCGTTTTCATTGATTACCGGTACCACACCGAGCTTGAGCAGCGTCAACAACGTTGATCGGGCATTGAGATACCGTTCGCGATCGGCCAGGTCGGCGTGTGTCAGCAATATCTGGGCGCTTCCCAGACCATTCGCCCGCAGTTTCGACTCGTACATCTGCGCCAAGCCCATCTGGCCGACCGCGGCAGCCGCCTGCAGCTCATGAATCTCGCGCGGACGGGTGGCCCAGCCCAGCCGTTTCATGCCCTCGGCGACCGCGCCACTGGACACCATGACCACCTCACGCCGGTCGGCGACGAGGCTTGCCAACTGCCGGGACCACTCGCCGATTGCCTGCTCGTCGAGGCCGCGACCCTCGTTGGTAACCAGACTCGAGCCGACTTTGACAACGATGCGCCGCGCATTGCGCACAATCACCGCATCACCCGGTTTGCTGGCGCCACCCGGCGTTGGTGCGGTCGCGGTTTGCCCGGCGCTGGATTGGCCTGCGCTCACGACAAACCATCAGCCTCAAAACGTGGATCGGGGGCTGCCGCAGGCTGCTCAGCCACCTGCCGCGCATGAACGTGTTTGTAGACTTCCTTGATCAGATGCTCACAACCTTCTCGGGTTAAGGCAGATATCTCGAAAACCGGTCCCTTGAAGCGCAACCGCCGAACAAAGTTGCTGACCAGTTCTGCGCGTTGCGTGCTTGCCACCATATCGAGTTTGTTCAGGACCAGCCAACGCGGCTTGCGGTGCAAGGCGGAGTCGTATTTCTTGAGCTCGGTCACGATCGCGCGCGCCTGCGCCACCGGATCGATGCTGTCGTCGAACGGCGCCATGTCGATCACATGCAGCAACAGCCTGGTTCGCTGCAGGTGGCGCAAGAACAGGTGGCCAAGCCCGGCACCTTCGGAAGCACCTTCTATCAGGCCGGGCAGGTCTGCGACCACAAAACTCTGCTCCGGCGCCACACGGACCACCCCCAGATTGGGATGCAGTGTCGTAAACGGATAGTCCGCAATACGCGGGCGGGCATTCGATATTGCGGTGATGAGAGTCGATTTGCCCGCGTTGGGCATGCCGAGCAAACCGACGTCGGCCAGCACCTTGAGTTCGAGTTTCAGGCTCTTCTTGTCACCCGGCCAGCCCGGGGTTTTTTGCCTGGGCGCGCGGTTGATCGCACTTTTGAACCGCATGTTGCCGAAGCCACCGTCACCACCACGCGCGATCGTGATTACCTCGTCTGGCACCAGCAACTCGTACAGGACTTCCCCGGTTTCGGCGTCGCTGATGACTGTGCCGACTGGCATTTTCAGGACAATGTCGTCGCCGGCTGCGCCAAACATGTCCGAACCCATGCCGTGTTGACCGCGTTTGGCCGCATGCCGGCGGGAAAAGCGAAAATCCACCAGGGTGTTCAGGTTCGGGTCGGCAACAGCAAACACATGACCGCCGCGGCCCCCGTCACCACCGTTTGGGCCGCCAAACTCCTTGTACTTTTCGTGACGGAACGAGACGCAGCCTGCCCCGCCATCTCCGGCAAAGACATCAATAAATGCTTCGTCAACGAATTTCATGGTGGTCCAAGCGGCGGGTCAGGCCACTGACACAGGACAGGCGGAGTCTCGGGCGTATTGCGGGTGGAACACGCCAACTCGATCACCCAACCCGGCCGATAAACGAAAAACCCTGCGACCGGCGCAGGGTTTGCGACCATCCGCAGGGCCAATGTCAGGCAGGTGTGACGCTGACGGTGTGTTTGTTCAAGGCACCCTTTACCGCGAATGACACTTTGCCGTGCGCCAGCGCAAACAGTGTATGGTCCTTGCCGACCCCGACATTGCGGCCGGCGTGGAAACGCGTACCGCGTTGGCGAACGATGATTGCGCCGGCAGAGATGGCCTCACCACCAAACACCTTGACGCCCAGCATCTTTGGCTTTGAATCCCGACCATTTCGCGTTGAGCCGCCGCCTTTTTTCTGTGCCATGGTTTTCTCCAGTAAATCAGGGCGCGACGATACTGCCGCTCCGGATGGTTATCAGGCCGCAATCGCCCCGATCTGCAGTTCGGTAAATTGTTGGCGATGGCCCTGGCGTTTCTGGTAATGCTTGCGTCGGCGCATCTTGAAAATGCCAACCTTGTCATGTTTGCCATGTGCCAGCACCGTGGCAGTGACTGTTGCGCCGGATACCAGGGGAGTGCCAACCCGAATCTCGCCGCCGCTTCCGACAGCCAAGACCTGATCAATCACGATTTCCTGGCCTACATCCGCAGCAATCTGTTCTACTTTAATTTTTTCGCCGGCAGCAACCCTGTACTGCTTGCCGCCGGTTTTTATGACCGCGTACATAATGACCTCTGATTTTGGGCTGCACGGACCCATTTCCGCACAGCCCATGAGTATAACCTGTTCGGGTTCTCGGGGCAAAATGGCAGTCGTTGCATGTCGACGCCGTGGTTGTGGCCTTTCTATAATTCATGCAAACCGGACAGGCCTTGCGTACCCCACCCTCCCCCACCTCCCCAAGCGTGCTGCTGACAATCATCGCCCCAGACATGGCTGCGGTCGATGCAGTGATCGCGCAAAGGCTGGCGTCGGGCGTGCCTTTGGTCAGCACCGTGTCGCAGTACATCATCGCGGCCGGGGGCAAGCGCCTGCGCCCGGCCTTGCTGCTGCTGACCTGTGGCGCGCTCGGCTTCAGCGGAGCACAACGATTCAACCTTGCAGCCGTTGTCGAATTCATACACACCGCCACCTTGTTGCATGACGATGTGGTTGACGACTCCGCGTTGCGCCGGGGCAACGCAACTGCAAACCAGGTTTTTGGCAATCCGGCCAGTGTCCTGGTCGGAGACTTTCTGTACTCGCGCGCGTTTCAGATGATGGTGGAGGCGCAAGACATGCGGATCATGGCAGTTCTGGCTGATGCCACCAATGTGATCGCCGAGGGCGAGGTGTTGCAGCTTATGAACATGCACAACGCGGGGTTGGACGAGGCAGGGTACCTGCACGTCATTCGCTCGAAAACCGCCAAGTTGTTTGAAGCCAGCGCCCGCGTCGGTGCCATCCTGTCGGGCGCACCAGCGGCAATGGAAGCAGCCTGCGCGACCTATGGGCAGGCCCTTGGCACGGCATTCCAGGTGATCGACGATGTGCTGGACTATGCGGGAAACACTTCTGTCATGGGCAAGAGCCTGGGCGACGACCTGCGCGAAGGCAAGGCCACGCTGCCTCTGATCTGTGCCATGCAGCGCGGCACGGCGCAGCAAAAGCAGGTCATCAGCACCGCGATAGAGACAGGGTCGGTTGCGATGCTGGACGATGTACTTGCGGTGATCCATGAGACGGGTGCGCTCGAAATTGCGCGCCGTGCCGCCGCTGTCGAAGCGCAGCGCGCCGTGGCAGCGGCGCAGAGCCTGCCGCCCGGGCCGCATACCCGGTGTTTGATACAATTGGCGGATCAACTTCTGGAGCGCAGCAGTTGATTTTTTAATGCCTGGGCAGACCAACGGGGTGTAGCTTAGCCTGGTAGAGCGCTACGTTCGGGACGTAGAGGCCGGAGGTTCGAATCCTCTCACCCCGACCAGAAAACCCGGTGCTTGTTGTCAAACAACGTCCACCTGAGCGGCACGGCCCGTCTTTCGATTTACATCGAACTGCCAATCGGAGATGATTAGGCGAATCCCCGCCGCCGTAGTACATTTTCAGGCCATGTCCGTAGTCGAACCCGCACAGAAAGATTCCAGTACAGTCGCCTTGCCGGGTTTGGGCCGCGCCTTGATTCTGGCCGGCAAACTGGGACAGAAGTCAGCTGAGGATATTTACAAGAAGGCGTCCAGCGGCCGCACCAGCTTCATCGCCGAGTTGACCGGCTCGGGTGCGGTGTCCGCTTCCGACCTGGCGCACACCATGTCGACCGCTTTTGCGGCACCTTTGATCGATTTGGATGCACTCGATGCACAGCGCCTGCCGAAGGGCCTGCTCGACGGCAAGATCTGCCAGGCCTACCGCGTCGTGGTGCTCAGCAAGCGCAACAATCGCCTGACCGTGGCCACGGCCGATCCGTCGGACCAGGAAGCGGTCGAGAAGATAAAGTTCGCCACGCAACTGGGCGTGGACTGGGTGATCGCAGAATATGACAAGCTGCTCAAGCTGGTCGAGGC
>JANLVB010000268.1:0-2797 GCA_031363785.1 Betaproteobacteria bacterium
GCTCCCTCGCGCAGTTGCAGCATAAGCTGGCGCATCCGGTCGAGCGAGTTTTCCACTGTCAGCAACATGTCCTGCTGGAACTCCGGGTTGTCATGTAGCCGTTTGGCGTTTTTCATCATCAACGACAACTGGGTTACGATGTTCTTCAGGTCGTGTACGACGAATGCCGACATACGATTGAAGGCGTCAAACTTGCGCACTTCCAGCAGCGCCTCGGTGGCCTGCATCTGCGCCAGAAAGCTGGCGGCCTGCCGCCCCGCCGTCTTGAGCAGGTCATTGACCTCCCAGTTCACGTCCATACGTGCCCGCGCACTGGCGAGCACCACAAAACCAATCATCTCCTCGCCCACCGTAAGCGGGACAACCAGCCACGCCTGGGGTAGCTCCTGCAACCACTGCGGCAACACCAATTGGCCATAACGGCGCGGAAAGGAGCGAAACTCCTCCAGATTCACGACCCAGCCGCTGGTGCGCAAGAACTCACCCAAGGCCGAGTGGCTGTCTTCGGCAACTTCGCTGCGCAACATGTTCCAGCGTGCGGTCTGGCGGTAACTGGTCTCGCCCCGGTTTTTCAGCCACAGGCCGCCGCCAGGGCTCTCCAGCATGTCGGCCAGACCACGCACCACCTGCTCGCCCATTTCCTGTGGAGAATTTTTCGCTGACAGCGTCTGGGTAAAGCGCAGCCACTCGTCGCGGTAGTCATAGCGGTAACGAAAAAAATGCTTTCCCAGGAAGACCCGCAACCGGGCACGCACTGCACCGGAAAATGCCAGCACCAGCATCACCACCAGGCCCAAAAACACCAAGCCCAGTTGCAGTGCACGACCCCAATCGCCGCCAAAAAAGCGCACGTAATAACCGACACCCGAGATGAAAAGAAGGTACAACCCGGCAATCATCAATGTGGCAGAGTGAAACGCCGCCTTGCGCGAAATCTGGATGCGCGATATCCAGTCACTCTGACGCGAAGTGGAGAGCAGCAGCAGCGGCACGACCAGCGCATGGACTGCGCCACGGATACTGAATGCGTCGCCGTCGAGCCGGTTGAACAACACCCCCTGCGAATACAGATACAGATCAAAACCAAATGCTCCGGCCAAACCGAGGCACAAGGGTTTGATGTTCCAGCGGGCGTCGTCCGAGACGTTTCTGAACAGCTGCTCAAGCAAAACCATGGCCATCATGGGCAACGCCAAGGCACCAAACAGAACCAGTTTGCGCGCCGATTCACCACCAAGCAGCCCCAGCGCCGGCAGCAGTTGGCTGACCCCGGCGCCGACAACTACAACAAGCGCACCTGGGGCCAACCAACCTAGCGGGGCCCCTCGCCCGCCATCGACTGGCCGTATGCGCAGCAGGGAGAGGAGAAAAAAATACCAGGCGCCGTAGCGCACGATGTCGGCTGCATAACCGATCTGCAGCAGCAGCCTCTGCCCACTGTAGAGGAACACCACCAGCATCCACGCCCACAACGCACTCACGCTCACCGCCGTGACCAGCGCCCAGCGCGCCGCTTCCCGTGGTGCGCGCAAATAACCACGGCCCATCAAACCGAATGCCAATAAGGTGTAGACGGCGCCGGCCAGGCCGTAACTCCAGGCCGTCAGAAGCAGATTCTCGGAGTCCATGAGGTCAGTTGCCGTGCATGTGCGGGACGGTGCTGCCGCAGCCGCTGCTTAATGGCTACCTGCGCCCTGCGGGCTGAGGCACGAGCTATTCTGGAGGCGGCCCCGCGGCGCGGCGCTCATTGCGCGCCCTTGGCAGTCAGCACCACACCGACGGTTTCGAACAGGATGACGAGGTCCAGAAACAGGGTGTGGTTCTTCACGTAATACAGGTCGTATTGCAGTTTCTCTGCCGAGTCTTCCACCGACGCACCGTAGTGGTAACGCACCTGTGCCCACCCGGTAACCCCTGGCTTGACACTCTGGCGCACCGCGAAATACGGAATTTCCTGTGTCAGCTTGTCGACAAAATAGGGCCGCTCCGGGCGCGGGCCAACCAGACTCATGTCGCCATTGAGCACGCTGAACAACTGCGGTAACTCGTCGACCCGCAGCTTGCGGATGATGCGCCCGACCCGCGTCACCCGGTCATCCTGCGCTGATGCCCAACGCGGCTGACCATCCTTTTCCGCATCGATGCGCATGCTGCGAAACTTGATCACGTTGAAGAGTCGCCCATTGAGGCCCACCCTTTCCTGCAGGTACAGGATTGGCCCACCACTCTCCAGAAGAATCAATATTCCCGTCAGCAAGATCACCGGTGAGGCCAACACAATCAACACCACCGCGCAGACCAGGTCAAAAAGGCGCTTGAAGATGGTGCGCAACAAACCCTGGCTGAAGCCTTCGCCGAATATCAGCCAGCCGGCCGAGACCGAGTCCAGGCGTATCTGGCCCAGGGTCTTTTCGAAATGGGTTGCCATGTCAACCACCCGTACACCCTGCAATTTGCAGTCCAGCAACTCACGCAACGGCATGCTGCCGCCACGTCGTTCTGCCAGGGCCACCACAATCTCGTCCACCTGCTGCTCCATGACAATGTCGGTCAACGACATGTTCGGTGACAAGATACCCCAGGCGGAAACCTCCGCCACCGCCTCGTTCGGGCTCGCGTAGTACCCGACCAGGTCAATGTGTGGGTCTGACTTTTGCAGCGTGCGGCCGACCAGCTTGGCGCGTGTGCCGGTGCCAAACACCAGCACCCGCTGCCGCATCATCTTGGTCGCCCCGGCATGGCCGACGCTCACCCGGTGTGCCAGCATCACGCCGAGCCCGGCCGCGACCGTCAACAA
>JANLVB010000280.1:0-6515 GCA_031363785.1 Betaproteobacteria bacterium
GTGGCCTCGTCCCATCGGTGCATGCAATTGCCCGGAACGTCACTCCACACCAGCGCCCGGGTGTCGCCCAGCCATACCGGCCCTTCCGACCAGCGCATGCCGGTGGCCAGACGTTCAACCTTGGCCAGCACCAGGCGGTAACGTTCGAAGCTTGGATCGACGATGACGACACAGGGGTCGGGATAACGCGGGCTGGGTTGCCACTCGGACATGTTTTCTCCTGGATTGGATTTTCTCCCTCTGGATTCTCGGCGAAACCGCTGTGCATGCCGCCGCAATGCCCTCGGGCAACGCGATCCGGGCAGGGCGGTAGCAAAATAGGTGCTTGCACGGCAACACTGAATCCATGGCTCTGGCAGACGCAAACGACATCCGCAGCTGGCTTGAGCAGCATGGGCTCGGCAAATACGCCAGCGAGTTCATCAGCCAGGACGTCACGCCGGACCTGCTGCCTGACCTGTCCGACGCCGACCTCAAGGAGCTCGGCATGGTCTTGCTGGGGGACCGCAAGCGCCTGTTGCGGGCGGTGCTGAATTCCGATGCTGCCGTACCGGGCGCTGTAGCGGCCAGCGCGGCCGCGGTGCCAATCCGGTCTGACAGCCCTGCAGCGGTCGGCGGCACACCCGCCGTAAGCATCGACGAGGGCGAGCGACGCCATGCCACGGTCATGTTTTCCGACCTGACGGGTTATACGGCATTGAACGAGGCCTTCGACCCCGAGGAGGTGGAGGCCATCATGGCGCGGGTCAAACATGCGGCGATCGAGGTGGTGGAGCGCCATGGCGGGCGCGTCAACCAGTTTGTAGGTGATGAGGTCATGGCCTTGTTCGGCATCCCGATGGCCCGGCGGGACGACGCCCGGCGTGCCGTGGCGGCGGCACTGGACCTGCACAAGGCGGTGGACCACATCGCCGTCGGCCTGTCATCGCGGCTCGGCCGTGTCCTGTCCATGCACACCGGCATCCAGACCGGGCTGGTGATCGCGCGCAAGAGTGACTCGCGCTCCGGCGATTACACACTGACTGGCGACACGGTCAACACGGCTGCGCGCCTGCGCAACCTGGCCGAGCCGGGGCAGGTGGTTGTCAGCCCGCAAACCTGGCAACAGGTGTCGGATCACTTTGACGCGACCGCCGGAGAAGCTGTCGAGGTCAAAGGCAAGGAGCGACCGCTGGTGCCCTACCGCATCGTGGCGCAGCGCACGGTGCCGCGCGCCGGCAGCCGGCCCCTGATCGGCCGCAGCGAGGAGATGCAACAGTTCGAAGCGGTGCTGCAGGCCAGTTTGGAGCGCCAGCGCGGGCGCCTGGTGTTTGTGCGAGGCGACCCGGGCATGGGCAAGTCGCGGCTGGTGGCGGAGTTTCTGGACGTCGCACTCGAGCGCGGCCTGATCTGCCACCGCACGACGGTGCTGGATTTCGGCGCCCGCACCGGGCACGATGCCATGCGCATACTGGCACAGAGCCTGCTGGGTCTGGCACCGGATGCCGATGAAGCGGCGCGTGCGCAGGTTATTGCCGATCAGGCGGACGCGTCTGACGGCGTCGCCGGTAGTGCGCCGTTCCTGGTTGACTTGCTGGATGTTCCGCCGTCGGCCCAGATACGGTCATTGTTTTCGGCGATCGACACCAGCGCCCGTGAGCGCGGCGCACTCGAAGCCCTGTGCAATCTGGTGCGGCGTGAGGGCGCGGCCGCACCGATGTTGCTGCTGGTGGAAGATATCCACTGGGCTGACGCCTGGACGCTGCAGCAGGTGGCGGCGCTGGGCACCCTGACCAGCCGCCAGGCCCTGGTGTTGTTGGTGACGACGCGCTTCGCCGGTGACCCCAGCGTTGGCGAATGGCGCGCTGCGCTGCACCGCCTGCCGGTGACCAGCATCGACCTGGGCCCGCTGCCGGTGGAGGACGCCCTGCTGCTGGCTGCGGCGTCAGCGTCGATCTCGGAGGTGCTGCTGCGCAGTTGTGTCGAGCGTGCGGAGGGCAACCCGCTGTTTCTCGAGCAGTTGCTGCTCAATGCGGGTGACGAGGGCGCTGCCAGCTTGCCGGGTTCGATTCAGGCACTGATCCAGTCGCGCATGGACCGCCTGCTGCCACAGGACAAGACCGCTTTGCAGGCGGCTGCGGTCTGGGGCCAGCGGGTGCCGATCGCCGCCATCCGCCACCTGTTGGCAGACCCGCTGTATGACGCGCGGCTGCTGGTGGAGCAGTTCCTGCTGCGACCGGAAGGTGATGACATGGTGTTTGGCCATGCCTTGTTTCGCGATGGTGCCTATGCCTCGTTGTTGCTCACCCGGCGCCGTCAGTTGCACGCCCTGGCAGCCGAGTGGGTGGGTGACACGGATGTGGCACTTGCCGCCGAACACTTTGAACGGGCGGAAGACCCGAGGGCGGTGCCCGCCTACCTGCGTGCCAGCGAAGCACTGGCAGCGCAGTTCCAGTACGCCAAGGCACTCCATCTGGTCGAGCGCGGCATCAAACTGGCGGTTGCCGGCGACGCCTGTTTCCCGCTCAAGCTGGCACGCTCGCGCTGGCTGCTCGAGGACGGCCGTTTGTCAGAGGCACTCGAGGCCAGCGGCAGCGCCGTGGACGCCGCCACGTCCGACAGCGAGCGGGCGCAGGCGCTGATCGCCATGGCGGCCGGGATGCGGCTGGTGGATCGCGCTGATGACGGGTTGGCGCTGCTGGCCGAGGCGCAGCCGCTGGCCGAAGCGGCCGGGCTGACGCTGGACCTGGCGCAATTGCACGGCCTGCGTGGAAATCTGCTGTTTGCGCTGGGGCGCACCGGCGAGTGCATGGCAGAACACGAGCGCTCCCTGGTCCTTGCGCGCGAGGCCGGTTCCGCCGAGGCTGAAGTCGCCGCGTTGGGCGGCATCGGCGACGCTTTTTACGCCCAGGGACGTGTTCTCAGTGGTTACGGGCACATCACGCGTTGTGTCGAGATCGCCCACGCCCGGGGTTTCTTGCGTGTCGAGGTCGCCTACCTGCAGATGATCGGCTGGTGTTCCTTCTACATGATGGATGCGCGGCGCTCGATCGAGTTATGCCAACGCGCACTGGCGTTGGCGCGGCGCATGAAACATCGCCGCGGCGAAATGATGGCGCTGGCGCAAATGGCCAACGTCGACGGCTGGGTACGCGGCAACTGGCGCGACATGGAAAAGAGCCTGGATACCGCGCTCGAGATTGTTCGCACCATGGGCAGCCCGCGCTTCGAGGCCATGAACTGGTTTTTTCGTGCCTTGCTGGCGGCACGCTCCGGCGACAGCGGGCTGGCGCGGGACCATGTGCAGCGGGCTTTCCTGGTCGCAGGCGGCAACGGCCTGTTGTTTGTCGGGCCGCAGTTGTACGGCCTGCTGGCGCGACTGGCCACCGACCCGGCAGAACGCGCCGATGCGCTGCAGCGCGGCGAGCAGTTGCTGGCAGGTGGCGCGGTGAGCCACAACCATTTTGTCTTCAACGATTGCGCCATCCAGGCCAGCCTGAACGCCGGACACTGGGACAACGCAGAACGGTATTGCGACCGACTGGCGGCCTACACTGCCGCCGAACCGGTACCTTGGGCCGATTTTGTGATCAGTCGGGGACGTGCCCTGGCACGGGTCGGTCGCGGAGACTGCGGCGTGGAACTTGCGCTGGTGATCGACACCCTGCGCCGTCAAGCAATACACGCCGAGTTCAACATTTACCTGCCGGAACTTGCAGCGGCAGCGGCGAAACTGGCCAATATGGCGATGTGACAGCCTGGCTCAGCGCCTGAAAGACTGTCAGGCGCCGCTTTTCACTTTGCGCTGCCGTCGCCGTCGCACAAAGTGGTTCATGCTCTCCACCGCGACCGAGAACGCGAGCGCGAAGTAGACATAACCCTTGGGCACGTGCACGCCGAAGCCATCGGCAATCAACAATACGCCAATCAGCAGCAGGAACGACAGCGCCAGCATCTTGACGCTGGGGTGCGCTGCAACAAAATCTGCCAATGGATTGGAGGCGATGATCATGATGATCATGGCGAAAACCACGGCCGCCACCATGACCCAGAGTTGGTCGGCCATGCCGACTGCCGTGATCACCGAATCCAGTGAAAAGATGATGTCGATCACCGCGATCTGCAACACGATGCCCCTGAATGTGACCCCCACCGCGCCATCGGCTGGATTCGCCTGCTCAGCGTCGTGTTCGGTCATTTCGTGGATTTCCACAGTCGCTTTGTACAGCAGGAACACGCCACCGGCGATCAAAATAATGTCGCGCCAGGAGAATCCCTGGCCGGCCACGGTGAACACCGGCGCCGTCAGGCCCACGATCCAGGCCAATGTGGCCAACAGCATCAGGCGGGTGATCAGGGCCAGGCTGAGGCCTATCTTGCGACCGAGGGCACGCTGGTGCAATGGCAAGCGACCGGTCAGGATGGCGATGAACACCAGGTTGTCGATACCCAGCACGATCTCCAGAGCCGAGAGGGTGATCAGCGAGAGCCAGATCTGCGGATCATTGATCCAGGCGAAGGTGAAAAATTCCATGGTGTCGGGTCGTCAGGGGCAAGGTGATCGATTATGCATGGGTCATCGCGCTGGTTGCCGATGGGAAGCGGCCATGCGTCACTATATCGGCGCCATGCTTCCTGCGCGCCACGCCGCGAGTTGGCGCAACAACATCGGCGTGACCATGACCAGGCCGATGATGGTGACGATCAGGCCGTGCCCGGCCCGGAAGAACCGCGCCCACCACAAGCGCCGGGTTGAGAGCCTGCAGTTGCCTACCTGCGGCAGCCATCAGGTATCCAGTGACGCACTCCAGCGGTCGCCCCAGGCGTGATCAATTGCCTGGCGCTCATGTTTGCCAGGCCGCCCGTGCTTGAGCGAGAGTGCCGGTTCGGTGCCCATGCGGCGTTGTTCGGCGGCATCCATGCGCAGTTGGATGCTCGCCGCTGTTTCCTCGAACAAGGCCTGTGCCAGTGTCGCGTTGCCGCGTTTGTCGCTCAAAACACGCACCACCAGGGTGCGGGTGCCACTGGCTTGGCGCAGGGCAATGGTGTCGCCGGCCTTGAGCTCGCGTGCTGGCTTGGCCAACACGCCGTTGACCTGTACCCGACCTTTGTGGATGTCGTCTGTCGCCAGCGTACGCGTCTTGTAAAAGCGCGCCGCCCACAGCCATTTGTCAATGCGAATTTTGTCCATGCTCCTGTATTGTTGCATCGGCCAATGGCAGGCGCACGATGGCATCCAGGCCGGTAACGTTTGCGCCCTGCGCGCGGTTGACCAGTTCGATGGTGCCGCCCAGGCTTTGGCAGATTTCCAGGCAGATTGTCAGGCCCAGGCCGGAGCCGCTGCGGCTGCTGCCCGCGGAGAATGGGAGGAACAGCCGGCCACGCAACTGCTGCGGGATGCCTGCGCCGGCGTCCGACACACACAACACGGCTTGGCCGGCGGCGACGCTCAGGCGGATCGACAGGGCAGATCGCTGCGGTGCATGCTTGATCGCGTTGTGCAGCAGGTTGCGTGACAACTCGCGCAGCATCCACCCGTGCGCCAGTACCGGCGCGGGCGCGGTGTCGATGCTGAAGTCCAGGTCCCTCTCGCCCAGCAGGGGCGACAAGTCCACGACAACGCCACGAACGATCACCGACCAGTCGATGGCCTCGGTGCGGGTCTGCTGGCGCAGTTGTTCCACCTTGGCCAGCGCCAGCATCTGATTTGCCAGGCTGGTGGCGCGCTCCACCGTGCCATTGATCTCACCCAGCGCCTGCATCGGATCGGCATCCCCGCGCAATGCAGACTGCACCTGTGTCTTGAGCACGGCCAATGGCGTACGCAGTTGGTGCGAGGCATCGCGTACAAACCGCTTCTGGTGTTCGATCAGGCTGTGCAGCCGCGCCATTACCTGGTTTGTGGCATCCAGCAGGGGGCGCAGTTCTCGCGGTATCGCCGGTGCGTCGATGGGCGTCAGGTCCCCTTCGTCGCGCGAGCGCACTGCCTCGCTGAGGGCACGCACCGGTCGGGTGGCGCGCTGCACCACCAGCACCACGACCAGAGCGATGACGCTGGCCAGCAAAGCCTGGCGCCACAACGTGTCAAGCAGCATCTGGCGCGCCAGCGTGTGGCGCAACTCCAGTGTCTCGGCCACCTGTATGGTTGCCATGCCGCGCCCGCTTTGGCTGGCAACCGGTTGCAGCAGTACGGCGACACGTACTGCGTCACCGCGGTAGTTGTCGTCATAAAAATCCACCAAGGCCGCGTAGGGCCCCTGATCCGGCAGTTTTCCGCTCCAGGCGCGCAGGTCGTCGGCGCCGTCAACCAGTTGCCCGCGCGAATCGGACACCCGGTAGACCATGCGGCTGCGGTTGTCGGCCTCGAACGCCTCCAGCGCAGAGTACGGCACATTGGCGCGAAAACGGGCGTCTTTGCCTTCGCCCTCCACGTCCAGCAATTCGCCGATAGCCTTGGCCGAGGCCAGCAGCGTGCGGTCGTAGGCAATGTTCACCGACGCCAGCGCCTGTTGGTAAAAGACCACCGAGTCGATCAC
>JANLVB010000420.1:0-16356 GCA_031363785.1 Betaproteobacteria bacterium
TCGGCGTTGGCGACCGGCTGGTGGTATTGCTGCCCCAGGCCTGGCCGGCGAAGCGTTTGTCCGCCACCAGTGCCTTGCCTTGTAACGCCTGCGTCCACAAATCGGCAGCTTCGCGCAGGTACTGCTGCTGCAGGGTCTGCAGTTTTTCTGGCTCCAGCGTGATCTTCGGCATGGCCGCCACATCGCCGGGCACTCCAGACGATGGGGCATTGCCGGCCGCTGCCTGCAAAGCCTGCATTGCCGTGGTCCAATTGTCAGCAAATGTCTGTTGCATCTGCTGCGCGGTCTGACGCCAATATTCGGGTTGGGTGGTGTCCACAAGGTCTCCTGAACCTGGTTTGAGTATCGGAAACAACAACAGTATCTCAGCTTTCACCCTTCAGAAAACTGACGAATTCGAATAACGAACACTGATGTACATCATCCCCATCGCGTGGTTGTATGTCGCTGTCATGATGGCAGTGGCCGAGGGCGCAAGCAGCAATGGAACTATCCTGGGCGCCGTCATCACGCTGCTGCTGTATGGCGTGTTGCCGGTGGCGCTGATGGTTTACCTCATGGGCAGCGGCTCACGCCGACGCAGGATCCAGGCGCAGGAGCGCTCAGTGGCCGGGGTCGAGCCAGATGCAGGCGGCCATGCGCCCGCTGCCACCGAGGACGCGGCTGTCGCGCCGGTTCGAAAAGAACCGTGACGGATTGCCGAATGTGCACCATGGATGCGAACCATCGTTACCATGGATTTCCGTGACGCCGGCAGCACGCAGGCGCAACCTGGCCAGTGCTGGCAGATCGGCCAGCCACTTGCCCTCATGGTGGTCAACAAAACAAGCCGAAGTGCGCTGATCCCGACCCACGAAAGCCTGGCGCACGTCGGGGCCGACTTCAAATGCCTGCGGCCCGATGCAGGGCCCGAGCCACGCAACGAGTGACCCGGGCGCGGATGCCGCGCCATCCAGGCGTGCCAGAACACGCAGCAATGCCTGCACCTGTCGTTCCAGCACACCGTGGGCCAGGCCGCGCCAACCGGCATGGGCTGCGCCGACGACCCGGCCCTGGGCATCAGACAACAACACCGGCAAACAGTCCGCCACGCGCACCGTACATACCACCCCGGGCACGGCGCTGACAGATGCATCCGCCTCGCTCGCCGGCGCGCCAGGCTGCGGCGGCGCGTCGAGTTCCAGCGTGGCGGTGCCGTGCACCTGGCTCAGGAATACTGGTGCCAATCCGATTGCCTGTTGCAGCAGTTGCCGATTTCGCTCCACCGCCGTCCAATCGTCTGCCGACGGGCGTCCCAGGTTCAGGCTGTCATAGGGTGCCAGCGAGACACCACCGACCCGGCTGGTGCACAAGGCACGCACTGCCGACGGCACTGGCCACTGTGGAACCAGCCAATCCGGGTGCCAGGCGACGCTGCTCACGGCTCGAAGTCCGGGCAACGCGACGGTTGTGCGGCGGCAAATGCTTCGAGCTGCATACAGGCGTCGAATGCCGCCATGGTCCGCGGCAGGCCGTCGAGATTGCAGTCGAAGCGACGCGCGTTGAAAATCTGCGGCACCAGGCAACAATCTGCAAGCGTCGGCGTATTGCCCCAGCAATACTGCGCTGACCTGTGCCGCTCCAACTGGCGCTCGAAGCTCTCCAGCCCCTCGCGTACCCAATGGCAGTACCACTGCGTCTTGGCCGCCTCATCCACCTTGAGCTCACGCACCAGATATTTCAACACCCGCAGATTGTTCAGCGGGTGAATCTCACAGGCAATACTCTGCGCCAGCGCACGCACCTGGGCCCGGCCCAGCGGGTCGGGCGGCAAAAGGGGCGGTAAGGGATGTACTTCATCGAGGTATTCAATGATGGCCATGGACTGCGACAACTGGTGTTCGCCGTCTTCCAGCAAGGGCACCAGCTGGTCGGCCGCGAGCGCCGAGTAGGCCGGCAGCCGGTGGTCACCGCGGGCGAGATGCACCGCCACATAGTCATACGGCAAACCCTTCAGTGCCAGCGCGATACGGACGCGAAACGAGGCCGAGGAGCGAAAATAGTTGTGCAGCTTCATGGTTGCCAAGCATAAAGGAAGCACTGGACATGTCCCCATCACTGCGCCAGCACGGCGCTAAACTGCGGCCTATCCGTGTTGCCGGCTGACTCCGGCGCGTTTGTCTCTTCAGGACCACCCCATGCTGCATCCCGACGCCCGCGCCTTGCTGGATTTCATCCAAACCAGCGGCGTGCCGCCAACACACACCCTGGCGCCAGTGGATGCGCGGCGCTTTTACCGCGAGCGGCGCGCTGTTACACAGCCCGATCCGCCGCCGGTGGCGCAGGTGCAGGACCTGCAAGCCGAAGGCCCGCACGGGCCGATCCCCCTGCGGCTGTACAAACCCCTGTTGCCAGGAGCGGCTGGTGGGCCTGCGCCGCTGCCAGTGCTGGTCTATTTCCACGGCGGCGGCTGGACTATCGGTGACCTGGAAACCCACGACACCCTGTGCCGGGAACTTGCCAACGGAGCTGGCTGTGCCGTGCTCGCAGTGGATTACCGCATGGGCCCAGAACACCGTTTTCCATGTGCCGTCGACGATTGCATCGCCGCCACCCGTTGGTGCCGCGACCAAGCCGGGCAGCTTGGGCTGGACCCCACACGGTTGGCCGTCGGTGGCGACAGCGCTGGCGGCAATCTGGCCGCTGTGGTGGCGATTGCGGAACGCGAGGCGGGTCATCCGCCGTTACGTTACCAGTTGCTGATCTATCCGGCCACCGACATGCGACGTGGTGCGCCGTCACACACCAGCAATGGCCAGGGTTATCTGCTCACCACAGAGACGATGACCTATTTCCACGACCACTACATCGACGATCTGGCCCACGACACCGATTGGCGCGCCTCTCCGCTGCTGCACCCGGACCTCGCCCGGCTTCCCGAGGCGCTGGTGCTGACGGCTGGTTACGACCCGTTGCGTGACGAAGGCCTGCAGTATGCGCAGAGCCTGACGCTGGCGGGCAACCGCGCCACCCATATCTGCTTCGAGCGCCAGATCCACGGCTTCATCACCATGGGGCGCGTGCTGGACGAGGCCAACACGGCGGTTGCGTTGTGTGCTGCGCAGCTGGCGCGTGCGCTGCAGGTTTAGGACAGCGGAAAATGCGCACCGGCCTGGACGGCCTGCAGCGCCGATTGTTGCGCCCTGCGAAGTGCCTCGATTTTCCGACGTAGACTACGCAGGCCTTCCCGCCAGCCATTACTCCGACGATGCCCCATCCCATCCTGAGCCTGCAGCCATTGGGCTTCCAGTGGCCGACCTTTGATCCCTTCCTTTTTTGTGTCCACCACGACGACGCCTATCCGCGCGGCAATGCCGCCCTGGGGCCGGACGCTTCGCTGGCGGGCCGTGCGCTGGGCCAGGATTTTGCCGGGAAAGACGGTTGGCGCATGTACCACGGCACTGCCGTGCCGGGTTTCCCGTCCCATCCGCACCGCGGCTTCGAAACCGTGACGATCGTGCGCGAGGGGCTGATCGACCATTCCGATTCACTCGGCGCGACGGCCCGGTTTGGCGGAGGTGACGTGCAATGGCTGACGGCAGGGCGTGGCATCGTGCATGCCGAAATGTTTCCGTTGCTGCGGCGCGATCAGCCCAACCGGCTGGAACTGTTCCAGATCTGGCTCAACCTGCCGGCCAGCCACAAGATGGTGACGCCCCACTTCACCATGTTATGGTCGGAAGACGTGCCGTGTCACGAATTCACCGACGCGCAGCAGGCGCGTACCCGGGTCGCCGTTATCGCCGGTCACCTTGCTTCGGCCGCCGGCAGCGTGCCGCTGGCGCCGCCACCCGATTCCTGGGCGTCGCAGGCGCAGGCGGACGTCGCCATCTGGACCATCAAGATGGATGCTGGCGCCCGCTGGACCCTGCCCGCCGCCACGGGCGCACAGACAAGACGATGCCTGTATTTCTTCCAGGGAGACAAGCTCGACGTCGGCACACAGACAGTGCCCGGACATGCGGCCATCGAGCTGCGTTGTGACGACGACATCACACTGCACAACCATGGCGCTGCAGCGGAACTGCTGCTGTTGCAGGGGCGTCCGATTGATGAACCAGTGGCGCGGTATGGCCCTTTCGTGATGAACACGCAGGCCGAGATCCAGCAGGCATTCGCCGACTACCGGCGCACCGAATTCGGTGGCTGGCCGTGGCCCGACCAGGCACCGGTGCATGGCCCGGTGGCCCGCAGATTTGCCACCCATGCCGACGGCAAGACCGAAACCAGAACCCTGCAGACCAGCACCTAGGAGGTCGACATGAGCCATGTATTCCCACCACCCGCACTGGTGTGTGTCCCCGTCGTCGGGCGCGCCGAAACGTTCGCTGTCAGGCGCGTCTATTGCGTCGGACGCAACTACGAAGAACACGCCAGGGAAATGGGATTCACCGGCCGCGAGCCGCCGTTTTTCTTCATGAAGCCGGCCGACGCGATCGTGGTGGCGGCCCCGGCGACGACGGCGTTGATCGATTACCCCAGCCTGACCAACAACCTGCACCATGAAATCGAGCTGGTGGTGGCGATTGGCAAGGCGGGGCGCAACATCGCTGCGGCCGACGCCCACAACTACATTTTCGGCTACGCCGTCGGGCTCGACATGACGCGGCGCGACCTGCAAAACGACATGAAGAAGCAGGGCCGACCGTGGTGCATTGGCAAAGGTTTTGATCAGTCCGCGCCTATCGGCGCCATCACCCCGGCTGAGCAGGCAGGGGACATCGCCCACGCCGAGATTTTTGTCCAGGTCAACGGTGCCGACCGCCAGCGCAGCAATGTAGCGCGGCTGATCTGGAACATCGGCGAGACCATAGAACACCTGTCGGCAGCCTGGGGGATACAGCCCGGTGACCTGATCTACACCGGCACACCGGAAGGCGTGGCGGCGGTGGTGCGCGGTGACACGCTGGTGGGCGGAGTCGGCGCCCTGCAGGCGATCCGCGTCACGGTGCGTTGACCGTCACCAGCCACCGCGACTGGCGATCTCACGGGAATCCGCATGCGACTGCTTGAAACGCTGGCCAAAGCCTGCGCCATATTTGCAGGTGCGCTGCTGACAATGATCACGCTGCTGACCTGTGTCAGTCTGGTGGGACGCAATACCGTCGGCATCACACTGGCCGGTGACTTCGAATTGACCGGTGTTGCCGCTGGCGCCGCCATCGCGCTCTTCCTGCCCTGGTGCCAGTACCGCCGTGGCAACATCATCGTGGACTTTTTCACCAGCAAGTCCAGCGCGCTCACCAATGCCCGGCTCGACCGCATCGGGGCCTTGCTGCTGGCCGTCATGATGGCGCTCATGGCATGGCGCACCTGCCTGGGTGGCCTTAATGCCTACACCACCCACTCCGGAACCATGATGCTGGGTTTTCCGGAATGGGCGGTCTACGCCGGTATCGCCCCGCCCCTGGCCCTGACCTCCGTCATAGCGCTTTGGCAGGCTGCCACCGGCACCCCTGCGCCGGAGAAAACATGACCCCGCTCGTCCTGACACTGATGATCTTTGCCATCATGCTGGTGTTGATGGCCCTGCGCACGCCCATCGCGGTTGCCATGTTTGTTGCTGGTTGTGTGGGATATGTGACACAGGCCGGCTGGCCACCGCTGGCAAGTTTCCTCAACTCCCAGGCCTTCGCCCGTTTCGCCAGTTATGACCTGTCGGTGATTCCGCTGTTCATCCTGATGGGCCATTTCGCCACCCAGGGCGGAATTTCCAGAGCCCTGTTCGGTTTCGCCAGCGCCTTGATGGGCCGCTTCAAGGGTGGCCTGGCGATGGCGGCGGTACTGGCCAGCGCCTCCTTTGGCGCCATCTGCGGCTCCTCCGTGGCGACTGCCGCAACCATCACCTCGGTGGCGCTGCCGGAGATGAAGCGCCACGGCTATTCGGGCCGTTTGTCCACCGGCACGCTGGCCGCCGGCGGCACGCTGGGCATACTGATCCCACCGTCGGTGCCGCTGGTGATCTACGCCATCCTGGCCGAGCAGAATATCGCCAAGCTGTTTGCTGCAGCGATGGTGCCGGGGCTGATCGCCATGTGCGGCTACATGGTCGCCATCGCCATTTACGTGCGTCTGGTACCGGGCCATGCGCCTGAGAACGACGTGGTGGCAGAGAAAATCACGCTGCAGTCACTCAAGGGGGTAGTCCCGATCGCCGTGATCTTCCTGCTGGTGTTTGGCGGCATTTATGGCGGCCTGTTTACACCCACCGAAGGTGCTGCGGTGGGTGCGGCGTCGACCTTTGTTGCCGCGCTGTTGCTGCGTGAACTCACGCTGGCCAAACTCAAACTCTGCTTTTATGCCACCGCCGAAGGCTCGGCCATGATCTTCATGATTTTTCTCGGCGCAGACATCATGAACTCGGCACTGGCGTTGACCCAGGTGCCGGCGCAGTTGGCCGCAGTGGTCCAAAGCTGGAGCCTGGCGCCACTGATGGTGGTGTCGGCGATCCTGCTGTTTTATGTCGTGCTCGGAGCCGTGATGGACGAGTTGTCCATGATCCTGTTGACGATTCCGATCTTCTTCCCGATGGTGATCGGCCTCGATTTCGGCATGCCCAAGGAGTCGGTTGCCATCTGGTTTGGCATCATGGTGCTGATGACCGTGGGTTTTGGCTTGTTGGCGCCACCGGTCGGGCTCAACGTCTACGTGGTCAACGGCATGGCGCGCGACGTGCCGATTTCCGAGAGTTATCGCGGTGTCATGCCGTTCCTGGTGAGTGACGTATTGCGTACCTTGCTGCTGCTGTTCTTTCCGGGTATTTCACTTTGGCTGGTGCAATATCTGACGTGATTTTGCGAACAGCGCGCGACCGGCATCCATTGAGGGTAAATCCGATCCTTGACTGCGCACATTTGCGTTAACGTAGTCAGTATTCATTTCCGGGAGAATTCCATGATGCGTCGCCGTACCCTGCTCAAGTCATCTGCTGCCGCCGTCTTGGGCACACCAGCCCTCAGCGGCCGCGCGCAACAGGCTGTCACACTCAAGTTCCACACCTTCATGGCGCCGCAGTCCAACGTCTGGCTGACGATGCACAAACCATGGATGGAAAAAGTCGAAAAGGAGTCGGGTGGCCGCATCAAGTTCGAGGCGTACCCGGCCATGCAGCTCGGAGGCACGCCGGTGCAGTTGTACGACCAGGCGAAGGACGGCGTGGTCGACATCAGCTGGACACTGCCAGGCAATACCGCCGGACGGTTTCCCCGGATCGAGGTGTTCGAGCTGCCGTTCATGATGAACAACGCCGAGGCGACCTCTCGGGCTTACTGGGAATATGTGCACACCGTGGCCACGGACGAGTTCAAGGACAACCAGCTTATCGCCCTGCATGTGCACGGCCCGGGCATGTTCCACACCAAGGACCGCCAGATCAAGACAGCGGATGACCTCAAAGGCCTGAAGATCCGCGGCCCGACGCGCCAGATCACAAAGATGCTGGGTTATCTGGGAGCCACGCCGGTGGGTATGCCCTTGCCGGCCATTCCTGATGCCTTGTCAAAAGGCACGATTGACGGCTGTGTGATCCCCTGGGAGGTTGTGCCCTCGGTCAAGGTGCAGGAACTGGTCAAGTACCACAGCGAGTTCGCCAAAGGCGGCGAGGCGCTGTACACGACCACCTTCGTCATGTCGATGAACCGCAAGAAATACGACTCACTGGCGCCCGATCTGCGCCGGGTCATTGACAACAACTCCGGGGCCGACACCTCGGCCTGGTTGGGCAAGACGCAGGAGGGCAACGACCCGATCGGGCGCAAGTCGGCGGTGGATCGCAACAACACGATCTACACCATTCCGGCCACCGACACCCAGGAGTTCCGGCGCAAGGCAGCACTGGTGGAGGTGGAATGGATGGAGGACATGAACAAGCGCGGATTTGACGGGCGCAAGCTGCGCGACACGGCGCGCTCCCTGATCGAGAAATACGGCAAGACTGCCGCCAGCAAGGCGGCCCCGGCCAAGAACGGATAGTCCGCTTATCGCGCGGGTCACAGGGCTCCTTGCGGAGCCCTTTTTTCTTTACAAATTACACTGGGCTGATGATTTCAAGCGCGATAAAACATTGCCGCAACTGCGGCTCCCTGGTGGTGTACCGGGTACCGGACGACGGTGACACCCGCGAACGCGCAGTGTGCCCCCAGTGCCACACCATCCACTACGAAAACCCGCTCAACGTGGTGGGCACCGTGCCACACCTGGGGCCACGGGTGCTGCTGTGTCGGCGCAATATCGAGCCGCGGCGCGGCAAATGGACATTGCCGGCCGGCTTCATGGAGTTGCACGAAACCACCGCCCAGGGAGCGGCGCGCGAAACGCAGGAAGAAGCAGGCGCCCATTTCGAGTTGGAGCGCCTGTTCACCATCCTCAACGTCGCCCGGGTCGGGCAGGTACACCTGTTTTACACCGCCCGGCTGCTCGACGACGTTTTTGATCCAGGCCATGAAACCATGGAGGCCAGGCTGTTCAAGGAGGCCGACATCCCGTGGGACGAGATCGCCTTTCGTACCGTCAAGGAGACCCTGGAGCACTACTTTGCCGACCGGCGCGCCGGGCAGTTGACCATCCACACCATCGACATCGTGTAGGAAATTCCCGGTAAATGGTCGGGCAATTACATGATTTTCTGTCGATCAGTTGCAAGCCACGGGTGTATAACTGCTGATTGTTATGACACCCTGGCACCCACGTGCGGGGAGATCGAGGGGAGACACGGCATGAAACCACAGCGCTTCTGGGACGTCAACCTGCTGGTCTTGGTCAAGATCTGGATCGCCGACATGGGCACCTTGCTGCTGACCGCCGTTGCCTTTGTTGGCATGGCGATACCGGTGATCATTCCGACCCTGATCCTGTGGTATCTCTATTCGATCGATTTCAAAATGCCGCCGTGAACGGGCGATTGGCGTCAACTGCCAACACACCAGGGCGCCGTGTCATGCACCAGGCCCATCCAGAGCGCCCATGCCGCGCTGGCGGCCAGCGTGACACCGGCCAGTCGCACGCCCCAGCTACCCAGCCCTTCGCGCTCACGCATTCGTAGCCACAACCACGGCCCGGCCAGCATGGACAGGCTGGTGCCCAGTGCAAACAGTGCCATGACCAGCGCGCCATCAGCCGGCTTGGCGCTCAGACCCGCCACCAACAGCGCCGAATACAACAGGCCGCAGGGCAACAGGGCCCACAGGGTGCCGATCAGCAGGGGCGCCCCGACGCGGTGCCGTTGCACGGCGCTGCGGGTGTGTGCCCACAGGGCCCGGCCGGCGCTCTCGATCCAGACCGGCTGGCGTGCGTTGAACAACAACAACACGCCGACGGCCAGCGCTGCCACATGCAGCAGGGTCCACAAGGGCCGCACCGCCGCCGACTGCGTGGTGAGCCACCCCAGCCCCTGCATCGAGCCCGCAGCCAGTGCGCCGAGCATGGAGTAGCCGACAACACGCCCAAGCTGAAACAGCCACAACGCCAGGCGGCCGCGCCCCGGCGCGGCGCCCCCGATTCCGGCACAGGCAGCCCCGCACATCACCACACAATGCGGGCCACCGACGATTCCCATCAGGAGCGCGGTCGCGGCCAAGGTGCCTTGCATGGTCAGAGGATGCGGGAATAACGCGCGCGGCTGCGATCAGCCTGCAGGTATCGGTCGAACACCATCGCCACACCACGCACAAAATACCAGCCCAGCGCGGTCACCAGCACGCCATCGCCATCGATGTCCACCAGGCCCTGCTCCCGCAGCGGTTGCAGCGCCTCCAGTTCGCTGGCGAAGTAGCTTCTGGAATCGACCAGCCAGGCGAGGTCGATCGATTCAAAGCTCCAGTTCCCCTGACACATCAGGGCCATGATGACAGCCCGACGCAGCAGGTCGTCGCGTGACAAGGTCAAACCGCGCACGACCGGAAATCGGCCTTGGTCGAGCGCGTCGCAATACTCTTCAAGGGTCTTGGCGTTCTGGCTGTAGGTCGCCCCGATCTTGCCAATGGCAGACACCCCCAGGCCAATCAGATCACAATCCGGCCGGGTGCTGTAGCCCTGAAAATTCCGGTGCAGTCGGCCCTGGCGCTTGGCCACCGCCAATGCGTCGCCCGGCAGCGCAAAATGGTCCATGCCGACATACACGTAGCCGGCAGCAACCAGCGTCGACAGCGAGCGCGACAACATCTCCAGTTTGGCCGACGCTGGCGGCAACTCGGCGGTGGCGATGCGCCGCTGCGGCTTGAATCGTTCCGGCAGGTGTGTGTAGCCGTACAGTGCTACCCGGTCTGGCCGCAGCGCGACCAATTGCGCCAGGGTGCGATCGAACGATTCCGGGGTCTGCTTTGGCAAACCATAAATCACGTCTACATTGACCGACTCGAACCCGCGCAAGCGCGCAGCCGCAACCAACTCAAATACCTGCTGCGCCGGTTGTACGCGGTGCACGGCTTTTTGCACCGCGGGCTCGAAGTCCTGTACCCCAAAACTGAGCCGGTTGAAGCCGAGTTCGGCCAGGCTGTCCAGACGCCGCACATCGACCGTACGCGGATCAACCTCGATGGCATATTCGCCCCCTGGTTCAAAACGGAAACTGCGGCGCAGCATCGCCATCAGTTCGGCTAGTTCGGTATCCCGCAAAAAGGTCGGGGTGCCACCGCCTAGGTGCAACTGGCTGATGCTGCGTCCGGCCCCGAGTTGCGCGGCATGTAATTCGACTTCCCGCTCCAGGCAAGCCTGGTAAGGCGTGGCGCGCTCGTGGTGCCGGGTGATGATCTTGTTGCAGGCACAGTAATAACACAGTGCTTCGCAAAAAGGGATATGCACGTAGACTGACAAAGGCGCGGCGGTGGCGGCACTGGTGTTGCGGCGCTGCAGCAGTGCCTGCTGGTACTCGGCTGCGCCAAAGGCCTCGACAAACCGGTCGGCCGTCGGGTAGGAGGTATAGCGCGGGCCGGCCACGTCGTAGCGACGTAGTATTTCGGGCGAAATGGGGTCCGACACGGCAGAAAACATGAAAAATCCTCGACTGGAGCACGCAATATGCCGGACCACCCAGCAGAGTGTCTTGACTTGTATCAAAATAGCAGGAAAACGCCAGGCGCACAATTGACCCATATCAGGAGCCACCATGTCCAACCTCGCAGCCAACCGCAGCGTCAACCCGCAGCGCCACGCCATGCCCCACCCGGTGCCACCCATCGTGGCGCTGGACTCCAGGGCCATCAAGGTAGCCTGCGCCAACTGCAACCTGCGCGAGTTGTGCATGCCGCTGGGCCTGTCGCCAGCCGAACTCGACCGCATCGACGACATGGTGGAAACGCGCCGCAGGATCAAACGCGGCACTGCATTGTTCCGCGATGGTGACCGTTTTACCAGCCTGTACGCGATCCGTATCGGATTCTTCAAAACCTGTATCGCGTCGGAAGATGGGCGCGACCAGGTCACCGGCTTCCAGATGGCCGGAGAGGTGGTCGGTCTGGACGGCATCGTCAATGAACGCCACACCTGCGACGCCGTGGCGCTGGAAGACTCCGAGGTGTGTGTGATGCCGTTTGACCGCATCGAAGAGCTTTCGCTCCAGATCCTCTCGTTGCATCGCCATGTTCACAAAATCATGAGCCGTGAAATCGTGCGCGAGCACGGTGTGATGCTGCTGCTTGGCAGCATGCGCGCCGACGAGCGCCTGGCAGCCTTCCTGCTCAATCTGGTGCAGCGCCTGCACGCGCGCGGCTTCTCCCAGACCGAGCTGGTGCTGCGCATGACGCGAGAGGAAATCGGAAGTTACCTCGGGCTCAAGCTGGAAACCGTGAGCCGCACCTTTTCCAAGTTTGTCGAAGATGGGATCGTCGAGGTGAAGCAGCGCCACGTGCGGATACTGGATTCGGCAGCCCTCAAACTCATCGTCAACCCCCAGGTCTGCTCCTGAACCCCCTCAGCGCTGATTCGCCCTCGCCGGGCCCCGTGCATTGACCTCGTCAGAAGGTGTCGCCAGCAACACACTCAGTGCGCTGGAAGTCGCCACCAGGGCCCAGAAAACAAAGAAGGCCAACGTGTAGACGGCTTGGCGTGACAGGGTGAGGGGCCGCCCGAACCACTGCAGGTCCTGCGGGTCGACCAGGGAAAACACCAGCATTTCCAGCCCGGCAGCGACCAGGAAGGACGGCCAGCCTATCCACATCCACTTGTTTTTCGCCATAGTCGTTTGGTAGTTGCGCAGCGTAGTGACACGTCAGGGTTTGGGAGTGGCTTTGCCGGGCGGCACGACGCCGGTCGCCGCGTGGTTGCGCCCCTGCACCGCTGGCGCCAGGTTGGCTTGTGACCGGACGCTGCCCTGGGCCGTCTGGCGGTAGTTATCAGCGTTGATGACCGGGTCCGGCCGGGTAACGGCCAGGTACAAGGTGATGAAACTGGCGACCACCACAATCGCCGGGCCGGAGATGACCAGCCATACATGACCGAATTTCCACCACGGAACTGGTGCGGGGTTGTTCTCGATGGGCATGGTGAATCCTCAATGTGGTACCAGAAAGACGGATTTTTCACTGATCCGGGCCGCCGAATCGACGGCCTCGATCTCGAAGTGGATACTATGTGATCCTGGGCTGGCGCCGTCTGCGGCGAGTTGTACCCGCACCGCGACCCAGCGCGCCTGTGTCGCATCGACCGCCACGACGTCGTCGCTCGTCACGGCAATGCCCTGCAGGCCATGCACAGAAATGCGGTATTTTTGGGCCGATTCGGTGGCATTCATGACTTGCAGTCGGTACACATTTTCGATGTTGCCACCAGCCGCGACACGTGCCATGGCACCGCGGTCGCGCACCACATCCACCTTGAACGGCGTGCGCAACAGCAGGCTCACACCCATGGCCAGGACAATAGCCGCAAGTATGGAGGCATACACCAGGACACGCGGGCGCAACACATGGCGCAGTGTCTGCGCGCGGCTCCAGTGGCCGGAGAGTGCATTTTGCGTCGAATACTTCACCAGCCCGCGCGCGTAACCCATCTTGTCCATCACCGTGTCGCAGACATCGGCGCAGGCACCACAACCAATACATTCGTACTGCAGACCGTTGCGGATGTCGATGCCCGTTGGACAGACCTGCACACACAGGCTGCAGTCGACACAGGCTCCGAGGCGCAGCGCCGCCGGGTTGGCCTTGCGCGAGCGTGCACCGCGTGGCTCGCCACGCTCCTGGTCGTACGTGACGATCAGCGTGTCGCGGTCGAACATGGCGCTCTGGAAACGCGCATAGGGGCACATGTGCTTGCACACCTGCTCACGCATGAACCCGGCATTGCCGTAGGTGGCAAAGCCGTAGAAGATGGTCCAGAACACCTCCCACGACGTCATCTGCAGCGCCAGCAGTTCACGGCCCAGTTCACGCACCGGCGTGAAGTAGGCGACGAAGGTGAATCCGGTCCAGAACGCCAACACCAGCCAGGCCATGTGTTTGCCGCCCTTGCGCAGCACCTTGTCCAGCGACAGTGCACCGGCGTCGCGACGCATACGTGCCGAACGGTCACCCTCGAGCTGCTTCTCTATCCACAGGAACATCTCGGTGTACACGGTCTGGGGGCAGGCATAACCGCACCACAGGCGCCCCGCCACGGCGGTGAACAGAAACAACGACAGCGCCGATATGACCAGCAGGCCCGCAAGATAGATGAAGTCCTGCGGGTACAGCACCAGGTTGAAAATGTAGAAACGGCGCGTGCCCAGGTCGAACAACACGGCCTGGCGTTGGCCCCATTCCAGCCATGGCATACCGTAAAAAACCGCCTGGGTCAGAAACACCAGGCCCCAGCGCCAACGCGAGAACAGGCCCGACACACTGCGCGGATAAATGGTGCGGTGCGCTTCGTACAGGGACACCATCTCCGGATCCGGCTCAATGGCCCGGATCGGGATCACCTTGCGCGCGCTCTTGTCGGATGGCGTCACGCAGCCACCCTCAGTCGGGCAGAACGACTCACTTGGTCCCTGGGGCCGGCTTGTTTGACAAGCCCCAGACGTAGGCCGACAACACCTGCAGTTGCGCGGCGCCCAGTTTGTCGGCCTGCGCCGGCATCTGGTTCATCTTTCCGTTGTTGATGATGGCGACGATGGCGTTTTCGCCATAACCGTGCAACCATATGTTGTCTGTCAGGTTGGGGGCACCCAGCGCCGGGTTACCCTTGCCATCGGCACCATGGCAGGCGCCACAGGCTGCGAACTTGGCCTTGCCCAGGGCAGCGCGTACCGAGTCGCTGGGGCTGCCAGAGAGGCTGAGCACGTAATTCGCCACGTTTTTCACATCGTCCGGGGCTCCAACCGCCGCCGCCATCGGCGGCATGTTGCCAATGCGGCCCTGAACCAGTGTCTCGAGTATCTTTTCGGGCGTCCCGCCATGCATCCAGTCACTGTCGGTCAGGTCCGGAAAACCCTTGCTGCCGCGGCCGTCCGAGGCATGGCATTGCGAGCAGTTGTTCATGAACAGGCGCTCACCAATCGCCATGGCCTGTGGGTCACGCGCCAGCGCGTCGGTCTTCATGCTGGCAAACCGCGCATACAAAGGTGCCACTTCCCGCTCGCCCTTCTGCATTTCCGCCGCATGCTGGCCGGTCGAGCTCCAGGCCAGTGAGCCGGCGTAGCTGCCCAGGCCCGGGTACAGCACCAGGTACACCAGGGAGAACAGCACGGTGAGTACAAAAAGCCAGACCCACCAACGTGGCAGCGGGTTGTTCATCTCGCGCAGGTCACCGTCCCAGAGGTGACCGGTCGTGTTGTCGTCGGCCGTCATGGCGTGTGCCTTGCCACTGAACCACAACAACAGCAGGCAGGCCAGGATGCTCACCAGCGTGATCGCAGCGACAAAGATCGACCAGAAGTTGCTCGTAAAGTCACTCATGCTGATTCCTTCAATCCTGCTCAAAGGGCAGCCTGGCGGCCTGCTCGAAATCGGCGCTGCGCTGGCGTGACCAGGCCCACCAGACAATGCCCAGAAATACCAGCAACGAGACCACGGTGGTGATGGAGCGCAAGGTGTTGACATCCATGTGATTGACTCCCGGGTTATTTGAGCGCGAGGCCAAGCATCTGGAGGTAGGCAATGGTCGCCTCCATCTCGGTCTTGCCGGTGACTTCCGCTGACGCCTTGCCGATCTGCTCGTCCGTGTAGGGAACACCTACCGTGCGCAGCGCCCGCATATGGCTTGGCAACGAGGCCGCATCCACCAGGTTCTTCTCAAGCCACGGGTAGGCCGGCATGTTGGATTCCGGCACCAGGTCACGCGGGTTGATCAGGTGCACGCGATGCCACTCATCGCTGTACTTTCCTCCCACCCGCGCCAGATCAGGCCCGGTACGTTTGCTGCCCCACTGGAACGGATGGTCATACACCGATTCGCCGGCCACCGAGTAGTGCCCATAACGCAGCGTCTCGGAGCGCAACGGCCGGATCATCTGGGAGTGGCAGTTGTAACAACCCTCGCGTATGTAGACGTCGCGTCCGGCCAGCTGCAAGGCGGTATAAGGCTGCACACCCTTGATCGGCTCGGTGGTCGACTTCTGGAAGAACAGCGGAATGATCTCGACCATGCCGCCCACCAACAGCACCAGCAGGATCAGGACGATCATCAGGAAGTTGTTGGTCTCGATCTTTTCATGCGAGAGACCGGAGGACTTGGTTTGGTTTGACATCGGTTGGCTTCCTTCAGGCGTGGGCAGCGGCTGCGGGAATGTTCACCGTGCTGGCCTGGCCCGAGGTGGCCGTCTTGAGCACGTTCCAGAGCATGATCACCATGCCACCGAGGTACAACAGGCCGCCGAGCAGGCGCAAGACATAGAACGGGAAGGTGGCCTTGACCGACTCGACAAAGGTGTAGGTGAGTGTTCCGTCGGTGTTGACGGCACGCCACATCAGGCCCTGCATCACACCGGCAATCCACATCGCCGCGATGTAGATCACGATGCCAATGGTGGCGACCCAGAAATGCACCTCGATCGCCTTGACGCTGTACATCTGGGTGCGCCCGAACAGTCGCGGGATCAGGTAATACATGCTGCCCATGGTGACCAGGCCGACCCAACCCAGCGCACCGGAGTGCACGTGGCCGACCGTCCAGTCGGTGTAGTGGCTGAGCGCATTGACGGTCTTGATCGACATCATCGGGCCTTCGAAGGTGCTCATGCCGTAGAACGAAAGCGACACGATGAGAAAGCGCAGGATCGGATCGTCGCGCAGCTTGTGCCAGGCGCCCGACAGCGTCATGATGCCGTTGATCATGCCGCCCCAGCTCGGCGCCAGCAGGATCACCGAAAACACCATGCCCACTGATTGCGTCCAGTCGGGCAGCGCG
>JANLVB010000438.1:0-5883 GCA_031363785.1 Betaproteobacteria bacterium
ACGGCGTTGATGTTGTTTCTTACTCGTCCCAGACTGCCGGCATATTCAATATGGAGAGTGGAGTGCTGGACGAAGCTGTACGGATATCTACTGGAACCGACTGTGTAGTTTATCTTTCACAGTCGCCACGTTATCGTGAACTGCCCGAAGAATCCTCCCATCTATGGGGCGTCAATGTGGTTTCCGCGTTTCGAGCCGCCAATCTCGCAAGGCAAAGCGGAGCAAAGCGCTTTATCTATGCGTCTACCGGCAACGTGTACCAACCAAGCTTTGATCTGTTGAACGAAGACAGTGCTTTGCGCCGCGATGACTGGTATGCATTGAGTAAAGTTCACGCGGAGGAGGGTCTGGCGTTGTTCGGAGGCGACATGTCCGTGTTGTCCACGCGCATTTTCGGGGTGTATGGTCCCAACCAGGCAGACCGTCTGGTGCCTAATCTCGTTAACGCAATGCGCGCCGGCATGCCGATCAAACTGGCATCCAGGGCTGACGGCAAGAATGACAAAGGGGGCTTGAGAGTCTCGCTTTGTTATGTTGATGATGCTGTGCGGATTTTCTCGCAACTGGTCTGCTCGGATGCGACAGGCGCGCTCAATATCGCGGGGCCAGAAGTCTTGAGCATCAGGAACATGGTGGAAGCGATTGGCTGGCACATCGGGCGCTCGCCCAGGTTCGAAGTTGCAAGCCAGCCCCGGCCGCTTGACCTGATGGCCGACATCACAAAGTTGGTCCAGGTGTGCCAACCGCAGTTCACATCTTTTGACGACGGTTTGCGCGCGGCGCTCGATTTGGACGGAGCTTGATCGAGATGGCCACTGAACAATCGGGACGGGTGCATTCGCTGGTGCCAGGAACGACAGTCGATGTCGATTCGCTGGTGGCAGACTGCCAGACGGTGGACCTGCCGGTCGAAGCCGGCGACGAATGGCGGCAGGTGAATGACGCGTCGATCGATGAATACCTGGCGCACCATGGCGCAGAACAGTATCCGGATGTGGTGAAGACCCATATGGCTCTTTTTGCCGGTTTTGTCGCCAAACACCTGCTGGCAGTCGGCGGGCGCACCGTGTTGGACGTCGGTTGTGGCGTCGGCACGCAATACCCGCTGTATGTGCGCGACTTGGCGGGCGCGATCAATTACATCGGTCTCGACCCGATCAAGATCAATCTGGAACGCGACTACCCGTTTGTCTGCGGGCGGCTGGAAGATCTGGCGAAACAGGGATTGTCGAGACCTGCGGACGTAGTGCTGTTTGCGACTTCGCTGGACCATTTCGAAAATGTGCAAACCGCCTTGGCACTGGCTGGCCGGTTGGCCGGCACTGGCCGTGTTTTGTTATGGGTTGGGTTGCATGATTCGCCGGCGGTGTCGTCGGTGGTGGGTGCCAAGGTGTTTGCGCGGCTGTGCGAGATCACCCGCTCGCCCGTGCTGCGCCTTGCCGGGCTGCTGGCCTATGCGCTGCTGCACGGGTCAAGATTGTTCTTCAAGTTGAATCAGCGCGAGCGAACCCTGGCGCGTGGTGGGCGCCTGGACAAATTCCACTTCCATTACTTCGTGCGAGACACCCTGCTGCAAATCCTGGGGCAAAGCGGTGCCGTCGAGGAACTGGTGGTGTTGCCCGGTTCAAACAGTTGTTTCGTCGCGCTGCGGGTGCAGCAGTAGTTCGACGGCGACTTGACGAAACACTGAGCCATGTTGAGACTGGCCATCAAGGACAGCGTGGTGTATGGTGTTGCCGGCATCGCCACCCGGGCCATGGGGCTGCTGCTGCTGCCGGTCTATTCCCGCATCCTGTCTCCCAGTGAATACGGTCTGTTTGATCTGGTCATGGCGGCGGCGGCAATCGCGTCCATCGCCGTACCGCTTGAAATCTCCCTTGGTCTGGCCCGTCTGTATCCTGACAGCACGTCAGAAGACGAGAAGCGGCGCTTTGCCACGACCGCCTGGTTGTTCACACTCTGCATGTACGGCATTTTCTCGGTGCTTGCCATCACACTGCACCTTGCCGGACCAATGCCGCAGCTTGAAGCGATTTCCTTGCCTGTTCTTGGGCTTGGTCTGACCACCATCGTGCTCATGGGGTTGCTCTACTTCTTGCAGAACCAGCTTCGATGGGAACTGAAGGGGCTCCACTACGCCAAGGTCAATTTGTTCAACGCCTATGGCGGTGGCGCGCTTGCAGCATTGCTCGGCTGGCACTTTGGTCTGGCCGGTGTCCTGTTTGGCCTGTCTGTCGGCGCTGCATCGGCGATCATGCTGGCCCGGGTCTATGTGGGCGACAGCCTCAAAGGCGCCTGGGACACCGACAAGCTGCGGTTAATGATGCGCTACGCGCTGCCGCTGGTTCCAGCCAGTCTGAGTGCATTGGTGACGCTGTATGTTGATCGCGCCTTGCTCAGTTATTTTTCAGGATTACACGACGTGGGATTGTTCGCGCTGGGGTACCGGGTGGCAAGCATCAGCCTGCTGGGTTTGATCGGCATACAAGGTGCTTTGATCCCACTCATTTATTCGCACCACAAGGCTGCGCGTACGCCGGCTGACATTGCACGGCTTTTTCGCTGGTTTTCTGGCGTGTCCATCCTGCTGTGTGGTTTTCTGGGCCTGTTTGCGGCAGAGATACTGCAGGTCTTGGTGGCGCAGCCGTTCAGGGACGCCAGCAAAATTGTCGCCATCCTTGCCCCGGCCTGCGTATTGATGCAGTTGTACATATTCTTCCCGGGCATGTTTCTGGAAAAAAAGACCTGGTTGCAACTGGGCGTGCAGGTGGCTGCAGCCATGGCCAATTTCGCGTTATGCCTGTGGCTGATCCCGGCTTATGGCTTTGTCGGGGCCGCCTTGGGCAATTTTTTGGCAGCCGCGCTTTTTTGCGTTGTTTGGGCGTCGATCAGCCAAGATTATTATCGGATTCCGTTTGAATGGAAGACCCTTGTATGTGGCGTGCTCTGGTATGCATTGTTGGTTGCGGCCGGTCAGTGGATAAGCGCGGATTTTTGGCCTGGCGTGGTGATCAAGCTTGGTTTGTTCGGCGCGTTGGTGCTGGGTTTGTACTTGTTTGGCTTCGCACGCCGCAATGAATGGGTGACACTGTTTGCGCGGCTCGGAAGTCGCTTCAAGCGGGCATGATGGGCGCCAGAAAATGCCGCGTGTTGCACGCGCCGAGCTCGGTGGGCGGTAATCCCCAAGCGTTGAGCCTGGCGCTGAAGGCACTTGGTGTAGACAGCACCTCGCTGGTCGTATCTCAAAACTACCTGTCTTACGGAGCCGATGTGGTGCTGCATCGGCCCGGCGGCAGTTTCTTGTTGCGCGAGGTCAAACGCGTGTGGGCCGTGTTGTTCTACCTGCCGCGCTTCGATGTGATCCATTACAACGCCGGGACCACGGTCGCCTCGGCCTATGGCCTTGACTTTCCGATGGCCGGGCAACGCAATGCAAGTTCGGTGTTGCGATTTCTGTATGCCGGCTATCTGCGCGCCTTGCAGAAGTTGGAGCTGTTTTTGGTTACCACGATGCGCAAGGCCGTGTTTGTCACCTACCAGGGCGACGACGCACGGCAGGGTGACTACAGCCTGCAGCATTTCGCGATCAGCATTGCGGCGCAGGTGGAGCCAGGTTATTACGACGCTGTGTCCGATCAATTCAAGCGTAATAACATTCTGCTTTTGTCGTCGGTGGCGCAGGGCGTGTATGCCGTCAATCCAGACCTTCTGCATGTGTTGCCGCCGCAGGCCAGGTTTGTTCCGTATTCACTTTTTTTCATGACAGACTGGATACCGGTCTACTCGCAAGCCGAGCCACGGCCGCTGCGCATCGTGCACGCGCCAAGCCACCGCAAAGTCAAGGGTACCGCCCTCATACTGAAGGCCTTTGCCAACCTGAAGGACAGGGGATACAAGTTCGACGTGTTATTGGTGGAGGGCTTGAGCAATGCCGAGGCGCGCAAAGTGTACGAGTCGGCCGACCTGCTGGTGGATCAGTTGTTTGCCGGGTGGTACGGTGGCCTCGCCGTGGAGTTGATGGCCCTGGGTAAGCCTGTGCTGGTGTACCTGCGCGACGGGGACCTGCATTTTCTGCCCCCTGAGATGCGCCGTGAGCTTCCCTGCATTCAGGTCACTGCGGACACGGTGGAGCAGGAGTTGCAGCGGGTGCTTGACATGCCACGCGCTGCATTGGTCGAACTGGGCAAGAGGAGCCGGGCCTATGTCGAGCGCTGGCACGACCCGCTCAAGATTGCCGCCGACATCAAGCGCGACTACGAAGCCGCGCTGCAACGGTCCCGGGGCTGAACGGCATGTGTGGAATTCTCGGTGGATGGGTTGCCCAGCCGGCGTCGCTCCCCGAGCAACGTGTTGCGGACGCTTTGCAGTCGCTGCGGCGCCGGGGGCCGAACGACCAAGGCGCGGTGTTCGAGCCAGTTGCTGGTGGTCTGTTGGTTCTGGGGCATACCCGGCTGTCGATCATTGATTTGACGTCCGGCGGCCATCAGCCGATGGACTCGGCCAACGGGCGCTACGCCATTGTCTTCAATGGCGAAATCTACAACTACCGCGAACTGCGCATGGAACTGCAGGCGGCCGGTTTCGGGTTTCGGTCGCAGTCGGACACCGAGGTGCTGCTGGCTGCATGGCAGCATTGGGGCCAGGCCTGCCTGCCGCGGCTGGTCGGCATGTTTGCGATGGTGGTCCATGACCGGCAGCGCGGGCAACTGGTGTGTGCACGCGACGCATTTGGCATCAAGCCGTTTCTGTACTGTCGGGATGGCGGAAAATTTCTTTTTGCGTCGGAAGCCGGCGCACTGGCCACGCTGGTTGGCACCAGACCGAAGGCGGATTGGCAGCGGGCCTACGACTACCTGGTCCATGGCGACTATGACAGCGGGCCGCGCAGCTTTGTGCAGGGGTTCCTGCACTTGATGCCAGGCCATGTTCTGACTCTCGATGTGGCGAGCGGTCAGATGGACGCTCCGCGGGCGTGGTGGCAACCCAATGTGGCGGCCGTCTGCCAGCTTGGCTTCGCCGACGCCGCGGCAGTCGTGCGCGACAAGTTTCTGGCCAATGTGCGCCTGCACTTGCGCAGTGATGTTCCGCTGGGAGCCGCCTTATCCGGCGGCATTGATTCGTCGGCCATCGTATGTGCCATGCGCTTGGTCGAGCCCGATTTGCCGATCAACACTTTCAGCTACATCGCCAGCGGATCCGCGGTTTCTGAAGAGCTGTGGGTGGACCAGGTGAATAGCCATGTGGGTGCGATTGCCCACAAGGTGGTGCTCGGTCCGCAGGACCTGGTAACCGATCTGGATGACTTGCTGGCGGCGCAGGGCGAACCGTTTGGAAGTACCAGCATTTACGCGCAATACTGTGTCTACCGCAGCGCCAGGGAGCATGGCATTACGGTCACGCTGGATGGCCAGGGTGTCGACGAGGCGGTGGCCGGATACAACGGCTATCCTGGTCAGCGCCTGAGAAGCCTGCTCGAAGGCCAACACTATCTGCAGGCCTGGCGATTCTTGGGCGAATGGGCAAAGTGGCCAGGCAGAAGCCAGGCCGAGGGGCTCAAGCGCCTTGCCAACCAACTCGCCAGCGAGAGAACAATCAATAAAACAACAACATCCGTGTACTCCAACGCAAGGGCACGCGGCTCTGGGGTTATAGGCGAAGGTTGCGTATATCCAGACCCAAATTCCGGTTTAGGGAATCGTTGTTGCTGTGCAAATCCTACAAAACTGAAAAGCAGAAAAGCTAAAATAACGAGATAAAGGTTTTGAATATGAAAAGTTTTATAGGCGGCATTCGGACAAAATCTGTTTTTTTACACATTTTTATTCTCGCGGTTTGCGTCTTCGTTTTCGGACAATCGGCAAAAGCTCAGACAAATTGCGATGC
>JANLVB010000446.1:0-5499 GCA_031363785.1 Betaproteobacteria bacterium
GGCCCCGGCGTCAGCGCATTGAGCGAGCTCAGGTTGATGATCACGCCGCTGCCGCGCTTGACCATGCGCCGGCCGGCCTCCCGGGCAACGATGTAGGTGCCGGTGAGATTCACATTGAGCACGGTGCGAAAGTCGTCCACACTTTGCTCCAGCAAGGGCCCAAAACGCACGATGCCTGCGTTATTGACCACCAGATCGGGCGTCACACCAAAGGCTTCGAAGGCGGCGTGCACCTGGTGCTCGTCGGTCACATCCGCCTGCAAGGCCATATGGCCGGAGCCAGGCAGGGTGCGAACAAACGCCTCACAGTCGGCGAGCTTCATGTCGAGCACGCCGAGTCGGTACCCGGCCTGCACGGCGCGCAGGCAGATGGCGGCCCCCAGGCCCCTGGCTCCGCCGGTCACGATGGCTGTTTTGGTCATGTCACTCCAGGTCTGAAAGCTACGGTGCGAACCGGGGGAAATCGCGGCCGGACATTGACTGCTCCATGCCGCCGAAGTATATTAACCGAAATCGCATCAATTGATTTCGATGCAATTGACCTATCCGTCCACAGCGAAGCAACAACAACCCATGAAAAACGCCGCATTGTCCGCCGCCAGGGTGGTCGATCTGCATGCCCACATCGTACTCGCCGAAACCATTGGCGCGGCAGGAGAGTACGGACCGTTTCTGGGGCAAAACGCCGACGGGTCGCCGTATTTCCAGATCGGCAAGACCTATCGGCTCAACGGAGTGAAATATGCCGGCAGCCCCTTCATGGACCCTGGTATCCGGGTCGCGCGCATGGCCGAACACGGTATCGACTTTCAGGTCGTGTCGCCCAACCCGCTGACCTACCTGCATTTCATCCCTGTCGACGACGCTGTGCGATTTTGTCGGGTCCACAACGACGCCCTGGCACGCATCGTGGCGGCACACCCGACCAAGATGGCGGGTCTGGCGGCCTTGCCGTTGCAGTCACCATCGGCTGCGGCCGCAGAGTTGCGCCGCGCAGTCGGTGAGCTCGGCCTGGTCGGCGCCGGTTTTGGCACTGATGCACCTGTCACGCTGGACGACCCGGCGATGGATGCCTTGTATGCCGAGGCCGTGCGGCTGGACGTGCCGCTGTGTATCCACCCCGGGCCCGCAGGCATTGACGGCCCGTCCGGCGACCCGGCACTCAAGCGTTTCGAGCTCGACATCGTGGCGGGCTTTTCGGCCCAGGAAACACTGGCCATCGGCACCCTGATCTACGGCGGTGTGCTGGATCGCCACCCCGGACTCGACATCTGCATGAGCCACGGTGGCGGTGCTACCGCCCTGCTGATGGGTCGCATGGCCAAGGCCGCGCGCAAGCGCCCCTGGTCACCGGCCGCATTGCGCGCGCCTGGAGCCTTTGAGGAGCGCCTCAAGCGTTTGTGGTTCGATACGCATGTGGACCACCCGCAAATCCTCTCGCTGCTCAGCGCCGTGGTCGGTCGCGAACATCTGGTCTACGGCACCAACTTTGCCGGCTGGGACGAGCCCGATGCTGGCGACGCGCACGGCCCGGTGCCGCCCGACCTGGCTGCCAATGCCAGGCGTCTGTTGCGCGCCTGAGCCGCCTGGCCAACCCTTGTCAAATCCGGAAACATCCGATGCCCAACGCGCTGCTACTTGAAAACGGCACTGTCATAGACGGCGCTGGCAATGCGCCATTCGCTGCCGCTGTGCTGGTTGAGGGTGACTGCATAGTGGCAGTCGGCACCGAAGCCCTGCTGCGCGCGCAGCACCTGCAACACGCACAACGTATCGACATGTCGGGCATGACGGTGATGCCGGGTCTGATCGACGCCCATTGCCACCTGTCGTTTGACGACGCGGCCTCCAACCCGGAGATCTTTCACCTGCGCCGCCATGCCCTGTCGGCCCTGGTCGCCACCTACAACGCGAAGAAATTGCTGCGCGCCGGCGTCACCGGCATCCTGGACCCGGACTCGGTGTTCGAGACCATGGTGGACGTGCGCGACGCCATCGAGGCCGGGTACTTCGAAGGGCCGCGTATTGCCGCAGGTTGTTACGCTCTGATCACCAAGGTCGGCGGCACGGCCGGCCACCTGATCAATAACGTGGGCATCACCGGTTACTACATGTCGGTGCAAGGGCGTGACGAGATCGTTGCCGAGGTGCGCCGCCAGGTCAAGGTGGGTGCGGACTGGATCAAGGTGCACGTGTCGGGCATCGTGCCGCGTTATGCGCAGCACGGTGAGCGCTGCAGCTTCATGCAGGACGAGCTCGACCTGATCTGTGAAGTGGCGCACGACCTCGGTGTGCCGGTGATGGGCCACTGCCGCGGCAACACCTCCAGCTACCGGGCCGCCAAGGCGGGTATGGACCTCATCTTCCACGGCACCGGCATGGACGAGCGCACCACCGACCTGGTGATCGAACGCCGCATCCCGGTATGCCCGACCTTCACCTTCCAGGTCAACATGGTGGACTATGGGCACCGTCTGGGCACCGACCCGGCGTTTGTGAAACTGTTCGAGCGCGAGATCATCGACTCGGTGCAGTCGATGCGCCGACTGCATGCTGCCGGCGTGCCGCTGCTCACCGGCAGCGAGGCCGGTTTCTCGCTGGTGCCATACGGCCACTGGCACTATCGTGAGATGGAAGTTTTCATGCGTTATTACGGCATGACCAGCCTGCAGGCCATCCACAGCGCGACGGGTGCCGGCGCCTTCGCGCTCAAGATGGCGGGCAAGACCGGGGTTGTCGCCTCTGGCATGAAGGCCGACCTGATTTGCGTGCGAGGCGACCCATCGCAGAACGTCGCGCTGCTGGGCGAGCCCGGCCGCATCCAGCATGTATTTGTGGGCGGCAAGGCGGCGGACATCTCACCCATGCGCGAGACACAACCACTGGCCGGCTGGCGCATGCCGTCGATGGGCCGTCAGCTCACCCGTGAATTTGCGCTGGACAGCGGACAACCCGACCTCGCACCCGATGGCGGGCGTGACATCGCAGAACTTTGAATCCCGAGGAGAAAACGGATGGCAACGATGGATGAACTGCTGCGCCGCGTCGAGAAGCTCGAAGCGCGCGCCGAGATCGCCGAGCTGGCGAGCGCCTACGCGATCGCATGCGACGAGCATGACATGCCGCGCCTGTCCAGCCTGTTTGCAGAAGACGCCGTTTTCGATTCGCCCAGCGGCTTTCTCAAGGCCAACAGCCGCCAGGAGATCTGCGACATGTTCGTGCGGGTGTTCAAGATCCGCGGCCCCGGATACCACTGGACACACGACCACTTTGTACGCTTTGACGACAGCAAACCCCATGAAGCCACTGGCCTGGTGCTGAGCCATGCCGAGACCCTGCCAGGGCCGGACGTCAGCCTGTCGGCGATGCGTTACGAAGACCGCTACCGCCGCGAGGCCGGGCGCTGGGTGTTTGCGCGGCGTTCGATCAGCTTCCTGTACTACGTGCCGGCCAAGGAATTCACCCAGGTGTTCCACTCGCCGTTGCGCGTCGTGCTGGGGGATAAACGCGTGGCCGCCGACTACCCGGAGCCATTGGCTGCCTGGCAGGCGTTTGAGCGCGAACACGGACACAAGGCTTGACATGGGCAGGCACACCGACCCGCAGCGAGGAACCCAACCATGACCATCTGCATTGAATCCATGTCGCTGGCGCGTCGCGCGCTGGCCCATCTCCAGAACAAGACAACTGATCAGGCCCCCTCCACCATGGAGCAACCGGTTGCGGCCTACATCGACCCACAGCGTTACCAGCGCGAGGTTGACCACATCTTCAAGCACCTGCCGATCGCACTCGCCTTGAGCGTGGAGTTGCCCACTGCGAAGAGCTACCGCGCGCTGACGGTGATGGATGTCCCGGTCCTGCTGGTGCGCGGTGACGACGGCGTGGTACGTGCATTTGTCAATGTGTGCCGGCATCGTGGTGCCCAGGTGTGCAAGAACGGAACCGGTACGGCGCAGCGTTTTGTCTGCCCCTACCATGCCTGGCAATATGACCTGCAGGGCAAGCTCACCGGTCTGTACGGCGCATCGACCTTCGGCGATGTGGATGCGGCCACCCATTCGCTCACCGAACTCGGCTGCGCCGAGCGCTCAGGCCTGGTGTGGGTGGTGCTGACCCCGGGCATTGCGCTGGACATACATGCCTGGCTGGGTGACTTTGCCGCACAGCTCGACACCCTCAACCTCGACCAATGGCATTTGCACGAACAGCGAGACCTGGCCGGACCGGGTTGGAAGGTGGCCTGGGACGGTTACCTCGAGGCCTACCACCACAACACCGTGCACACCAGCACGGTCGGCCAGTACACCGTGGGCAACCTGCTGCTGCACAACACCTATGGTCCGCACCAGCGCATCGTGTTCGGGCGGCGCACCTTGAGTGAACTGGCGACCACACCGCAGGACCAGTGGGAGCCGGAAAAACACATCCGCCGCATTTACTCTGGCTTCCCCAATCTCTCGATCTCTGGCGTGCTGGGTGACCACTGCATGGTGAGCCAGGTGTTTCCCGGCCCGACCCCCGAGACCACGGTCACGCGCCAATCGATCCTGGCGGCCCGCAAGCCTGTGACAGCGGAGCAAAAGGAAGCCACCGAGCGCTTCAGCCAGATGGTGCTGCAGGCAGTTCGCGACGAAGACTATGCGATCGGCGCCTTTGTGCAGTCCGGCCTCAAATCCGGTGGCAACAAGAATTTCATCTATGGCCGCAACGAGCCGGCAGTGCAGCACTACCATCGCGCCGTGGCCAGCTTCATGGAAAACGCCGGCACCGCTGCATGACTGCGCACAAAACGTCGCTGCCCGCCAAGACAAGGAAGCTTGCAACGCTGGCCAGCACCACACCAGCTTCCGCGCTGCCTGCCCTCACCGAGCGCCTCACCTTCCTGGTGCATACGGCAAGCGCCCGCATTGCCAACATCGGAAACCGGCACTTCCGCGAACACGGCCTCAACCACTACTCGGCACGCATTCTTGTGCTGTTGCTGGAGAACGAGGAGTTGCGCACTGGCGACCTGGTCGAGCGCATGGTGCTGCCGCAGTCGACCATCTCCAGCCAGCTACAGGCCCTGCACAAGAAGCGCTTGATCCGCAGGCGCCGCTCGCGACAGGACAACCGCTCGGTCATGGTGAGCTTGACTCCCGCCGGGCTGGAGCTTGCGCGTGACTGCAACGCCCTGAGCCTGCGTGTGCATGAGGAGGTGGTTGGCACCATAAGCGAACGGGATTGGCGCCTCGGCCATGCTTTTCTGCGCAAGATCAACGAACGGCTGGTGGTACTGGAGCAGCAGGACCTGTACCCGTTCCACGGCGTTGCCCAGCTCGATGCGTTGGCATTGAGCGAGGCATCACCAACAGCGGCGAAACAGGCGGCACCACGCAGATCCAGAGCTGGTAGCTGACAACAGGCACGGGAGACGAAAAGATGGATCTTGGAATCAACGGTAAATGGGCGCTGGTCTGCGGCGCCAGCAAGGGCCTGGGTCTGGGCTGCGCCCAG
>JANLVB010000470.1:0-13878 GCA_031363785.1 Betaproteobacteria bacterium
CACGGTTTGCATGTTGAACAACACCTCGAGCATGTTGGTCGGGCCGTAGCTGTTGCCCATCTCCAGTGGGCCAAGTGGGTAGGCGAGCCCGAGCTTGACGGCAATTTCCAGGTCCTCCGGCGAACAGATGCCTTGCTGGCACATGTCGCTGGCGATGTTGACGATGCTGCCTACCACGCGCTGCGTGACAAAACCCGCGCTGTCGCGCAACACACTCACCGCTTTCCCGTCACGCGCCAACAAGGCATATGCGGCATCGCGCATGTCACAGCGGGTTGCCGGATTCGTGGCCAACACCCGGCGGCGGGTGGCCGCGTCATCGACCAGCATGTCGATGCCGACCGTACGTGTCGGATCCAGGTGGTCCACCACCGCGACCGTGGTGATGTCAAAACCGAGCGGCGCCACCAGTATCAACGCCGTCGCTGTCGGTGCGGACCCGGTTTCGATCTGGGCACCCAGGTCTTTGAGCAGCTGCAGCAACTGGGCGCGCCGCGCCGCGCGTGGCGACACCCATACCGGGGGCATGGAGTGTACCCCTGGCACCGCCGCGTCGATCGGGATCTGCTGGTTTCCGTCGGGGTAGTCATAAAACCCGCGGCCGCTCTTTCGGCCCACCAGACCAGCGGCCACGCGCTGCGCGGCAATCACGCTCGGCCGGTAACGCGGCTCCCCGTAATACTGGTGGTAGATCGACTCCATCACCGGGTGCGACACGTCCAGACCCGTCAGGTCCATCAACTCGAACGGCCCGAGCTTGAACCCGACCTGATCGCGCAGTATCCGGTCGACGGTGGCGAAATCACACACGCCCTCGTTCACGATGCGCAACGCCTCGGTGCCGAAGCCACGACCAGCGTGGTTGACGATGAAACCCGGCGTGTCCGCCGCTCGCACCGGCAAATGCCCCATTTGGCGGGCGTACGCTGTCAGCGCCTCACAAACACCTGGCCCGGTGCGCAGACCGGCGATGACTTCCACCACCTTCATCAGGGGTACTGGATTGAAGAAATGCAGGCCGGCGACACGTTGCGCACGCTGCACGCCGGCCGCGATGGCGGTGACTGAGAGCGACGAGGTATTCGTCGCCAGCACGGTATCTGGCCCGACGATTGCCTCCAGGGTCTTGAAAAGCGCAATCTTGGCGTCCAGCCGCTCGACAATCGCCTCTACCACGAGGTCACAATGGCCCAGCGATTCGAGGGTCGCGCAAGTGAGTCTGGAGCGGAGTTGCGCAACCTGCGGTGCGTCCAATCGGCCTTTGGCCTGAAGGCGCTCCCATTGCAGGAACAGGTCTGCTTTGGCACGTTCAGCGGCTGCGGCCTGGTTGTCCACCAGCAGCACCTGGCTGCCGGCCTGTGCGGCGATCTGCGCGATGCCGCGGCCCATGGCGCCGCAGCCCACGATGGCGACGGTGTGGAATTGAGGATGCATGTGCACGATTATTGACCGAAAAATGTGGTTGACCAGACGCCCCCCGACCGCTGCCGGTGCGTTAACAGGCGATGGCGCTGTGCGAAAATTCTGGGTGCGTCCGGCGGGGCTGTCATGGTGGCGCAGGTGGGCTGTGTTGGCATCGTCAGACGCACAATGCGGCGGGTCGTCAGAACTTGGCCGTTATCATGTGGCGGGCGTTGAGACAAACTACTAAATTCATGCCGACGATAAAAACGAGACTGCTCGCACTGCTGCTGTTATTGGCGACTCTGGATGTGCATGCTCTGAGCCTGGGCCGTCTGCGTGGCGCCGCCCTGGTAGGCCAGGGTCTGGATGTCTCGGTGTTGGTGCAACCCGACCCCGACGAAAGTCTGTCCAATCTGTGCTTGGAAGTGGACCTCTTTCATGCCGATGCGCGTCAGGATTCGGGGCGTGTTCAAGTCAGTTTCGAGCCAGCAGCGGCAGGCCAGCCAGTCAATGTGCGGATCCAGTCCTCGGTTGCGATTGATGAGCCGGTGGTCACGCTCTACCTGCGCGCGGGCTGCGCCCAGAAGACCAGTCGGCGTTATGTGTTGCTGGCCGATATTGCCAGTGAACCGATTGCGCCATTGCCATCCAGGCCGAGCCAACTGCCGCTGATCACGCCCACGCAGGCACCGGTTGCTGCAGCCAGCGCCGACAGTGACGGCGTTGGTGCGGCTGCGCCAGAGCGCAATCCAGGCCGTACCGGGACGGTTGCCCGGCGAGTCAGCGCCGGCGCAGTGGACAAGAAGCCTGCTGCGGCGAAGTCACCCAGAGCGTCTGCGGTGGTCAAACCGGCCAAACCAGCCAAAGCCCCCAAGGCGGCCCCCGCCGCTGCCGTGCCCATGCCAACACCGGCGGAAAAGTTGCAAGCGGGTCATGCTGGCGGGCAGTCGCGCCTGAAACTCGATCCGCTGGAAGTGTTGTCTGAACGCGTCGCCACGCTCGAGTCATCGACCGCAAGCGCGCCCGGCGATCAGGCTGCGCGTGCGGGTCTGGACGCGCAGCGGCTGCAAACTCTGGAAGCCAACGTCAAGAGCCTGGTCGCGGTGGCAGCCCAAAATGAGGCCAGCTTGCTGGATCTGCGCGCCAAGTTGCAGCAGGCACAGACAGAGCGCTACCTGAACCCGCTCGTCATCGGCTTGCTGTTGCTGTTGTTGGCATGTGCGGCGGTGATTGCCTTCCTCTTGCTGCGGCGCAAGGGGAGTGCAAGCTCCGCGCAAGGCAACTGGTGGTCCGCCGACGAACCCCGGCCAACCGAAAACTCAACACCGACCGTGGGTGCGGGCTTGCCGCGGCCGAGCGATTTTTCGCCGGTGTCGGCACCAGCGCCGATGTCCGGCCCCGGTTCTCTGCCAAAGCCGGTGGAGCCACAGGGTGGAGGCGGGCCGCGTTCAAAGCCAACGCCGATCACGCAAGTGGATGTGAGCCTGGTGGAAATGAGCGAGTCAACGTTCGACCGGTTGATGCAAAGTGGTGTGACCCACAGTGCTGTGCGCAAACCGCGGGACTTGCCAGTGGCCGGCGTCAGTGTCGGTGCGCCAGTGAGGCGATTGGTCAATGCCGAAGAGTTGTTCGATATCCGTCAACAGGCGGAGTTTTTTGTCTCCCTTGGACAGACGGATCAGGCGGTACGGATTCTCGAAAACCGCATCAGCGAAAACGGGGAAGCGAGCCCGCTGGCCTATCTTGACCTGCTCAAGGTATTCCACTCCCTGGGGCTCAAAGCGGACTTCCGGCAAATACGCGAGGACTTCAATCTGCTGTTCAACGCCAAGGTGCCGGACTTTGCTGCATTCGGCGAGGAGGGGCGTGAATTGCAGGACTACCCGCATGTGCTGGCTGAAGTCGAAGCCGCCTGGAGGTCCCCACAAGCCGCCGACATGGTGGAAGCGTTATTGTTCCGCGATCAGTGGAACGAGGCACGCGAAGTATTTGATCTTGCGGCCTTTCGCGACCTGCTGCTGCTGCATGCGATCGCCCAGACCGCTGCTGCATTGCCTGACGAATTGGTGGTGGCCGCCGCCCCGAGTATGCTGCGACCGTTTCCGGCTCGAAGAAACGCGCCCGGCGCTGTCTCGGTAGCAGGCGATTTGTCGGCTGAGGTCGCTCTGCCTAAGCTGGACGGTGCGGGTGACCTGGACATCGATTTGTCCGAGCCTGTGGCGGGTTCGGCGCCGACGGCGGACGCGCTGGAACTACCGTCCGACCTCGCCCGCCTCATCAATTTCGAGTTGTCTGCCGGTCAGAGCAAGGGTGGACCGGTGCCCGACAAATAACGCGACGCGCTCGCACTTCGTCAGCGCCGTACCTGCAGCGCGCCGGGGTTCACGATGTTGGTGGGTGTGCCGCGGATGAAGTTGACCACATTGTCGAACGCCGCACCGAAGTACATCTCATAACTGTCCTGCTCCACATAACCAATGTGCGGCGTGCAGATGCAGTTTTCCAGACGCAGCAGGGCATGTCCTTGCAGGATGGGCTCGGCTTCGAACACGTCGACCGCTGCCATGCCCGGTCTGCCCCGGTTCAGCGAAGCGATCAGCGCGTCGGGCTCGATCAATTCGGCGCGCGATGTATTGACCAGCAACGAACTGGGCTTCATGTGCGACAGATCCTCCAGGCGGACGATGCCGCGTGTCTCGTCAGCCAATCGCAAGTGCAGGCTGAGCACATCGCTGCGGGAAAACAGGTCTTCCTGCGATCGCGCCATCAGATGGCCGTCGGCTGTAGCACGCTGGCGCGATGCCTCGCGGCCCCACACCAACACCTGCATGCCGAACGCCCGGCCGTATCCGGCAACCAGTGCGCCGATCTTGCCGTAACCCCAGATACCAAGTGTTTTGCCATGCAGTCGATGTCCGAGCCCGAAGTTGGCCGGCATTGACGCCGCCTTGAGGCCCGACTGTTGCCAGGCGCCATGCTTCAGGTTGCCAATGTACTGTGGCAAACGTCGCATCGATGCCATGACCAGGGCCCAGGTCAGTTCGGCCGGGGCCAGCGGTGAGCCACCGCCTTCCGACACCGCAATGCCGCGCGCGGTGCAGGCCTGGATGTCGACGTGGCTGCCGATACGCCCGGTCTGGGCCACCATCTTGAGCTTGGGCAGCTTGTCGATCAGGGCCCGGGTCAGGTGGGTGCGCTCCCGTATCAAGACAATGACGTCGGCGTCCTTCAGGCGGATGGACAATTGTCCAATGCCCTTGACCGTGTTGGTGTAGACCTTGGCCTGGTAGCTCTCCAGTTTGCTGGAGCAGGCCAATTTGCGCACCGCATCCTGGTAGTCGTCGAGGATCACAATATTCATGGCTGCATTGTGCCCTGAGGGCAGCGGCAGGGCGCCCGACGCGCGATGGCGACAATCCCGTCCTCGACGGTCGATGGCACCGAGTCACGCGAGATCACATTCCCGGTCGGGCGCGATGCCACCCGCACCATGCAGGCGGAGGGTTATCTGAAACACTGGATGTTGCCCAACATCTTCTTCCATATCACCATGGCGTACGCCATCCTGCGCCACAACGGGGTCGAATTGGGCAAGGGTGATTACTTGGTCGGCACCGCTCGTTGACCCATTTGCAGACGCTGGCGCCCGGCGCCAGCTCGCTAACCAGTGGCGCCCGGCGCCGCTTCCCGCTCGACCATCCGGTCGAGTTCGGCACATACATCGGCCATGCGACCCGAGATCATCAGTCGCCCGCATTGCCGATGTGTTTGCCCGCCTTCGATAATGCGTACCACCCGCACTGGCGGGCGCAAGGCGCGGCGCGCCGGTGCTGCCGCATGCGCCTGGCTGGCAATTGACCGCGGCCGGCCGCTGGCTTGGTGATCCAACGCAGCAGCCGGGTTGGGCTCGGCGCGGCTGACATTGGAGCGCAGAAGCCGCTGCACCGGTGCAAGAATGGCCAATAGGCCGTGGAAACTGCTGACCATGCAAGACCTCGTATAGGAAAGTTACATCAACATCGTGTTGCGGATCAGGCCGACCGCCAGGCCTTCGATTTCGAATGGTTCGCCCGGTTCAACCACGATGGTCTGGTAGTCGGGGTTTTCGGGATGCAGTTCGATCAGGTGCTTGTTGCGGCGGAAACGCTTGACTGTGACCTCGTCGCCCAGGCGCGCCACCACAATCTGGCCGTTTTTTGCCTCCTTGGTCGCTTGCACGGCCAGCAAGTCGCCATCCATGATGCCGGCATCGCGCATGGACATGCCGCGCACCTTGAGCAGATAGTCTGGCTTGCGCTGGAACAGGCTGCTCTCGACATAGTAGGTCTGGTCTACATGCTCCTGCGCCAGTATGGGCGAGCCCGCTGCGACCCGGCCTATCAATGGCAGTGCCAGTTGTGCCAGGCTTTGCAGCGGCAAGGAATACTGTTTGATCCGCGACTCGTTGATCGACCGCAAGGCTTCACTGCGCAGGCGAATGCCGCGCGACGTTCCGCTGACCAGTTCAATGACGCCTTTGCGAGCCAGCGCCTGCAGGTGCTCCTCGGCGGCATTGGCCGAGCGAAAGCCCAGCTCGGCGGCGATCTCGGCGCGGGTTGGTGGCGCGCCGGTGCGGGCTATCGCGTTTTGGATCAGATCCAGAATCTGTTGTTGGCGCGCGGTAAGCTTCACTTGGAACTGCTGCGAATCAATCATGATGGCTCCCGTTGGTGGCATTCTCTGGTTACTGTCTTAATGTCCAGTAACTGTATTTTTAACCAGTTTTGTAAAAAGTGCAAGTATGAGCGAAAAAATGCAACGGCTGGTCGTTTTTCTGGGGACAGGCGGGACTATTGCCGGCACGGCGAGCAGGAGCACGGACAATGTTGGATACACAGCAGCGCAATTGGGTGTGGCGCAGCTGTTGCAAGACCAGGAGACACTCGGGCTGCACGGCTTGCAGTTGGAGACCGAGCAGGTCGCACAGATTGACAGCAAGGACATGAATCTTGATGTCTGGCGCGCGCTTGCCCTGCGCTGTCAACACCACCTGTTACGGCCCGCAGTGACAGGTATTGTTGTTACCCACGGTACGGACACGATGGAGGAGACGGCCTATTTTCTGCACCGTGTGCTGCAGGACGCGGGGCTGGCTGCCCGTCCCGTGATTGTCACTGGTGCGATGCGTCCGGCTTCCTCCTTGGCGCCGGATGGACCGCAAAACCTGCGCGACGCTTTGGCCACAGCAGCGCAGTCCGGCCGCGGCGGCGTCATGGTGGCTTTTGCCGGCACGCTGCATGCCGCGCTGCACGTGCGCAAGGTCCACACCTACCGGCTGGACGCCTTCGGGTCGGCGGACGCCGGGCCGTTGGGACATGTGGAGGAGGGGCGGTTGCGCTGGCTGCATGCGCCGGAGCCGACGCACCCGAGCGATGTGGCCGATGACCGCAGGGGCCGCCTGATACGCCAACTCGCCGCAGGCATTACCTGTCCGCGTGTGGAAGTCGTGTGCAGTGCGGCAGCAACCGATGGTTTCGCGGTGCAGGCACTGTTGCACCATGGTGACCTGACCGGTGACCCGGTGCGTGGCTTGGTGGTGGCTGGAACTGGCAATGGGACGGTGCACCGGGACCTTCTTGCGGCATTGCGACTGGCGCAGTCGAAGGGAGTGGCCGTGGTGCGTACCAGCCGGTGTGCTGGCGGGGGCGTGGTTCCGGGCGGCGAGCACGACATACCGGATGCGGGTGATCTGACACCTGCCAAGGCGCGCGTGGCCCTCATGCTGGCCCTGATGAGTGCCACCCCGCCGCCTTGGCGGGCAGGAAAACCGGGTTAACGCTCGAGGGCCGCAAATACCCGCTGCCGGATCTCGTCGACCGAGCCGCTGCCACTGATGGCGCGGTATCTGGGCGCCACGGATGGCTCCTTGTGTGCCCAGCTTTCATAGTAGGCGACCAGTGGGCGTGTCTGCGCGCTGTAGACATCCAGGCGCTTCGTCACGGTTTCCACCTTGTCATCGTCGCGTTGTATGAGCGGCTCGCCGGTCAGGTCGTCCAGCCCGGCGACCTTGGGCGGATTGAAACGGATGTGGTAGGTTCTGCCTGATGCGGCATGGGAACGTCGGCCGCTCATGCGTTCGACAATCGCGTCAAAGGGCACGTCAATTTCAAGCACGCAATCGAGCTTGACACCGGCCGCTTTCATGGCATCTGCCTGTGGAATGGTGCGCGGGAAGCCGTCGAATAAAAACCCTTTGGCGCAGTCACTTTGAGATATCCGCTCCTGCACCAGGCCGATGATGATGTCATCACTTACCAAGGCGCCGGAATCCATCACTTTCTTGGCTGCCAGTCCCATGGGTGAGGCGGCCTTGACTGCAGCGCGCAGCATGTCCCCGGTTGATATCTGTGGAATGCCGTACTTCTGGCAAATGAACGTGGCCTGCGTGCCTTTGCCCGCACCTGGCGCGCCCAACAAAATCATTCTCATGCATGTTCCCCGGGGTGGTTTGCACTGGCCGTCGCGCCCGTCACGATCACGGTCCGGCATCTGGTGTCTGCTCGGAGAATAGCATGGCCCGGACGCCCCTCTGGCTTTCGTCCTGGCTTGTTTTGGGCCCGCCGGTGCGTTCACCGGCCGACCACGTTCACACTCAGAGCTTGAACAATTCCCGCACGCGGGCCAGATCCCCGGGTGTATCGATGCCCGGGCCGGGCGTGTCGTGTGTGATGGTCACGGCGATCCGGTGGCCATGCCACATGGCGCGTAGTTGTTCCAGCGCCTCCGCGCGCTCCAGCGGTGCCTGCGCGAGCTTGGGAAAGGCCCGCAGGAACCGGGCCCGATAGCTGTAAATTCCGATATGGCGCAATGGCGCCACCGCGCCGGCATCCCCAGCCTGTTGTTCGTTCCATCCACGGTGGTCCATGGCGTCGCGCGCAAACGGAATTGGCGCGCGGCTGAAATAGAGGGCAAATCCTTGCGCGTCCAGCACAACTTTTACCACATGGGGGCTGAGGAAGTCCTCCGGCAGCGCAATCGGGTGCGCCGCCGTGCCCATGCTGGCCTGCGGATGTGTCACCAGTACGGCAGCGACGGCCTGAACCAGCGCAGGATCGATGAGTGGTTCGTCGCCCTGAACATTGACCACTACCCGGTCATCGGCCAGTTCGAGAAGATCACATGCCTCGGCCAGCCGGTCGCTGCCCGATGCATGGTCTTCGCGCGTCAGTATGGCCCGGACTCCGTGCCGGCTGCAGGCGTCCACAATACGCTGACTGTCACACGCCACGACGACCTGGGCCGCCGGGTCGGCCATCGGGTGGTGCGTTATGCGTTGGGCCACACGTACCACCATCGGCAGTCCACCGATGTCCGCCAGCGGTTTGTTGGGCAATCGGGTGGAGGCCAGTCGCGCCGGAATCAGCACCGTGTGGGTCATGGACAGGACCCGGCCCGCGGTCGCACCGATTCGACGCCGGCCTTACAAGCCAAGCTCATCGTCGCTCAGCGTGCGCGCTTCGTTTTCCAGCAGCACGGGAATGCCGTCGCGTACCGGATACGCCAGTCGTGCACTGCGTGACCACAGCTCCTGGCGATCACGGTCATATTCGAGTGGCCCTTTGGTGACCGGGCATACCAGCAATTCAAGCAGTCGGGTGTCCATCGTGGAATGATAACTTCGCGCCGCAGCGCTCGACCAGCAGCCGCTCGAGCGCCGCCCAGAAGCCCGCCTCCAGGTGCAATTGCAGGCCGACGGCCAACGCCTCGGGTCGTATGGCCCAGATTTTTTCAGCGTCCTTCTGGGTACACAACAGCGTGTTGGCGCCGGCCGGCAGCAGGTCCGGCGCGCTCACCATGGCGTGGTCCGGCAAGGCGATGCTCCCCTGCAACACCAGTCCGCGTGCGCGCAACATGTTGAAGAACTGTTCAGGTCGGGCGATGCCGGCCACCGCCCACAAGGCCGGGCGGCCATCGCCAACGGCGAGCGCCAGTTGTTCCAGCGCCACCGTTGTTCCGTCCTGCCTCGTGGCGAAGTCGGACAGGCTGCGCTGCACGATGTGGCTGTCACACCCCTTCAGTCGATGCGGCGCGACAACCAGGTCGCAGCGCCTGGGCCAGGGTTCACGCAGCGGCCCGGCTGGCAGCAGCAAGCCGTTGCCGGCGACACGTTCGTCAAACACGCATATCTCAAGTTCGCGTTGCAGGGCAAGGTGCTGCAGTCCGTCGTCGCAGAGCAAAATGTCGGTATCAGGAAACATTGCCAGCAAGGCCCGGGCGGCGGCAATTCGGGTCGTCGCCACAAACACGGGTGCCGCGGTCAATTGCCGGATCAGCAGCGGTTCGTCCCCGACGGCGGCGACCACACTATCGTCGTGTACCTGCAGGCAAGCTCGGCTGATCCGCCCGTAACCACGCGACACCACGCCTGGTCGCAGGCCACGCGAGCGCAGGTGGCGCACGATTTCCACCACCACAGGTGTCTTGCCAGACCCGCCTGCGATCACACTGCCGACAACGATTACCGGCACGCCAACGCGCTGCGTCGTGCATATTCGAAGACGGTACAGCAGGCGGCGCAACACAACCAGCAAGGCGGTGCCGAACGACAGCGGCCGCAACAGAAAAGACAGCGGGCCACGCCGTGTCCAGCTGTCGACCAGCGCGCGCTGCCAGCGGGTCACCATTGGCTCAGCGCTTGACCGCCTTGCCGGACGACTGGGTGGCGAAAGTCAGCTGATTCAGTCCAGCCCGCCGCGCCGCCTCCATCACCGTGACAACCGATTGGTGTTTTGCGCTTGCATCGGCCTGGATGACGACCACCGTCTCCTTGCCCGCCTTGGCCGCCAGCTGGATGGCGTTTGCCAGCGCCTCCGGACTGCGGCCCAGCAGTGCGACGGAGTTCACGGAGTAGGAGCCGTCACTGGCCACACTGACTTGCAACTCCTTTGGATAGTCGCGTTGCGCCTCCACATCGGCCACCGGCAACCGGAGTTGCAGCTCGGTGAACTTGCTGTAGGTGGTGGACAACATCAGGAAAATCAGCACGACCAGCAGAACGTCGATGAAGGGGATCAGGTTGATCTCCGGTTCCTCCCGAATCCGTTGGCTGAATTTCATGTGCCGTGGCGCAATGCGTTGAGGTGGCGTACCAGCCGTTCCGACGCCAACTCGAGTGTCAGCAAATGGCTGTCGACCGTGGCACGAAAATAGCGCCAGAAAATCAATGCTGGTATGGCGATGATCAGACCAAATGCGGTGTTGTACAAGGCGACCGAAATCCCATGCGCCAATTGCGCCGGGTTGCCTCCGGTGGCGCCGCCGCCGGGACTCTGCGAGCCAAATATCTCGATCATCCCGACCACCGTGCCGAACAGGCCCATCAGAGGCGCCGCCGACGCGATAGTCGCCAGCGCACTGAGATATTTCTCCAAACGGTGGGCTACCAGCCTGCCGGTTCCTTCCATGGTGGCGCGCAGGTCAGCCTCGCTACACCGCGGGTTCGAATTCAGGGCCCGAAAGCCGCTGGCAAGTACCTCACCGAGTGCCGAGTTGCGTTCCAGTTGCGCCACCATGTCGGTGGATGGAATGCCGTTGCGCGACACCGTGAGTACCTCGTCCAGCAGTTTCGGCGGAGCAACCTTGACTTCCTTCAGGCTGATAAACCGCTCAATGATCAATGCCAGGGCCAGAATGGAACATGCGACCAGCGGCCAGATCGGCCATCCAGCAGCTTGTATGATTGAAAACAAGGGTGGTCTCCGCGCAGAATGGAATTGCCGGTTGATTATGGCCCAGTGCTGTGTCGTCCGGGGTGTGGCCAGACCTCGTCGCGTGCAGCCTGAGTCACACACAGATTGTGTGGACAAACCTGTGTGCAACATCGCGCCAAGTCGCCCAAGCTGTGATTTGGTGCGGGCTGCGGCTGCGCTGCCGAATATTGAGGCAGATAAATTGAAACCTGGGCCGTCTCCGTGTGCAGTCCTGCAGGGTTCACGGTACTGCTCTGCTGACAGGATTGGTAGCGACGGATGACTGATTTGGCGGTTCGGGTCTGGAATGTCGGCGCCTTGTGCCGGGCGTTGGCTGACGCGCTCGATGCACGATTCAATCCGGTGGCAGTACTGGGCGAGGTGTCGGGATTTTCCCGTGCCGCCAGTGGCCATTGCTATTTTTCGCTCAAGGACGAGGCAGGACAACTGCGCTGCGTGATGTTCAAACGCGCCAGCGGCACGCTGCTGTTCACCCCGCGCGACGGTGACATGGTCGAGTTGCGGGGGCGTCTGGCGGTCTACGAGCCGCGTGGTGACCTCCAGTTGATCGTGGAGTCCATGCGGCAGGCGGGAGCCGGCGCCTGGTACGAACGGTTCTTGCAGCTCAAGGTGGCGCTGCAGGCGGAGGGCTTGTTTGACGCGGCGCGCAAGCGGCCTGTCGATCCATTGCCGCGTGGCATCGGTGTGGTCACCTCGTTGGCCGGGGCAGCACTGCACGATGTCGTCAGTGCGCTGGGGCGACGGGTACCGCATGTGCATGTGGTGGTGGCCCCGGCCCTGGTGCAGGGGCAAGGGTCGGCGGGCGAACTGTCGCGGGGGCTGGAGGCGCTGTACCGCCTGGCCGGACCGGATGCGCCGGTCAACGTACGGCTCGACACCATCCTGCTGGTGCGTGGCGGAGGCTCGATGGAGGACCTGTGGGCATTCAACGATGAGGCACTGGCCCGGACCATCAGCCGCAGTCCGATACCGGTCGTATCCGGTGTCGGCCATGAAACAGACTTCACCATCGCAGACATGGTCGCGGACCTGCGTGCCCCGACTCCTACTGCAGCGGCCGAAATGGCCGCGCAGCCGCGACAGGATTTGCTGGACCTGGCGCGAGCCACCCAGGAACGGCTGGACAACTGTGTTCTTCGGACGCTGGATGCACAGGCACAACGCCTGGATCGTGTCGCCGCCCGGCTGGGCCGACCTTCCGTGCTGGCTGCAGCACAACGCCAGGGTGTCGTTGCGCTGTCGCGCCGACTGCGTACCGGCGTTTCCTTTGGTCTGCGGCAGCGCCAGCAGCTGTTGCAGGGCTTGGCACTGCAGTTGCCACGCCAGCTCGGTCTGGGCCTGACAGCGCGGCGCGAAGAACTGGCCGGCCTCGCGATGCGCCTGCAGCTGCTGGATCCGGCTTTGGTGTTGCAGCGGGGTTATGCCTGGCTCACCGACGAGTCCGGCACGACCATTGCCGATGCCGCCCTGGTCGCGCCCGGTCAAAATCTCCGCGCTAGGCTTGCCAGGGGCGTTCTGGATTTGACCGTGCGCCCGCAGGGCTGATCAATGTTTCTACAATACGGGTTTAAGCAAACATTTGACGAGGAACACCATGGAACATACCCTGCCAGCACTGCCTTACGCCATCGACGCACTGGCGCCAAACTATTCGCAAGAGACCCTTGAGTTTCACCATGGCAAACACCACAACGCGTATGTTGTCAACCTCAACAACCTGCAAAAGGGCACAGAGTTCGAGAGTTTGGCACTGGAGCAGATCATCCAGAAGGCCAGTGGCGGCATCTACAACAATGCGGCGCAGATCTGGAACCATAGCTTTTTCTGGAATTGCATGAAGCCGGCTGGTGGCGGCGAGCCGTCTGGCGCACTGGCGGCGGCGATGCATGCCAAGTGGGGCTCTCATGCGGCGTTCCGGGAAGCGTTTGTCAAGTCTGCCGTGGGAAATTTCGGCTCTGGCTGGACCTGGTTGGTGAAGAAGCCAGACGGATCCGTCGATATCGTCAATACCGGCGCTGCCGGGACTCCCCTGACGACCGCCGACAAGGCCTTGTTGACAGTTGATGTTTGGGAACACGCCTATTACATCGACTACCGCAACATGCGCCCAAAGTTCGTCGAGGCTTTTCTGGACAAGCTGGTCAATTGGGGCTTTGCAGAAAAGAACTTCGCCTGATCGTGCGTCTGCGTTGCACACAGAAGCCGACCTCGCGTCGGCTTTTGCCTTTCTGGACGCCGTGATACGCCTATTTGACTTGCTCGAACGGTTTTCCGGTCAGCCTGAAACCGGCCTTGATGGCCTTGCGGGCAAACCAGCCCTGATTCATTTCAAGCACGAAGCGCACCGGTTTGGCAGAGCAGTGTGAGTCAGTGGTGTTGGGCTTCATGTCCACCAGATTGACGATCGTGCCATCGTCAGAAACAAACGCTGCAGTCAATGGCAGCAGGGTGTTTTTCATCCAGAAGCACTGGACTGTGGGCTGCTCGAAAACAAACAACATGCCCTCGTGCTGAGGCATTTCGGCGCGAAACATCAGGCCGATCTGCCGCTGTTCCGGCGCCAAGGCGAGCTGGGCGTCGATCTGGTGCATGCCCGCTTGCAGCTTCAGGCGTGGCAGGTTCACTTGTGGCTGGTCCTGTGCCCATAGGGACACCGTCCAGAACATCATGCAGGACCAGGCAACACGCAGTTTATTGTCCATCGCACTATTGTGAAGCAGAAACA
>JANLVB010000584.1:0-8742 GCA_031363785.1 Betaproteobacteria bacterium
ATCAAGCCGCTGCGCGCTGCGCGCAGCGTTCGCCACCCGCCTGCTGCAGTCAGACTACGCTGAGTGGCGCCGGTTGGGAGGCGGCAAACAATGCCGCGCTTTGGCTGCATTGCCCATCGGACGACTCCGGCCACCAATCGACCGGTGTCTGCTCCGAGCCGCCGCTTAGTGTCGAAGCAAAGCCGCTGGCCTGTGGGTCGCCGTCCTTTGCGGAACTGTCGTGCGCCGCTTGCGCGCCATCTGCCGGTTTGTCTGCGCTGTCCAAGGGGGGCTCCCAAAAATGCGTTTGCTGATGAATCTGCAACGACTATAGCGGTAATCCGTGCCGTCTACCAGACCTGGTCGGTTGTGGTGGTCGCCCGCATGCGGTTGTGGCCGGGTGGCGCGGGACCGCAGGCTGGCTACCGCAGTAATGCAAGTGTGTCCGAACCGACAGCGCTGCCACCATGCGTTCCGCTGGCCTGACGGGCCGGGTTTGGCCTTCGCTGCACGGGAACGCTGGTTGACAAGCCTCCATGCTTGTCTAGACAATGGGTTACGATGATTTTGCAGTTGTCCACCTGGCCTGAGGTCGAAGCCTACTTGCAGCGTTCGCGCGGCATGGTGGTGCCCATGGGCTCAACCGAACAACATGGCCCCACGGGCCTGATCGGCACCGACAGTTTCACGGCTGAGGCCGTGGCGCGGTCCATGGGCGAGATCAGCGGAGCACTGGTCGGGCCCACGCTCAGCCTGGGGCCGGCCCAGTTCAACCTCGGCTTCCCCGGCACCGTGTCGTTGCGACCCACCACCCTGATCCAGGTCATCATCGACTACGTGCAGTCGTTGATGCGCCATGGGTTCGAGCGTTTCTATTTTCTCAACGGGCATGGCGGCAATCTGGCCCCGGCTGCATGTGCCTTCCAGGAGCTGCATGCCGACCGCAGCCTGGGGCGTAGTGCATCTCCGGCGATCCGTTTCCGGCTGCGCAGCTGGTGGGACCTGGCCGAGGTCAATGCGCTGCGCCAGCAGTGGTATGGTGCCGGTGAGGGCATGCATGCCACGCCGTCCGAGATTTCGATCACCCGGCATCTGTACCCGGCTGCCAGCCACGCCGACACGCTGGCTGCGCCACCCACTCTTGCCAAGGAGTTCATGCAACAGCACGCCGGCGACAACCATCTGGACGCGCTGGCGCACCGGGCGCAGTTTGCGGACGGCCGCGTCGGCTCCGACTCAGCCCTGGCCCGCTCTGAGCATGGGCAGCAACTGATCGCCACGGCTGCTGCCGCCGCCGCACTGGACTACGCCGACTTCCTGCAGGAGCAGGCGCCGTGATTTTTCACGCCAGCGCGTTGTCGAGTTACAGCGCCAAGGTGCGCATCGTGTTGTGCGTCAAACAGGTGGCGTTTGTCGAACAGGCGCCGGCCAGGGGTTATCGCTCGCCTGAATACCGCGCGATCGTGCCGATGGGTACATTGCCTGCGATTCAACTTGGTGACTGGGTACTGTCGGAATCCGAGGTCATCAACGAGTTCCTGGAGGAGCAGTACCCCCAGCCACCCATGCTGCCGACCGGCCCGGCCGATCGTGCGCGGGTGCGCTTCGTCAGCCGCCTGCATGACCTGTACCTGGAGCCTGCAGTGCGCGCACTGTTCGCCCAGGTGCGGCCGCAGACCCGCGACCCCGAGGTCCTGGCGCGCCTGCGTGCTGCCGTGTTGGCGCGTATCGGCCAGCTCGCCGCCAGCGTGCAACTGCGGCCATTCCTGTGCGGCGCCAGTCTCAGCCTGGCCGATTGTGGCCCGCTGGTAAGCTTGCCGTTGGCCCGCATGGTGCTGCAGGCCTGTGCCCAGCCGATCAGTTTGCCCTCCGCGTTGCAGGATTGGCTGGAACTGGCCAGCGCGCATCCCGACGTGGCCCGTGCCCTGACGCCCTGGCATAGCGCCACACAACAATGGATTTCCACACAAACCGGGGGCACACCTTGACAACCACACAGCTTTACAGTCCGCTGGCACAAGCCGAGTGGCAGTACCTTGAGAAGGTATCGCTGGAGCAGTTTTCCAGTGACGACTGGCAGCTGCTGGAGCGCCAGCGCGCAGCGTATCTGGCGACGCAACAGGCCGACCAGGTGTTGCGACTGCTCAGCGCCAGCGAGCACGACGCATGTTTTGGCTACATGGTGAACAACTACCGCCACTGTCTGCAATCGGCCACCATGGTGCTGCGCGACGGGCTGCCGGAAGAAGATGTCGTGGTGGCGCTGTTGCACGACGTTGGCTTCATCGCCTGCCCGCTGATGCATGGGGATTTTGCGGCCGGCCTGCTGGGAGCCTATGTGTCGGAGCGCAACCACTGGATGCTGCGCCACCACGCCACGTTCCAGAACCTGCATTCACCCAATATGCCCGGTGTCCGGCAGCATGAGCGCGAGCGCTGGCGCGGGCATCCGCACTTTGACTGGACGGCCGAGTTCGTCGCCCGCTATGACCAGGCCGCTGCCGACCCGCACTACCCCTGTGAACCGTTGGAGCTGTTCCGGCCCATGGTGCACCGAATTTTTTCACGGCCGCCGGTTGACCGGCGGTCCATCAACCAGGAGCAAAAATGAGTGCGTGGATTCACATGATCCCGCTGGAGGAAGCCAGCGGAACCCTGAAGGACATGTACCAGCTGGCGCTGACTCCCAGCGGCACCGTCGACAACGTGATGCGTGCCCATAGCCTGCGCCCGCTTAGCATGCAAGGGCACTTGGTGTTGTACCGCAACGTGTTGCACAACCCGGACAACACGCTGCCGTTCTGGTTTCTCGAGGTCGTGGCGTCGTTCGTCAGCATGACGAATCGCTGTGACTACAGCCTGACCCACCACTTTGCCAACGCCCGGCGGTTGATGAACGACCCGGCGCGCTCCAAGCGGGTGTGGGACGCGCTCTCAAGCAACCAGCCTGAGTTGGAATTTCAGGGCAAGGAGCTGGCCTTCCTGCGTTATGCACGCAAGCTGACAACGGACGTGGGTGACATGGTCAAGGCCGACTGGGACGCCATGAAGGCAGCGGGTTGCGACGACGGCGAAATCCTCGAAGTGAACCAGGTCTGCGCCTACTTCAACTACTCGAATCGCCTGCTCAACGGCCTGGGCGTCACCACCGAGGGTGACGTGGTCGGGTACTACAAGGAACCAGACGCGACCTGACCCGCCGCTTCGCGCTCGATGCGCTCCGTCAGCCCTTTGCGAAAGCGGCTGGCGGCCGCGTCGAGCAGCAGACCGGTGGTGGGTGTGGTCTTGTGTTTCATGCCCAGGTGCACGGCTTGAAGGATGACCCGGTCTTCCTCGAACGCGGCCCGGGCACCTTCGGCGGCGCGACGGGTGATGTCGTCGTCGTGCGGGTCTGTGTTGCGGTGCTGCAGCCAGAAATATTGTGTGCTGTCCTCGTCGATCGGTGTCATGAAGTGGTACGAGACCATGCGGTAGGTGCTGGCATCCTCCTGCATGGCCGGGCCACCTTGGCCAGCGGGGGTGTAGATGCCCATGTTGACGCCGATCGACGGGTAACGCATCTCGTAGTGTTGCAAGCGGTCGGCGTTGCCGGCAAACTTGACCAATGGCGCATAAAACGGCGGCGGTGGCTGGTCCGGCATCCAGCGGCTGCTGATGACGCCGTCAGTAGTGTTGGTGACCTGCAGCGGCGTGTTGTCAGTGCCCGCGCCGGCAAACGAGCTGCGGTGCACCCAGGCCACATGCGACGGGTCGAGCAGGTTGTCCACCAGCCACAGGTAGTTGCAATCGCAGCGCAGGCTGTCGCCACCGGTCAGGTTCCAGGCCGGGTCATCGTGGTGCGGGATGTCCATCACCCCGGGTAGCGGGTTCGCATCCACGCTGCCCATCCAGATCCACAACAGACCGTAACGCTCACGCACCGGGTAACTGCGCACCCTGGCCAGGGGTGGGATGCGCACCTGGGTCGCAGCGTCCACACATTGGCCGGCGCAGTCGAATGTCAGGCCGTGGTAGCCACACTCCACCGTGTCGCCCTTGAGGCGACCCATCGAGAGCGGCAATTTGCGGTGCGGGCAGGCGTCTTCCAGCGCCACCGGCTGGCCATCGCCGGTGCGGTAGAGCACCACTGCCTCGCCCAGCAGTTTCACCGGTGTAAGTGTGCGCCCCACATCCCGCGACAGGGCTGCCACGTACCAGGTGTTTCTCATGTAAACCGACATTTCCAGGTTTCCTTCCATCTCCGGCATTTTCTGTACCATGCCCGATATTGGTGATGGTATCCCCATGTGACCATTGACTGTGTCCAGGCCCCCGGCGCCAAGCGCTTGATGTACAACAACCAACCACGATGAAACCTGCCCACACCCCCGAAACCATTGCCGCTCAAGCCCTGGGCTGGATCGATGCCAGCACCCGCGCCATCACGCCGCCGATCCACATGTCGTCTACCTACCTGCGGGACGAAGACAACCAGTACCGCAGCGGGCGGGTTTATGCACGCGCCGACAACCCGGCGTTTGACCAGGCCCAGGCGGTCATCTGCCAACTGGAGCAGGGCGCCGATGCGGCACTGTTTGCCTCCGGCATGGCAGCTGCCACAGCGGTGTTCCAGGCGCTGGCGCCGGGTGACCATGTGCTGGCTCCCAAGGTCATGTACTGGTCGCTGCGTAACTGGTTATTGAACTTCGCCACCCATTGGGGGCTGCAAGTCGAACTGGTCGACATGGGCGACACGGCAGCGTTGGCCGCTGCCTTGCGCCAGGGCAAGACACGGCTGGTGTGGATAGAAACACCGGCCAACCCGCTGTGGACCATCACCGATATCGAGGCCGTGGTGGCGTTGGCGCACGCGGCGGGTGCCGTGGTGGCGGTCGATTCCACCGTGGCCACGCCGGTGCTGACGCGACCGCTGGCGCTGGGCGCCGACATCGTCATGCATGCGGCCACCAAATACCTCAATGGGCACTCCGACCTGATTGCCGGCGTGCTGGTGGCGCGCGAGAACAACGCCCTGTGGCAACGCATCAAGTCCATACGCGCTCAGGTGGGTGGCACCCTGGGGTCGTTCGAGGCCTGGTTGCTGCTGCGCGGCATGCGTACGCTGTTCCTGCGGGTGCGTGCGGCGTCGGCGTCGGCGCAGCGCCTGGCCGAGTATTTTGAAAACCATCGGCATGTGGCGCATGTTCTGTACCCCGGGCTTGCGGCTTCGCCCGGGCATGCCGTGGCGGCGCAGCAGATGCACGGTGGTTTTGGCGGCATGTTGTCGATCCGGGTCGCCGGCGGCGAGGCGGCTGCAATTGCCACCGCAGCCGCAGTGCAGTTATGGAAACGCGCCACGTCACTGGGCGGCACAGAAAGCCTGGTCGAACACCGCTCCAGCATCGAGGGTGCCGGGTCGCCGGTGCCGGCTGACCTGCTGCGCCTTTCGGCGGGCATAGAAGACTGCGGGGACCTGATCGCCGACCTGGAACAGGCACTGCAGCACGCGCACGGGTAAAATGGGGCATTCGCCTGCTTGAAAGCATCCATGACACGATTTACAGAAGGATTGACCGATGGCCAAAGCTGAGGCAAAGACTGCTGTGATGGCTGACGGCCTGCGTTACAAGTCCAAGGTATCGGGTTCGCCGTTCGCCGCTGCCGCGTCGTTTGGTGGTGCCACCATGTCCTGTTTCATGTGTGGCAAACACCGGCCGCGCTCGCTGATGGGCACCCGCAAGGTGGCCGGCAAGTCGCAGACCGTTTGTGCACCGTCCTGCAAGGCCCTGGACGAAACGCTGGGCGCTGCCAAATAGCTTGAAGCCGGGGCGCTGCGCACGGCGCCGACCGATTCAGTGCCTGCTTACGCGATAGCTGTTAGCTGCCGTATCGAGCGCGCCAAGTTGTCGCGCGCCTGCGCCTCAAAGCAGGTAAAAAATCGGTCGGTGTGGTAAATCCGCGACCGCTCCAGAAACTGCTGCAATATCTGACGCCGGCGCATGCGCCGCTGAGTCAGTGGCACAGCCGCGTATTCCTCGGTGATCTGCCGCTCATAGGCGTCAAAAACGGCCGGCGATTGGCCCAGGATGGACAGGTCGATATCCAGCAACACCTGCTGGTCCCGGCTGTTGGGCGCGACGTTGTGGCGCGTCACCATGACGAGGTCGAATACCCTCTGCGCACAATCCGGGCCGGCACCCGCTTCGAGAATTGCTCTTTTCGCCCATTCGGCGCTGCGCAACTCGTTGTCAGGGCTTCCAATCTCGTACACCGCGTCGTGAAACCATAACGCCACCTGCACCTCGTGCACACACTCGGCCTGGTCGCGCAGGCGTGCGAATTGCTCCAGACAGGCTTGCAGATGTTCCGTGCTGTGGTATTTGCGGTGCGGTTCGGCGTAGCGTTGCAGCAGCGCCGTGCGCAATTGCAGATTTGGCCGCGTGGCCTGCAGCCCATGCCACATCGCCTGCCAAGCCTCACCGTTCTGCAGCATGGATGTCACCATCGTCTGTCATCGCCGGGCTCCGGCAGCTCCATTGGCGGATGGCACGGACCGTGGTCTGGTGGGGCATGCTGCGCTCGGTCATGTTGTGGGCGATGATGATGGCATACGCTCTGATGGTGGCCAGTGCAGTACTTTTTCAGCTGCGCAGCGGCAGCGCTACACCGATCGCCATGAATACCCCGCCACAGGCCTGGTTGAAGCGTCGTCCCACGCGTTGCAACCATGGGCTGACGCGGTGCGCGGTACTGGCGATGAGCAGCTCGGTGATTATCTCGATCACTGCGAAGGTGCCGGCCATGATGAAGAACTGCGTCAACAGGCTGCGTGCCGGGTCGATGAACTGCGGCAAGAAAGCGGCGAAGAACAGTATGCCTTTCGGGTTCGTCAGTGCCGACAGCGCGCCCTGGCGGAACATCGACCAGCCGGCGCGCGGCTGCGCTGAGCCTTGCACATCAAGTCCGATGGGAGGCGAGCGCCAGACCTGTATGCCAAGCCAGACCAGGTAGGCGCCGCCGACCCACTTGAGCACCGCCAGCCAGATCAGCGAGGTCTGGAGCAGGGCGCCGATGCCGAACATCGACAGCGCCACGATGGTGACAAAACCGGTGGCGCCGCCGAGGATCGTGTACATCGCCTTGTGCCGCCCGTGCAGGGCGCCGTGGGTCAGTGCCAGCAGGCCGTTCGGGCCGGGTGACAGCGACAAGCCGACCGCTGCCAGGGTGTAGATGAGCCAGGTGTTGGGGTCCATGACAGGTCTGCTGGTCAGACGATGCGTACGAACACGGCACGCAAGTGCGCCGCATGTGCTGCACCCAGTTTACGCGAAGGTCACCCAATCGGCATAACGGGCATCGTCCAGGTGCGGCAGCGTGTTGTAGGTCAGCAGCGTGTGGCGCTTCGGGTTGACGGCAAACTCGGTGACCGAGCTGTTGCGGATGCGCAAGTTGAGTTCGATCGTCGTCTCCGGCGTGGTGCCCAGGAGGTGGCCGACGGCAGTGGAGATCGGCCCGCCGCTCGACACCAAAAGTACCGTGCCATCGGCGTGGTTCTTGCGCACATGGTCGAGCGCGCTGGTGATGCCGCTGACAAACTCCCCGTAACTGGGCATGCCCTTGGGGCTGACGACGCCGTTCATCCACTGTGTCAGGCCGTCGCGCAAGATGCGAAAGTGCTGGCGGTAACGCTCCGGAGTGTCAGGCTTGACCAGTGCTCCCGGGTGGATGGCCGCAATGACTGCGGCGCTGTCATATTCGTTCAGGCCAGGCCATTGCATTGGCTCCTGGCCCATCCCGGCGCCCTGGCGGATGCCGTCCCAGGTCTGGGCGTGACGGCGCTGCGTGCCGGTGATGACGGCGTCAAAACGCAGGCCCTTGCGGGCAAAATATTCGCCCAGGCGGATACTTTGCTGCACGCCCATCGCGCTCAACTGGTCGTAGTCGGCGGCACCAAACGAAGCCTGGCCATGGCGTACGAGGTAGAGGGTTCCCATGGCGAGGATTGTGGTGGCGCCACGGCACTGGCACAGTCACGCCAGAGACGCGACCGCGACACTGCAGCGGGTTTCGGTGCTCCAGTCCAGCGGGCCGACGGCGTCGATGTGGGTCAGCAGCAGGCGCAGGTCGAATTCGAGCTGGTGGTAGTTGGGCTCCATGTAGACGCACAACTGGTAGAACGCCTTGTCGTGTGCTTGGTGTTTCAGGTGCGCCAACTCATGCACCGTGATCATTTTCAGAAACGGCTCGGGTGTATCCCGAAACAGCGCCGCGATACGGATCTCGCGTTTGGCCTTGAGTTTGCTGCCCTGCACGCGTGAGATCGTGCTGTGGGTACCCAGCGCATGTGCGACGATCTGCAGCTTGTTGTCAAAGCGCACCTTGGAAAGCGGCTCGGCACCGCGTAGAAAGTCGTTTTTGATCGCCTGCACGTAGTCGTACAACGCACGGTCGGTGCGGACTGGGTGAGCGCCGCGCCGGGCCGCCCGAGACTCGCTCGCACCGCAGCCCGGCAGGGCGAAGGTACTCTGTTGAACTTTCCCCCCGTATTTTTCGTGCAGCTGCTGGCCCAGCGTGCCTGCTTGCAGCCACTGTGCCACCTGCTGCTGAACATCGGGCGGGTAGGCCTGCAGGTACTTGCTTGTCGGGTCTGCAGGTGCCGTCATTCACCACCCGCCAGAACCCGCGCGAACACGGCACTGTCGACATTGCCGCCGCACAGGGTCACACCAACCACCCGGCCGCGCAGGGCAGCCTTTTCCTGCATGGCGGCGGCAAATGCTGCGG
>JANLVB010000102.1:0-2805 GCA_031363785.1 Betaproteobacteria bacterium
GCACGAAGCTCGCAGTCGATGTGCTGGGCCAGCGCCGGCTGGCCACGGTGCGGCAGGAGCCGCTGTATGACCCGGCCAACCTGCGCCTGCGGGCCTGACGTGGCGTTTTTCGCATTTTTCACAAAGAGGTGCCGACGATGAGCGAAACAGCAGAGAGAACGGTTCGTCGTGGCGGCGCACGCGAGGCGCGCCGCGCGGCGCGTGCGGCGCCGTTGCCCGACAGCCTGCGTCCGGTGCGCCCGGGCATGCCGGGCGGGCGCTACAAGGCGCTGTCGGACGCCGATGTGCTCAAGATCCACCATGCGGCGCTCGACGCGCTGGAGACCATCGGTTTCGCCGATGCGCCGCCCAGCGGCGTAGAGATGATGGTGCGGGCCGGCGCCACGCTCACCAGCACCGGCCGGTTGCTGTTTCCGCGCGCGCTGGTCGAAGACACCATCGCCAACGCGGCGCGGCATTTCGTGCTGCACGGCCAGGACCCGAGATACGACATGGAGCCCTGGGGCACGAACGTGTACTTCGGCACCGCCGGCGCGGCCGTGCACATGGTCGACGCGCGCACCGGCGAGTACCGCGACTCGACCACGCAGGACCTGTACAACATCGCGCGTGTGGTCGATACGCTCGAGCACCTGCACTTCTTCCAGCGCTCGGTGGTGTGCCGCGAGCTGGCACTGCCACACGAGATGGACTTCAACACCACCTACGCGTCGGTGGCCGGCACCACCAAACATGTGGGCTCGAGCTGGGTGGCGCCAGAGCATGTGGAGCAGAGCCTGCAAATGCTGCACATGATCGCCGGTGGTGAGGACAAATGGCGTGCGCGGCCCTTTGTCAGTCAGTCCAACTGTTTTGTCGTGCCACCGATGAAATTTGCCTTCGATGCCTGCAAATGCATGGAGGTCGCGGTACGCGGCGGCATGCCGGTGTTGCTGTTGTCAGCCGGCCAGGCCGGCGCCACGGCGCCAGCTTCGCTGGCATCGGCCCTGGTGCAGGAGGTGGCGGAATGCCTGGCCGGCCTGGTATACGTGAACGCCATCCAGCCCAAGGCGACCGCGATTTTCGGCACCTGGTGTTTTGTCTCCGACCTGCGCACGGGTGCCATGTCGGGCGGCAGCCCGGAACAGGCGCTGTTGTCGGCCGCCAGCGCCCAGTTGTCGCGCTACTACGACTTGACCGGTGGCACGGCGTCAGGCATGACCGACTCGAAGGTCCCGGATGCGCAATGCGGCATGGAGCGGGCCTACAACCACGCCCTGGTGGGCAACAGCGGGGCCAACCTGATTTATGAATCGGCAGGCATGATGGCCAGCCTGATGGGGTTTTCGCTGGAGAGCCTGATGATCGACAACGACATCATCGGCGCGGTGCAACGCACCATCCGCGGTATCGAGGTCGACGACGAGTCGATTTCGCTCGACACCATGCGCCAGGTCTGCCTGGAGGGCCCGGGCCACTATCTGGGCTCGAACCAGACACTCAAGCTGATGCAAAAGGACTACATCTACCCCACCATGGGCGACCGCTCCAGCCCCAACCAGTGGGCAGAACAGGGCCGCCCCAGCGTGGTGGATCGCGCCGCAGCGAAGGTAAGCTCGATCCTGGCGAGCCACTACCCGTCGCACATCCCGGACGCCATCGACGACGCCATTCGCGCCAAGTTCCCGGTGCGCCTGGCGCGCGAATTCATGCGGCCCGCCAACTGATGGCACCGCAGGCCTGACCGGACCCACCCAGCCGGTAGGGCGTACGATCCCGGCACCTGATGTTCGTCGTTTCCAAAGTACTGTCGTTCGCCACCGAACCGCTGGTGTGGGTGCTGCTGTTGCTGGCAACGGGCTTGATCCTGGCGCGTCGGCGTGTGCGGCTGGGGCTCGGCCTGCTCTGGTCGGCGTTCGGCGTTTTGTTGCTCAGCGGCTGGGTCGGTTTGCCGGAGTTGCTGCTGCACGACCTGGAGCAACGTTACCCGCGCGTGCCGCCCAACGCCGATCTGCAGCGCTACACCGGTGTCGTGGTACTGGGTGGCGCACTGAGCCGCTCGGACATCTGGACCGACTACGACCAGGTCGCCCTGAACGACCAGGCGGAACGCATGACCGAGGCGGTAGGGCTGGCGCGCAAACACCCGCATCTGCAACTGCTGTTCACCGGTGGCATCGCCAGCGTGCCGCCAAGCGGCCTGACCGAGGCGGTTCGGGCAAAGCGGTTCTTCGACCAGATGGGTGTGGAGCCGGGCCGCGTGTGGTACGAGGACCAGTCGCGCAATACCTTCGAGAACGCCTTGCTCAGCGCCACCGTTCCGGGTGTGGACCGGCGCCAGCCCTGGCTGCTGCTGACCTCGGCCAACCACATGCCACGCTCGATGGGCGTATTTGTGAAAAACGGCTGGAACGTCACGGCCTACCCAGTCGACTTCCGCATCGACTCGACCTGGTCCGTGCTGGACTATTCCTTGCGCCATGGGCCCAACGCTTGGCAGATGGCGATCCATGAACTGCTGGGCAGCATGGTCTACCGCTGGCGCGGCATGTTGTGAGGCGTCACGCGTCATCCCCCTGCTGCGGCGGCAAACGGGTCGCCAGTACCTTGTCGATGCGCCGGCCATCCAGGTCCACCACTTCGAACGTCCAGCCGACACACTGCATGGTTTCCCCGGTCGCCGGCATGTGGCCGCTGACCGCCATCAGCAGTCCGGCCACCGTGTTGTAACGGCCACGCTCCTCGTCGGGCAGCTCGCCGATACCGAGCCGTGCCTTGAACTCCTCCACCGGCATGGCGCCATCGATCAGCCACGAACCGTCCGCG
>JANLVB010000128.1:0-5012 GCA_031363785.1 Betaproteobacteria bacterium
TTCAAGCAAGCTCGCGCCCCTTCGGGGGGCAGTGAGGACACAACGTGCCGAACGTGGGGGTCGTCATGACCATCGCGCCGCACCCCACCATTGCCCTGCTGCAAAACAACTCCCTGACCATGGTGGTGCAGCAGGAGATCGAGCGCGCCATCCTGGCGGGCGAGTTCGGGCCCGGCGCCAAACTCAACGAGGCCGCTTTGGCACTGCGCCTGGGTGTGTCACGCGGGCCAGTGCGCGAGGCCTTTCGCATGCTCGATGAAGCCGGGTTGGTGCGCACCGAAAAAAACCGCGGTGTCTTTGTGCGCGACATTCCGGTGGACGAGGCGATCGAAATCTACGAATTGCGCGCCGCCATGGAGGAAATGGTCGGGCGGCAACTTGCGCTCCACATGACGCCCGCGCAACAGGAAGAGGCCGAAGCCCTGGTGCAGGCGATGGAGATCGCCGTGCAGGCGCAAGACCCGTATGGTTACCACCAGCTCAACCTGCGTTTTCATGACCGCCTGGTCGAGATGGCGGGTAACCGCAAACTGGCCACCATTTACCGCAAGCTGGTCAAGGAAATCGAGCTGGTCCGGCGCCGCCAACTGGCCAGCGTCGGCGTGCTGCCAGTCTCGGCGAGTGAACACCGCGACATCCTGCAAGCTATTGCCACGGGAATCGCAGCGCATGCGGGACGCGTCATGTTCGAACACGCGCTGGACGGCAAGCAGCGCGACTCGGCGCAGCACGCAGCGGCTGCCACACCCGGCACCTGATGCCCACCTGTTTCAAGGATTTCCATGCTGAACGTCAATTCCCGTAGCTACAAGTTGCCCAGCCAGCCCACCGTCGTCGTCTGCGTCGATGGTTGTGAACCCGATTACCTGGGCCAGGCGGTTGGCACCGGCCACATGCCCTGGCTCAAGCGCACCCTGGCCAACGGTACCGGCCTGATCGCCGAATGTGTGGTGCCCAGCTTCACCAACCCCAACAACCTGTCCATCGTGACCGGTGTGCCACCCAGCGTGCATGGCATCTGCGGCAATTACCTGTTTGATACCGCCACAGGCACCGAAGTCATGATGAACGACGCCAAGTGGCTGCGTGCGCCGACCCTGCTTGCGGCACTGGCGGACGCCGGAAAGTCGGTCGCCATCGTCACCGCCAAGGACAAGTTGCGCAGCCTGCTCGGCCACAAACTGGCCCGAGGTATCTGTTTCTCATCTGAAAAAGCGGATCAGGTGACGCTGGCCGACAACGGCATCGAGAACGTGCTGGAGCTGGTTGGCAAGCAGCTACCCAGTGTGTACAGCGCCGACCTGTCGGAGTTCGTGTTTGCGGCTGGCGCCCGGCTGATGCAAAAACACCGCCCCGACGTGATGTACCTTTCCACCACCGACTACATCCAGCACAAACATGCGCCCGGAACGCCCGGTGCCAACGCGTTCTACAGCATGATGGACGCTTACCTGGGCCAACTCGACGTCATGGGTTGCGTGATCGCGCTCACTGCCGACCACGGCATGAACGCCAAGGTGGCGATGGACGGCACACCCGATGTGTTCTACCTGCAGGACTGGTTCGACAGCTGGCTCGGAACCGCCAAGGCACGCGTCATCCTGCCAATCACCGACCCGTATGTAGTGCACCACGGTGCGCTCGGGTCCTTCGCCACGGTGTACCTGCCAGCGGAACTGGACGTCGCTGACACCTGCGCCCGGCTGCAGAAGGTGCGGGGCATGGAAGTGGTGTTGACACGGGCGCTGGCGGCCGAGCGCTTCGAATTGCCGCCAGACCGAATCGGCGACATCGTCGTGGTGTCTGAGCGATTCACCGTGATCGGCACCTCGGCGGCGCGGCATGACCTGACAGCACTCGAAGTGCCCTTGCGCTCACACGGCGGCATCAGCGAGCAGCGTGTGCCGCTGATTGTGAACCGGCCATTGCCCGGGCTGGACCTGCAACGGCGATTTCGCAATTTCGACGCCTTCGACCTGGCCTTGAACTACGCCCAATAACGGCCCATCGACTTCCAGCAGCTGCGACACCATGATCGAACAATTCATCCTCGACCAGCAACTCGACGCGATGCGTATCGCCGGCAAGAAGGTCGGCGCCGGGCGCTCACCTGAGCGCACGATTGCCGTTTTCAACCCGTATACGGAAAAGCAGATTGGCAGTGTGCCCAAGGCCACGCTGGAAGAGGTGCGCCAAGCCTTCGCCATCGGCGCGGCCTACAAACCGACGCTGACGCGTTTCGAGCGCGCCGCCATACTGAACCGTGCAGCTGCCATCAGCACCCGGCGCATCGACGAAGTGGCGGCACTGATCTCGGCCGAGGCCGGGTTGTGCATGAAGGATGCGATTTACGAGGCCGGGCGGGTGAGCGACGTGTTCCTGTTCGGTGCCAACGAGGTGCTGAAAGACGACGGACAGGTGTTTAGCTGCGACCTGACGCACCACGGCAAGAAGCGCCGTGTCTACACCCAACGCTCACCGCTGCTGGGCGTGATCAGCGCCATCACGCCGTTCAACCACCCCGCCAATCAGGTGGCGCACAAGGTGGTGCCCAGTGTGGCGACGAACAACCGGATGGTGCTCAAGCCATCGGAAAAAGTGCCGTTCTCGGCCATCCTGTTCGCCGACATCCTCTACGAAGCGGGCCTGCCGCCCGAGATGCTCAGCGTGGTGACCGGCGACCCGCGCGAGATCGCCGACGAGCTGATCACCAACCCGCATGTCGACCTGGTCACCTTCACCGGTGGTGTGGCCATCGGCAAGTACATCGCCCGCACCGCCGGTTACCGGCGCATGGTGCTGGAACTGGGCGGCAACGACCCGATCATCGTGATGGAAGACGCAGACATTGACGAAGCCTCCACGCTGGCCGTGCAGGGCAGCTACAAAAACTCCGGCCAGCGCTGTACCGCCGTCAAACGCATGCTGGTGCATGAGAAGGTGGCTGACCGGTTCGTCGAACAAGTGCTGGCCAAAACCCGGGCCTGGACCTTTGGCGACCCGAGCGACCGGACGCTCGACATGGGCACCGTGATCGACGAGCCGGCGGCAAAGTTCTTCGAGTCGCGCGTGAACGAGGCCGTGGCGCAGGGCGCCCGGCTGCTGATCGGCAATGTACGCCGGGGCGCCTTGTACTCCCCCACGGTGGTGGATCATGTGCGGCCCGAGATGCTGCTGGTGAAGGAGGAAACTTTCGGCCCGGTGTCGCCCATCATCCGCTTCAAGGACATCGACGAAGCAATCCGGATCTCCAACGGCACGGCCTACGGTCTGTCGAGCGCGGTGTGCACGAACCGCCTGGACTACATCACGCGTTTCGTCAGCGAGCTGGAGGTGGGCTCGGTGAACGTGCGCGAGGTGCCCGGTTACCGGCTGGAGCTCACTCCTTTCGGCGGCATCAAGGACTCTGGCCTGGGCTACAAGGAAGGCGTGCAGGAAGCGATCAAGAGTTTCACCAATATAAAAACGTATTCATTGCCCTGGATATGAGGCTGTGAATCTTCCTGCTGCGCGAGCCAATCTGGCGGCACTGTGTGGCTGACGCTTCGATGCTCCTGACCTGGCCAGTCGTTGGCGCCGTCCTGTTCGGCGCCCTGCTGCACGCAGGGTGGAACGCACTGGTCAAATCCAGCACCGACAAGGCACTGGACACGGCGCTGATCCACCTGCTGGGCTCGGTGGTTGCGATCCCGCTGGTGGCGCTGGTCGGCTGGCCACCCGCTGCGGCCTGGCCCTGGCTGGCGGCTTCACTGGTCATCCATGTTGCGTACTACACGGCTCTCACCGGCGCCTACCAGCACGGTGACCTCGGCCTGACCTATCCGCTGATGCGCGGCACGGCGCCGCTGCTGGTGGCACTGTCGGCCACCGTCACCTTGGGCGAGACCTTGACGCCGCTGGCCTGGATCGGTGTGCTGGCCGTCAGCGCTGGTGTGTTGACACTGGGGCTGAGCCAGCAGGCCTTCGACTCGCCAAAAGCCGTGCGTTTTGCCCTGATCAACGCCGTCATCATCGCCGTCTACACGGTGGTCGATGCACTGGGCGTGCGAGCATCGGGCAACGCGCTGCAGTATGTGGCGACCCTGTTTCTGCTCGACGGCTGGCCGTTTGCGCTGATCGTGTTCTTGCGTCGGCGCGGCGTCGGTGTGTTGCCCTACGCGCGCAAGCGCTGGCCACTCGCACTGGGTGGCGCCATCGCTTCGCTGGGCTCGTATGGCATCGCGCTGTGGGCCATGACCCAGGCGCCGGTCGCCACGGTGGCCGCCCTGCGCGAGACCTCGGTGCTGTTCGCCGTGCTGCTCGGGGTCTGGTTGCTGAAGGAGGTGTTCACGCCCCGGCGTGTGATCGGCACCTTCGTCATCGTGGCCGGGGTGATGGCGCTGCGGCTGGGGTAGTGGCACCGGCTCGCAGGCCCAAGGACAACGCCAAGCTGCGCGCGCTGGTGGTGCCGCAAGAGCCCGAGCCGGCAGCCCAGCAAGCAAAGCCCGCCGAGTGCGAGGCGAACTGCGCGCACCGCCGAGCGGTGCGGCAGAGCTGGGCCAAGCTGCTCAAGCGCGTGTTAGCTACGCTTTCGACCTCGGGCCGACGGCAAGGGGCAACCCGTAGATTACGCCCGAGAAGGATGATTCTCGGCTGGGCTAGGAACGCCCAACGGATCTCAGCCTGCATCCAAAAACAGATTCAAGCGTGTCGGACGCCGTGTGCCGCCCCTGTTCTGCCGTGTTCGGGGTGCCGTGGGGAAGTAAAAAGTGCGTTTGAAAAGCCTATCCTCTCGTTAGGAGCGCCTGGCCCGTCGTGCGGGGTTGGGATGCTGAGGCGGGAAGTACCCCGCCACGCTCCCGCCGCATAGAGACAGGAAGCGCGTAGATCCGACCATAGAATGCCTAAAATAACGAGCATTATCAACTTATTTGCCTAATTTGGCGATTTTTCTCCGAGTGTCCAACTTGCGCTCCACGTGGCAAAAGCCTAATATAACGGGCGTTGAGTCAATAAAATGCCTAATTTCATGA
>JANLVB010000136.1:0-5228 GCA_031363785.1 Betaproteobacteria bacterium
CAGTATCTGGGTGAGGAACTGGCAGGCAAGATCACCCCAGGCGGCGTGCAGATGCGCGTCAAGCGGCCGGACAACAGCCTGTTTGACGCGCGACTGTATGTTTCACCCCTGATCGACGCGCGCGGTACCCAGACTGGCTGGATGACGTCGATGACCGACATCACCGAACCCAACCGCATCCGTGAGCAGTTGTCGTCGTCGTTCGAGCGCTTCACCACCGTGCTGGAGGAATTGGACGCGTCCATTTCCGTCGCCCCCCTGGGCAGCGACGAACTGCTGTTCGCCAACAAGCTGTACCGGCTCTGGTTCGGCTCCGAGACACTGGGTCATCTGAAGCTGGTCGCACAGGCGGGTATTCCGACGCAGGCAACCAACGACGAATCGACCGATCAGGTGGATTCGTTCGTCGGCCTGCCAACCAACGCCCTGCCCGATGCCGACAGCGAAAACGCCGAGGTCTACTTCAGCGAGCTCGGCCTATGGCTGGAAGTGCGTTCCCGTTACCTGAGCTGGGTCGACGGTCGCCTTGCCCAGATGGTGATCGCCACCGACATCACGGCACGCCGACTCGCCGAACAACAGGCTGCGGCGCAAGCCGACCGGGCACATAACGCCAGCCGCCTGATCACCATGGGCGAGATGGCGTCCAGTGTGGCGCATGAATTGAACCAGCCCCTGACAGCGATCAACAACTATTGCCACGGCATGGTCTCGCGCATCCGCGCGCAGCAGATCACGGAAAAGGACCTGCTGGGCGCGTTGGAGAAGACTGCGCGTCAGGCGCAGCGTGCCGGGCAGATCATTCAGCGTATCCGCTCCTTTGTGAAGCGCAGCGAGCCAAATCGCGCATGGTCACGCGTGAACGACATGATCGACGAGGCGGTGGAATTGGCGGAGATCGAGCTGCGCCGACGCAATGTGCGTCTGGTGCGCCATATCGAGCCGCACCTTCCGCTATTGCTGGTGGACCCGATTCTCATCGAACAGGTACTCATCAACCTGCTCAAGAATGCCGCCGAATCGGTGGATACGGCACAACGCAGCACGGCACAGCGCCGAGCCGAGTTGCGCGTCGCCCAAAGCCAGGTCGATGGTGTACCGGTAGTGGAGTTTTCGGTCGTCGACTCCGGCAACGGACTGGCACCCGAAGTGCTTGACCGGCTGTATGAGGCGTTCTACTCGACCAAGACTGACGGGATGGGAATCGGGCTCAACCTGTGCCGCTCCATTGTCGAGTCACACCAGGGCCGGATGCGGGCCCAGAACCTCTACAATGGTGACGAGCTGATCGGGTGCCACTTCGCGTTCTGGCTACCCATCGGCGACCCCAAGGCCGTCGACCCGACTGAACGGCGCAACCAACTCAGGACCCCAGGATAGCCGCATGAGTCTGATTCCGAAAAAGGGTACGGTCTATGTCGTCGACGACGACGAAGCCGTGCGGGATTCCCTGCAATGGCTGCTGGAGGGCAAAGACTACCGGGTGCGCTGCTTTGATTCTGCGGAGTCCTTTCTGAGCCGCTACGATGCACGCGAAGTGGCGTGCCTGATAGCCGATGTGCGCATGGGCGGCATGACCGGCCTGGACCTGCAGAACCGGCTGATGGAACACCATTCTCCATTGCCGATAGTTTTCATCACCGGCCATGGCGATGTGCCGATGGCGGTGGACACGATGAAAAAAGGCGCCATGGATTTCATCCAGAAACCGTTCAAGGAAGAGCAACTGGTGAATCTGGTGGAACGCATGCTGGAACACGCGAAGGAGTCCTTTGCCGACCACCAAACTGCAGCAAACCGTGATGCGCTGCTGTCCAAACTGACGCTGCGTGAATCCCAGGTGCTGGAGCGCATCGTCGCCGGCCGGCTGAACAAACAGATTGCCGACGACCTGGGCATCAGCATCAAGACGGTGGAGGCGCACCGCGCCAACATCATGGAAAAGCTGAACGCCAACACGGTCGCCGACCTGTTGAAAATCGCGTTGGGGCAAAACGCCGGCAAGCCCTGACAGCGCCTGCCGGCAGTCCGGCGCAGGCCTTGCCAATGCGGATTGGCGCTATTTCGCAACCCAGAAACCAGGACCACGATGCACCAACCGATCGCCCAGACCATCGACGGCAACGCCCTGTCGCGCCACCTGCGGCAGGACATCGCACGGCGTTGTGCCGCCCTCTCCGAACGCGGCGTGCGGCCCGGTCTGGCCGTGATATTGGTCGGTGATGACCCTGCGAGCCAGGTCTATGTGCGCAACAAGATCAAGGGCTGCGAAGACGCCGGTATGTATTCGGTATTCGAGAAGTACGATACCCGGTTGTCGCAGGCGGAGTTGCTTGAGCACATCGATGCGTTGAACAACGACGGCAACATCCACGGCATCCTGGTGCAGATGCCGCTGCCCAAACACATCGACCCGCACCGGGTGATAGAGGCGATTGCGGTCAACAAGGACGTGGATGGTTACTCCACCATGAGCGCGGGCGAGTTGATGACCGGCGCGCCGGGCTTCAATCCCTGCACTCCCTACGGCTGCATGAAACTGATCGCGTCCACGGGTGTGACTCTGCGCGGCAAACACGCAGTGGTGATCGGGCGCAGCAACACGGTTGGCAAACCCATGGCCATGATGCTGCTGCAGGAGAGTGCAACGGTCACGATCTGCCACAGCGCCACGGCGAACCTGAAGCAGCACACACTGCAGGCAGACATCGTGGTTGCAGCGGTCGGTCGGCGCAACGTGTTGACAGCCGACATGGTCAAGCCTGGCGCCATCGTCATTGATGTCGGCATGAACCGCACGGACGAGGGCAAGCTGTGTGGCGATGTTGACTTTGCCGGCGTGCAGCAAGTCGCCGGCTACCTCACCCCGGTACCCGGTGGCGTCGGGCCGATGACCATCACTATGCTGCTGTCGAACACCCTGGAGTCGGCCGAACGCGTTGCGGCGGCGCTTCAGCAACCCGCGGCCATTCCGGCATGACGACCACGGCGGCCAATGCCCTGCTGCGGTCCGGTTACCTGCCGGCCTTCAACGACATAACGCCGCCCGATGTGGAACCGGCAATGCGCCACCTGCTGGCCGATTGTGAGCAGGCATTGCTTACTGTGGTGGCAGCCGACTTCCCGGCAGACTGGCAATCCATCGCCGCCGTGCTGGACAAGGCCACCGAAGCCCTGGGATGCGCCTGGGGCGCTGTCAGCCACCTCAACAGCGTGGCGGACTCGCCACCGTTGCGCGCCGCCTACAACGCCAGCCTGCCTTTGATCACCGAGTTCTGGACCCGGCTGGGTGCAGACCAGCGCCTGTATGCCAAGTACAAGGCGATAGATCTGGCATCACTCAATGTGGAACAACACCAGGCGCACCACAACGCGCTGCGGGATTTCGTGCTGGGTGGCGCAGAATTGACCGGCGACCAGCGTGCCCGTTTCGCCGTGATACAGGAGCGTCTGGCAGAACTGGGCCAGAAGTTCAGCGAAAACGCGCTGGACGCGACCGACAAGTTCAGTTATTTCGCCAGCGAAGCGGAACTCGCCGGCGTACCGGCCGACGTCCAGCAGGCAGCTCGCGCAGCGGCACAAGCCGAGGGCCAGGCAGGCTTCGAGCTCAGCCTGAAAATGCCGTGTTACCTGCCGGTGATGCAGTTTGCGCAAGATGCCGGCTTGCGCCAGCGCATGTACCGCGCCTATGTCACCCGGGCGTCGGATCAGGCCGATGGCGGGCTCGGAAAATTCGACAACGGCAGCGTGATGCGCGAGATTCTGGCTTTGCGTCGGGAGAAGGCATTGCTGCTCGGTTTCCCCGATTTTGGCAGTCTGTCGCTGGCGCCCAAAATGGCGGAGTCACCGGCCAAAGTGGTCACGTTCCTGCGCGACCTTGCGGCGCGGGCCCGCCCTTATGCGCAACAGGATCTGGCCGAACTGCGTGTTTTTGCGGCGCAGCAATTGCAGATGGCTGAATTGCAGCCCTGGGACATTGCCTTTGTCAGCGAAAAGTTGAAGGAAGCCCGTTTCTCATTCAGCGAGCAGGAAGTGCGGCAGTACTTTCCCCTGCCCAAAGTGCTCAGCGGCCTGTTCAAGATCGTGGAGACGCTGTTCGACGTCCGCATCCTGCCCGACGAAGCGGCAGTCTGGGATGGCGGCGTTTCTTTTTATCGTATCGAGCGCGTCGCCGCTGACGGTGTCTCCGGCCGCACCCTGGTCGGCCAGTTTTACCTCGACCCGACGGCACGCAGCGGCAAGCGCGGCGGCGCCTGGATGGACGATGTGCGTGGCCGCTGGCTGCGCCCTGACAATGGCACATTGCAGACCCCGGTGGCCCATCTGGTGTGCAACTTCGCCGGGCCGGTCACCATGCGCGGAAAGGAGCAACCTGCGCTGCTGACGCATGATGACGTGATCACGCTGTTCCATGAGTGTGGTCATGGACTGCAACACCTGCTGACCCAGGTCGATGAGCGGCAGGTATCGGGCATCAGCGGTGTGGAATGGGATGCGGTCGAGTTGCCCAGCCAGTTCATGGAAAACTTCTGCTGGGAATGGTCCGTGCTGCGCCATATGACTGCCCATGTCGACAGCGCAGAGCCGCTGCCGCGCCCGTTGTTTGAGCGTATGCGCGCGGCCAAGAATTTTCAGAGCGGCATGCAGACGTTGCGACAAGTGGAATTTGCCCTGTTCGACATGCTGCTGCACACCACCCATGACCCCGCGGCCGATTTGCTGCAATTGCAACAGCAGGTGCGCGACGAAGTAGCGGTGTTGCTGCCACCGACGTGGAGCCGCAGCACCCACACTTTCAGCCACATATTTGCTGGGGGTTACGCGGCCGGGTACTATAGCTATAAGTGGGCTGAGGTGTTGAGCGCTGATGCGTATGCAGCGTTCGAGGAAACTGCAGCGGCGGATGGTTTGCCAGACCTCGAAACAGGTAGAAAATACCGCGAGGCGATTCTGGAATCCGGTGGTAGCAGGCCGGCACTGGAGTCATTCAAGGCATTCAGGGGCCGGGAGCCGCGATTGGAAGCATTGTTGCGGCACCAGGGTATGGCGGGGACTACGGTTTCGACATGAAAGGAACATGTGCATGAACCATTCGACCTTCATTTTCAGGACTTGTCTGCTGCTGTCGCTGCTCGCGTCGGCCGCCGTTTCAGTGCAGGCACAAACCGTCTACCGCATTGTCGGATCCGATGGCAAGGTCAGTTTTTCGGACCGGCCGCCGGCGGACG